>NZ_RCYB01000212.1 GCF_004168205.1 Catenibacterium sp. co_0103 | reverse complement strand
GTAGCGCATATGTCTGATATGCCGTATAATCTTGTTGGTGTATCATTGCAAACTAAATATACCACAAAAGACGGACCTCGGTCCGTCTTTTGCTTTTTATGAAACTATAATGAGTTATTTACCCGTTACAGCCTCTTTTTTTCTTTGCCTAAAAAAATAGGGGAGTAATAAAAAAGGATAGCATCGAGAGTTAGGTAACTAAAATGCTTATCCAATAAGAACCACTAAAATATAGTATTTGAAATAATGCACAAAAAAAACTCAGGAATGAATCCTGAGTTATATTTATTAATGGCGCAGGTTGAGGGATTCGAACCCCCGCAGGACGTTAATCCTCTGTCGGTTTTCAAGACCGATCCCTTCAGCCGGACTTGGGTAAACCTGCATCATTCTAATGGTGGTTCCGGCCGGAATCGAACCAGCGACACGAGGATTTTCAGTCCTCTGCTCTACCGACTGAGCTACGGAACCAAAATGGCGGTCTGGACGGGGCTCGAACCCGCGACCTCCGCCGTGACAGGGCGGCATTCTAAACCAACTGAACTACCAGACCATTTTGGTTGCGGGAGAAGGATTTGAACCAACGACCTTCGGGTTATGAGCCCGACGAGCTACCAGACTGCTCCATCCCGCGATATGTAATTTGGTGGACCCTGCTGGACTCGAACCAGCGACCAACCGGTTATGAGCCGGTGGCTCTAACCAACTGAGCTAAGGGTCCTCATCTATCAGAGTACTTTTTAATCAAATGGTAGCGGGAGAGGGATTTGAACCCCCGACACTCCGGGTATGAACCGAATGCTCTAGCCAACTGAGCTATCCCGCCATGTATATGATTAATTAAATTGGTGGAGCCTAGGAGGATCGAACTCCTGACCTCCTGCGTGCAAAGCAGGCGCTCTCCCAGCTGAGCTAAGGCCCCAAATAAATGGTCGGGAAGACAGGATTTGAACCTGCGACCCCCTGGTCCCAAACCAGGTGCACTACCAAGCTGTGCTAC
>NZ_RCYB01000211.1 GCF_004168205.1 Catenibacterium sp. co_0103 | reverse complement strand
AAGCTTGTAGCTGAAAACTCAGGTATTCTTTCACTTGCTGCATTAAAGAAACTCAATGAAAAGAATAAGAAGGTTGTCTCACTCATTTCTGGTGGTAATATTGATGTGCTTTCTATCTCTTCTATGATCAATAAGGGACTGATTGAAAGAGGTAGAATCTTTTCGTTCTCATTACAGCTTCCAGATAGTCCAGGTCAGTTAGAAAAGGTGGCTCATATTCTTAATGAATGTAATGCGAACGTTGTCACTGCAGACCATAACCAGTTCAAGAACTTCGCAAGATTCTCTGAAGTAGAATTAAGAGTCACTTGTGAAACAAATGGGGAATCTCATATCGATACAATAATTGAAACATTTAAAAAGAATGGATTTGAAATCCAGCGTATCAATTAAGGAATAGCAATCAGCTATTCCTTTTTTATAAAATTAAGTAAAAATTTAGTTTTAATAGAATAATAATGATGTTATAATGTGAAAAACAGATTTTTGAGAGGGGGATTTAAGTGTTAGAACTAAAGAATTTTGAAGAGGCAAAGAAGAGAGTGGATGAAGTCATTCTTCCTACACCTTTGATTTATAGCCCAGCTTTTTCTAAAGAAAGTAGAAATACTGTTTATATCAAACCAGAAAACTTACAGAGAACTGGCGCATTCAAGATTAGAGGTGCTTATAATAAGATCATGAAGATGGATGATGAATCCAAGTCTCGAGGACTTATTGCCTCAAGTGCAGGAAACCATGCTCAGGGTATGGCTTATGCCGCCCAGCAGTTAGGTGTTAAGGCTACAATCGTTATGCCTGCCCATACACCACTTATTAAAGTAGATGCTACTAAGGCATTAGGTGCTGAAGTGGTTCTTCATGGTGAAGTCTATGATGATGCTTATAATAAGGCAGTAGAATTGCAGAAGGAACATGGCTATACATTTGTACATCCGTTTGATGATGAAGATGTCATTGAAGGTCAGGGAACCATTGCCTTAGAAATTCTCGAAGAACTACCAGATGCAGATAT
>NZ_RCYB01000210.1 GCF_004168205.1 Catenibacterium sp. co_0103 | reverse complement strand
ATCCCAATTTTTATTATTCTATTCATAGGTAACCCTCCTTATTTGTTTGCGGTAATCCCACAATACTATGAATTTTTATTTCTACTCAAAGTATAATGGTAAATCCACGATTGAACAATTAAGGAGAGTTACTTTTTTTGTTTCCTCCTCGTCATTTCATATTGTCTATAGGGGCATAAATGTCTTCACTTTCATAAAGATTAGGGAAGAACAGCTTTCCTAATTCCGTATCTGAATAACACTCTAATTTTGCAGTATCAAATTCTAATTCCTCCTTTCTTCGTTTTACTTTCGATGAGGTGTGCTTGCTTATGTGGTATTGCTTGGAAATGGTATTAAGAGAAATTCCCTGATCCATTAGCTGCAGGCACAGTCTCAGATTGAATTTTACGGCCATAATTTTTCGGCTCCTTTCATAATATTAGAGACATTGTCTCCAATATCATGATAGTACAAAAAGACCACCCATGAGGTGGTGCAGTTGTATATATTCTGATTTTTAGACTAGTGGTGCAGTTGGTGATATAGGTGGTGCACTTTATGCGATTGGCGGTGCTGTTCCTTGCGAATAATCAGCAACCATCTATAGAGGAAATCAATCGTACTCTTGCAGTACTTTCAACTAGAACTATCGATAGTGGCCACTGCATTAGATTCAAGGATAAATTTTATTTTCCTGTGACCGAAAATGGAGACAGAAGATATTTTTCAGGAAAGACTAAATGCATGGTCATAGAGACATTCGATGGACAGCTTCTGGCAAATGTCGATGATAAACTTTATCTGATGGAAGAAGTAGCTGAACATGAACTAGTATCAAAGGAATTTGATGCTCCTGAGGAGCACCTAAGAAAGAAAAGAAAAAGTATATTCCTCCAATGAATCATCCATGGAGAAAAGCCAGCTTTGCGGATTATGCTGCAAAACAAAAGCACCGTTGTGGCAATGTCATTAAGTTAATAATGCTAGAATTTAAGTCAGATGATATATCAGCAGATATATTATTCTGACTTTTATTTT
>NZ_RCYB01000209.1 GCF_004168205.1 Catenibacterium sp. co_0103 | reverse complement strand
TCAAGAAAGATTTAAAGCTTTCAGATAGAATTTTCAGATGTGACTGTGGCTATATCGAAGACAGAGATTTCAATGCTGCACTTAATCTGAGAGATGCTACAACTTACGAAGTTGCATAAATAAACGCAAACGTAGGTATGTACCGAAAGCTATTTCGGGAATTTACGACTATGGAGTGCACTAGAACTTGTGAGTAGATATGATTTCTGTCAATCCAAAGCATGCACGATGACATAGTAAGTAATGTTCGTAAGAACTTACATTATCTCGATGTGAGTATATTTAATCACATTTTGAGTGGCAGAAACATATGATGCGTATGAAATACTATTTAATCAATATTTAAAGGAAACAAAGTGTTTAATCACTAATAAGGACAATAAAAGTGATGTGATAGAAGATTTCAATTGTATTCTCTATGCACCTCCTATTGGTGCAGTCTATCAAGAGGACGATCCATTTCCAGTTTTTTTAGAAGATAATGATTTTGTGGAATCGTTCAAGAAACATTCTATGCATATAAAACAGTTTGTGAAGCGTAATAAAGATCATCTATCAGGACTCTATATCTTGCAGGGATTAAGACATTTTGTGGATACTGGTTATACACTTGATTTCCCACAGCCATTCTATCAACCACTAACAATTAATGATAGAACCAAGATATTACGCAGACTAAAGAACTTTATAAATACCTACTCTATAAACCTTGTAGATGTCCCTGAATATGATAATATGTCTTTCTCAGTTATAAGTGTGAAACAAAAATCAATCAAAACGTATAAAAAAAGACAAACTTAAAAATAAGTTTGAATAATTTAGAAAAAATAGAATAATTGAATATTATGGTTTAGTTAATTTAGAAACGTCAAAACCTGATTTCTTAAGAAACTCTATCGCTGATTCTTCTGTTAAAACTTGTTGCTTTATAGGTGGCTTAGGATTTTTAAATGATTCATAATCTGAAGGATTAAATGTCTCTCCAGTAAGAATCATATGGTATATACTGACAAGCATCATTCTT
>NZ_RCYB01000208.1 GCF_004168205.1 Catenibacterium sp. co_0103 | reverse complement strand
CAGATTATAAAGAGTAAGACTTATATAAATCTCCTGCTTTATATATTTTCTCTTCTTTGCGTGATGTGAGTTCAAACCTATTGCATACTTTACATGTCTGAAAGAAGTCTCTATACCCCAGCGTTTATTATATAGTTCCTTGATGTCTTCAGATGAGAATTTAGTCCTATCAAGATTAGTAATTATACATTCATATGTATCTTCAGTGATTTTGAATCGAACTGTCCTGCAATTAAACTCATACCAGGGATCTTCTTTAGACATATAGTCAAATCGCATATTAGTAGGACATACTTTATATAGCTGAGGGCATGCTTTTATCATTGATGTACATTTCAGAGTAAGCATTCTAAACACGTCAATATCAAACTCATCATTCGGATACGGCCCTAAAGATCTTGTCATACTGGTTTTAGAATTGATATCCTTGACTCTGACAAGATACTTGTTTCCAGATTTCGCAACATGTTCAAAACCGTTATAAGATTCATATCCTCTGTCTGCTATAAAAATTGCTTTCCTTCCCTGATAACGATCCACAAGCTGGCAGAAAGCATCATTTTCATCCCTTACTGCCTGACCCTGTATAATAAGATCATCATATGATCGCTCAAGGAGATCGTAGCTGGCATTAATATGAAATGCGGAATAAGGCTTATTGGTACCGCCTGTTCTTAGAACTCTTGTTTCTTTATCATATATGGAATTATCGATTGGCAATTCACTCCCATCAATAGCGAGAAGACGATATCCTTTATACAGTATGTCTTCATGAGTTCTATCATTAAACTTATTGAAAATATGTTTAAAAGCATCCACCTTGATTTTATTTCTAGCCTGCACAAACGCAGATGCAGTAGGTGTATCAAGTGCATTATCAAAAGACTTAAATAGTTCATCTCTTAAGGAGCCGTTTTCCATGCAGAAGAGGATTTTGATGGTATCTTGAAAATCCAGTTTACGAGAACGAATGAAGTCTGTTCTGGAATTTTCGCAGAAAATAGAGCGTGAATCGTTCATTTTTTTGATAATGTGATTTAAAGTTTTCTC
>NZ_RCYB01000207.1 GCF_004168205.1 Catenibacterium sp. co_0103 | reverse complement strand
CGAGGATCTGGCGGCGATAGCATGATGGACACACCCGTTCCCATCCCGAACACGGAAGTTAAGCATCATAACGGCGATGATAGTGTGAAGACGCGACAATAGCAAGCTGCCAGGTCGCAATTTAAAATGCGATGAGCCGATGAGTCAAGTACCGCTTGACTCGTTTTTTTTTACTCTTTTTCTTGTCTCCTATACTTATAAATGATATAGTAGTTGGGAACTGGTTCGAGAGCCAAACCCAGTATAAAAAACTAAGAACATATGAATATAATTCATGATGTTTGGCTTCTAACTGTTCTTTAGAAGAAGGAGAAAATCGAATATGAAAAAACTAGACGTTAAAACGATTGCATTAAACGCAGTCATCGCTGCAGTCTACGCAGCACTTACTATTGGCTTAGCGCCAATTTCTTATGGTCAGGTGCAGATGAGAATTTCAGAAGTAATGATCTTCCTTGCATTCTACAATAAGAAATATATCCCAGGATTAGTATTAGGATGCTTCATTGCGAACGTTCCATCATCTCTTGGTGCATATGATATGGTATTTGGTACATTTGCGACTTTACTTGCAGTAGTTGCTATGAACAAAGTATCTAATCGTTATGTTGGTGGTATCTTAGGTGGATTAATCAACGGTATCATTGTTGGTATTGAATTAACACTTGCATTCCATACACCATTCCTATTAAATGCAGTTTATGTATTTGTAGGTGAAGTTGTTGTATTAGAAATCGGTGCATTCTTATTTGGATTATTAGAAAAGAATGAACCCTTATTAAAGATTATTAAAGCATAAAAGAACCTTCGGGCAGTGTCATCAAGTTAAGAATTGACAGCTATCAAGGCATACAAACAAAATGTATGCCTTTTTTATTTGCTCTTGACAAAAGCCCAAAAATGTAAGGCCAATAATCAATATTTATATATTGATTATTGGCCAATTGTTTATAGATGTCGTCGGAGGTATACATTATGGACAACTATAAACAACTTGAGAAAACTTTAAATCACATTATCAAAAAAATGAACGATTCACGCTCTATTTTCTGCGAAAATTCCAGAACAGACTT
>NZ_RCYB01000206.1 GCF_004168205.1 Catenibacterium sp. co_0103 | reverse complement strand
TATTCTTGAAAGCCATTCTCTGCAGGTTTCAGAAGTTGCATAATGATTAAAGGCTATATATTGTTCCTTTAGATTGTATGCTTCTGTTAGTTCCTTATCTATGCTTAGGATTATTTCAAGCAACTGATGATAGTCTATATATCTTTTAAGCTTTTTATTGTATCTTGCCTTGTTGAACGGAATATCATTGTAGTTTTTCAATATAAGGAAGTGAAACTTTTTGAGAAGATAATATTCAGTACTATCCTTTTGGTATCTTTTGCCTACTTTAATTCTGATATCATCTAGGACTTTATTGATATTTTTTATGACATGAAATGAATCGCATAACAATACTGCCCCAGGGAAGTATTGATTTCTCACAAATCTGTACGTCTCATACATATCAATAGAGATATATTTGACTTTAGCGAGTTCTTTTTTATCGATTATCTGAGTATAACTTGACCAGGCCTTCTTGGTTCTTCCATCAATGATATCTACAATTTCCATGGTCTTAAAATTAAGAATAACACACATGTATCTGTTTTGTCCTTTATGTTTCCAGTGCTTCTCATCAATACATATAATCTCAGGTAAAGGCTGTCTACGCATCTGACCATACTTATCGAATATTTCAACGACTTTAGTAGGACTTGTGTTAAAGAATCTAGCAACCAGTGAAAAAGTAGTTGTAGGTTCTTTAAGTTTATTCATGATTTCCATTTCTGAGGTTTGAGATAATCTGCTGTGACTTTTCTCTGTAAAAGGGTTTTCCTCTGTCACCACCTTATTACATTGAGGACATACTAATCTTCTCTTTTTTAGTATCAGGGAGGTATTTTTGCCTCTTATCATGTTATGTATGACTTTACATTTTCTATAGTCCTTAATATTCATTCTACTGCCGCATTCTGGACAGGATATAATGGTTCTCTTAAGCGTGATATAATAAATCACTTCTTTTTCATTGATTTCAGTCGTATGAGACTGTACAAAGGATTCATAATCCCCTAAAATAATTTTTAGATCATTATTCAATTTGTGATCTCCTTTCGCTTTGAGTTGATATGAGCAAATTAATGATACAGCGAAAGGTTTTTAATTACACAAAAATATCTAAAAAAGTGGGAGCCACAGTGTGACCCCCACAGATTTAAAGGTGCTGTTTCCAAGACCCCCAAATATTTAGAGCGAAGGTCTGACC
>NZ_RCYB01000205.1 GCF_004168205.1 Catenibacterium sp. co_0103 | reverse complement strand
AGACTTCTTAAATGGTTAGCGTCTTCATTTATTGCAAGCTGTCTGTTTATGGCATTGATGCGACATAGTTCAGAGTGCTTTGTTTTCAGCTCCTTATAATGATTTGAATATTTCCAGGTTTTACGGCCTTTTTTAACAGTACCATCATCATTATAATTCTGCGGATTAGTTGCACGTCTTGACCTGTCCATAGCACGATAAAGCAGATGTTCTTTTCTCTCAGAAGTCTGAATACTGTTGCCACGCTCTGAAAGATTCTTCAAGCCCACCTCAGTATCAGATGTATAAGCAACTGTCTGTGTACCAATATCAGCACCTATAATACCTTTGCCATATTTATGTCTTGGACTGCCAAATCTATCATATTTAGGTTTTGCCTTGCCTTCGATGGTTAAATGTAAATATACTCTGTATTTACCTCTTATCATCCTGGGAACAAGCGTAGCATAGCAGGGTCTGTATGTATCTATGCAATAGCCATCTTTAATAAGAGTATTAACAGCCCTGTCATCCAAAATATCAGATTCGGCAAGATATGATAAAACCGCGTCTACTTCATCCTGCTGGAATCTATCATTTATTTGTGTTCCAAATACCATCCTGCCAAGTTTGAAATGAAGTTTATTATCTGTAACGGATATAGGTATACCACGATTCATCTGTTTTGCCCTTATACAAGGCAGTTCTCCATATCTTGAGAAATGAATGGTATTACCATTACCATACAAGCATTTTTCGATACCACGCCATATATCTTTGGCTTTAGTCAGAGCGAATACAGCGTCTACACCATATTTCTTGCCTATTGGAATCATGGACGTTCTGCAGCATTCCCATGTAATATTATAAGCTTTCTGCATTTCATTAAGTTGATTGGCATAAGTTTTTCGTTTATCCTTATCTTTAGAATTACCATACAGAAATAATAATTTACGGTATCTCTTTGTACGCATAAGCTGGTTATAATTCTTTCTCATAAGACCAACAAGCTCATTCCCAGCTTTGCGTATCTTATCAGAAAGAGCCACTACTTTAAGCACATCAGAATAAGGCATATCGGTTTCTACAGCCAGGATATGCCTGTCAGAAAATTTATGAAATTGTTTTAGAATCCTTTTGTATTCTTCGTCAGTTATCATTTTTCTGCTCCTTAATATTATCTTAATTACTGTTATGAAATGACCGTTGTCAAGACATAAATCAACTTTCATAATATTTCTATTAAGTTTTATCATCAAGGG
>NZ_RCYB01000204.1 GCF_004168205.1 Catenibacterium sp. co_0103 | reverse complement strand
TAGTTTTGGTGGATTTGAGTTTGGTTATATATTTGTGTCCGCGCAACGAAGGCGCGGGGAAATGGAGGAAATCATGATTATTAGAGAAGCAAGAATAGAAGATATAGAAAGAATATTAGAAATATATGATATTGCGAAAGCATTTATGAGACAAACAGGGAACCCACATCAGTGGAACAGCCGTTATCCGGATTTAAAAACATTAGAAGAAGACATTCATAAACAGCAACTCTTTGTAATGGAAGAAAACTCTATTATACATAGTGTATTTGCGTTTATTATAGGAGAAGATCCTACATATAAGGAAATAGAAGGTGCATGGCTTGATCACAGTACTTATGGTACGATTCATCGTATTGCGAGTGATGGCACTATGCATCAAGTATTTAAGAAAGCAGTGGACTTCTGTAGTGAAAAATGTGCACATCTAAGAGCTGATACACATAAAGATAATAAGATTATGCAGAAGGTCATATTAAAAAACGGTTTTCAAGAAACAGGAATTATCTATGTAGAAGATGGCACACCTAGAATAGCTTATGAGAAGGTGAAATAATGATCTGTCCTAAATGTGGATGTAGAGTAGAACCGGGAATGAAGAAATGTCCTGTATGTGATAGTACTTTAGATAACGAATACACAAGATATGAAAAGAAGATGAAAAGAAAAAAGAATACAGAAAAAAGCAATAGGTTCTGTATTTCTTATATCTGATATTATTCGTACTCTTATTGGTGTAGGTATAGCTCTATTTGGCTGTGTAGGTATCATGGAAGGTGATTATCTATTTGCAGCCAGTATAATTCTATTTGGCTTATCACTCATCCCTTATTGGTATAAGAAAGCATCTAACAAATTTATTGCGATTATCCTACCTGTATTGTTTGTACTTATGGGTTTTGTAGTATTATTGTTTACAGTATAGAAAGTATATTCTTTCATCTTTTTTGTCTTGTAATACATGTTAATAATACTTACTTTAGACTAAAGAGGTGATAGATATGACATATACAGAACCAACCGCAATTGGTGGTATGACACAAGAAGAACTAGACAAAGAATTAAGAAAAGGTATTGAATCTATCAAAGAAGGTAAAACATTTACTGCAGGTCAACTACCCACGACCTAAAGGTCATGGGCTTGTAACTGCCCAGTCGTATTAACGGTTTACACCTCCGACCTTTAACCCCAATAGATATTGCTATCTAAAGTGGCGTTACATCATAGGGTGGTTGACAGCACCCTTTGCAGCAGAGTTTACTCTGCTAC
>NZ_RCYB01000203.1 GCF_004168205.1 Catenibacterium sp. co_0103 | reverse complement strand
GGAGCCACAGTGTGACCCCCACAGATTTAAAGGTGCTGTTTCCAAGACCCCCAAATATTTAGAGCGAAGGTCTGACCCCCACAAAAATTAAAGACCCGGATGTTTCTGCATCCTAGTGTCTTGTGCTTTATTTGGTTATTCATTCTATCGACAGAATAAAGAAATAAAGGATATACAAACACTATATACTCAAACAAAACAATTAATCCCCGATTCATATATTTCATCTGAGGATGCTTATTTAGATATAGATGGACATGATATATATGCGATACTTCAAGTCAATGATATCAAGTGGGTTATAGGTCATGAAGAAAGCCTTCCACATTATAAGAATAAGAATATAATCATTCCAGAATCATTATTGAAACAGGTGCAGTCATTAAAGAATAGGGATAAACTTACTATTCATACTGTATCAGGTGAAACAATAAAATATCAATTAGAAGTCATTGGTAAAGTAGATCAACTTTCAAAAAGCATACCTGCCCTGTATTGTAAGAATGGTTCTAGTTACTATTGTATTAATCTAATTAAAGTATAATATTTAGATAATACATAAATATTGTGTAAAAGTATAAGAAAAATAGAAAAAGCAGTTGACATGAGTGTGATTATTCAGTATGATGAGTTCACAAATTAAGAACTACTAAGTATAAATACAATGAAAAGAAATAGTAGATATCTCAAAGAAGCATAGAGAATCCTTGGCTGGTGTAAAAGGATGTTTGAGGGATATTGAATTCATCTTGGAGTAGATCGTTGAATGAAGTAGGCGTTTCCGGTCACAACCGTTATATTGTCAGAGTATGATAGTACTCGTTGAGATATATCTAGTGATAGATATATAAAATAAGGTGGTAACACGAAGATACACTCTCGTCCTTATAGGATGAGAGTCTTTTATTTATACAGGTAGAAGATAAGAGGAGAAAAGATTATGATTATTGTATTCAAACCAAAAACAAGTGAAGAAGATGTGAAGAAAATCCAGGCTAAGGTAGAAGAAAAAGGATTAGAAACTCATTTAGTTGTAGGTCATGATGTGACTATCTGTGGTGTAATTGGTGATACGACTAAAGTAGATCCTAGAGATATTGAAGTTTCACCTTCTGTAGAAAAAGTAATGAGAGTTGAACAGCCTTATAAATTGGCTAACCGTGCATTCCATCCTGAAGATACTATTGTGGATGTAGATGGTGTTAAAGTAGGTGGAGGCCATATGGCTCTTATTGCTGGTCCTTGTTCTGTAGAATCAGAAGAACAGGTTATTG
>NZ_RCYB01000202.1 GCF_004168205.1 Catenibacterium sp. co_0103 | reverse complement strand
ATTATAGAAAATGGACATATTTCCTAGTAAAATTAAGTCGACCAAAACATTAATCTAAGGAGATATGCCCATGAACTATTTTACTACATCTTTAATGAAAAATCTAATTGCTAATGACAATAATCTTCCTCTTTTTGAGGAAGCTGTTGCCGAACTTTTTAGAAGTGAACTTGAAAAATCTATCAATGAAATTCTTGAACACGAACTAACTTTATTTCTAGATTATGAACGTTATGACAGAAGTAATAATGAAGATTATCGAAATGGAAGCTATATTCGTACATTCAATACTAAATATGGTGTACTCAATATTAAAATGCCTAGAGATCGTTTAGGTCTATTTTACTCAAGTCTGCTTCCTAAATATCGTCGACATGATCATTCTACTGATCAAACAATCATTGACCTATTTGATAAGGGATTATCCAATCAAGATATTTCTAGTATTGTCAATCATTTATGCGGTGCTAGTTATTCTAAACAAACAGTAAGCAATATTACAGATAAATGTATAGAAAACATTGATAAATTCAAATCTAGACAGTTATCTAAAGAATACGCTGTTGTTTATACGGATGCAACATGCATGGCCCTACGAAGAGATACTGTCGCAAAAGAAGCAGTACATATAGCAGTTGGTATTACTGTTGAAGGTACAAAAGAGATTTTAGGATACTCTATAGCACCCAACGAATCTGCTGAAATTTGGAAAGAACTTCTAGAAGATTTCAAATCAAGAGGCTTAGAAAGTGTATCGTTATTTTGTACAGATGGTCTAGCTGGTATGGAAGAAGTTATTGAACAGACTTTTCCAGCAGCTAAAATTCAAAGATGTCTAGTGCATATATCTAGAAATATAGCGGCCAAAGTACGTGTGACAGATAGAAAAGAAATACTGGATGATTTCAAAGAAGTATATAATGCATCCAAATTAGAAGAAGCATTATCAAACCTTGAAACATTTACTTCAAAATGGAAAAGAAAGTATCCTAGAGTAATTGATATTTTAGATAAAAATACGCATCTATTAACGTATTTTGATTATCCAAAGGAAGTAAGACATAGTATTTATTCAACGAATCTGATTGAAGGTTTCAACAAGCAGCTTAAGAAGAAATTTAAGTTGAAGGAACAGTTTCCAACCGAAACATCAATGGAAAAATACTTAGTATCACAATTCAATCAATACAATGAAAAATTTATGAATAGAATTCACAAAGGTTTTGGTTTAGTTGGTCGTGATCAATGGTTTCCAAATTAATAGATAACAACTAAC
>NZ_RCYB01000201.1 GCF_004168205.1 Catenibacterium sp. co_0103 | reverse complement strand
AACAGTCTATATCCAAACAGCTTGCAGGAAACAAAGATTTTAGTAAAGTTGTCGCAAACAATCTATCCATTATGGATAAACTGCTTGATGCAAGAGAAATCGTTTTAACTAGGAATGATGCATTGAAATCTTATGATCATATGATTGCGTATCTTGTATCACAGGAATCGCTCAGTTCCTGGATAAAGAGATTCATACAGACACTTAACAAGGAAGAACGAAAGATTTTTTATACAGAAATATCAAAGATTCTTCCATATATCACTGATGAAGAACAGTTCTTCGCTGCATTAAAAAAGTCAGCCAACAAGAAGGAACTGAAGATTCTTAGAGTGAATCTGTGGGGATTTGATATTATGGATATCTATAACTTTCTATCACAGGAAGGTTATGATTCAATCTACCAAGAATTAAAAAAAGAGACAACAGATTATTTAAAAACATACAGAATGGAAATGGAGGATTAATAGTATGAGTTCAATAAATGTATTAATGAATAATCTAGAGAAGCTGAAGCTTCCCAAGATGAAGGAGAATATAAACAAGTACCTGGATATGATGTCTGACGGGGTAAAGACACCACTTGAAGCCATAGATGAGATGGTGCAGATGGAGATGAAATACAGGGAGGATTTAGCCATAATCAGCTGTGTTAAGGTGGCAAACTTCCCTTTTCAGAGAAGTCTTCAGGACTTTGATTTTAGCTTTCAGCCCTCACTGGATAGAAAGAAAATTGAAGATTTAGCCACATTAAGGTTCATTGAAAACTGTGAGAATATAATCATATGTGGAACACCTGGAGTGGGCAAGACGCATCTAGCTGTAGGTATTGGTACAGAAGCTGCAAAGCAGAGATATTCTGTATATTGTATTTCGTTCCATGACCTCATAGCACAGCTTAGAAAGGCTAAATATGAGAACATACTAGAAAGAAGAATCAAGTGGATATGCAGATATAAGCTTCTTATAGTTGATGAGTTAGGATACGAGAAAATGGATACAGATACTGCCAATCTGTTTTTCAATCTCATTGCGAAGAGATATGAGAAATCAAGTACAATTATAACTACAAACCTAACATTCTCTAAATGGCCAGAGGTGTTTGGTGATCCTGTTCTTACTAATGCCTTATTGGATAGACTTCTTCATCATAGTTCTGTATTAAACATCAACGGTCCGTCATATAGACTCAAAGATCAGCTTCAATTCATAGAAGATGAAGACTAAAAAGACAATATAAGAATGTAGGAAAACCTACATTCTTATATTGTCCTAAACCTACATTTTTATATTGACTTTTGCA
>NZ_RCYB01000200.1 GCF_004168205.1 Catenibacterium sp. co_0103 | reverse complement strand
AAGAAGTGTCTACATAGATTAGTCTTGAATAACTTTAACCATCTTCTTATAGAGATTTCCTGTCCAATAGCCTCAATTCTTTTTTTACTAAATATTAATTTTATTAACGACAATCAAAAATGTTGTCTAATAAGTTTAAGTCCTTTTATAATCAACTACATAAATCAATATGATCTGTCATAATACCCCATATAAAGCATGCAAGTTCTCTTGCGATAGCTGTTTTAGCTACATTATATTTTTTACCTCGCAAAATCATTCGATAGTATTTTCTTCTCAATCTTTCATTGGCTTTATCCGCATATGCTACTACTTCACTGCTGCATTTTTCCTGTCTTGATTTCAAATCTTTTGATTTAAATCCTACTCTTCCTCGTGTATAACCTTGTGCTGCTTCAACCAGTAATCTTCTTAAGTGATTATTCCCTGCTTTGGTGATTCCAAGCTTCTTTTCATGACCTCCTGATGAGTCATCTCCAGGAATCAAGCCTAAATATGCCGAATACATGTTTCCTTTTTTAAAACGATTGAAATCACTTGTTTCCACGATTAAAGATAGTGCAGTATGCGTTTTAATGCCAATCAAACATTGCAGCTGTTGCACTTTTTCTACATATTCTTCTTTTAATGATATTTCTTCAATTTGTCTGTCTAAAGTCTCTACACGATCGCTTAGATGATTATATTCAATCATATATTCTTTCAATGTATCTTGAAGTAATGGTTCACTAAAAGAAACTGTATTTATCCAATCAATATGTTTTCTTGTCCAGTAACTTTTTCCTTCGAATTGTTTACCATTGCGTGTTAAAAACGCAATTATTTGTTGCTTAATGCTTTTTAAGTTTTCTTTTATATCATCTCTCATACGAATAAACTCTTTTACTGAATTGTCAAGTTCGGTAGGAACATGTACGGCAGAATATCCACCATAAGCCAAACATTCCGCAATCATCTTGGCATCACGATAATCGTTCTTAAGTTTTCTTCCACCTTTTTCAGTTTTCATGGTTGTTGGAGCCAGGATAACACATTCCACACCTTTCTCTTTTAATTCATGATATAAAGAATATCCCAGACATCCTGCTTCATAGCCACATACAATATTTAGTTCTTCATTTTCGTGTTTCTTTTTAAAAGTTTCAATAACATGAATGATCTTTTTAATTTCAGGTTTTACCTGTGTAATACAGTGAACTGTACCATTATGTTCAAAAGATGGCTCAAAAATGCATAAAGTGTAGTTTGTAGTATGGACATCCATCCCAATTTTTATTATTCTATTCATAGGTAACCCTCCTTATTTGTTTGCGGTAATCCCACAATACTATGAATTTTT
>NZ_RCYB01000199.1 GCF_004168205.1 Catenibacterium sp. co_0103 | reverse complement strand
AAGAAATAAGGGGTGAGATTCACCCCTTACTGCGTAATAATTAAAATTTAGGAAACCCCTAGTTATTTTAAATTACCCTAAATGTAAGGTCCTTGTCTTATTATTCATCACCAAATGATACGCCCATAGCCTTAGCAGCCTGAACAAGATCTCCATTAGGATCAACAAGCTTCTGCTTACCAAATTTCGCATCACCAATTACTTCTTCAAGTGAAGTATATTCCATGTTGCCACCCTTTAATGATACAACATTTCCAAATAAGCCTTCATCAATCATAGCACATGCCTTATTACCAAATCTGATAGATAGAATTCTATCATATGCATCAATATCACCACCACGGATAATATGACCCGGATTGACAGAACGTACTTCATGATTAGGAATGACTTTTTCTAGATCATCAGCCACCTTTGCAGCAAGTCCAGAATAACGAATTGGGTCTGGTGAATCTTCTACAATCTTACCGATTGACTTTGTACCATCCGCATACTTAGCACCTTCAGCTACTGCAATAACAGTATATGGAAGACCTGCTTCATCACGTTTCTTAACTGCTTTCGCAATATTTTCAATAGTAAATGGAATTTCAGGAATTAATACAACACCTGCATTACCTGCAAGACCTGCATATAATGAAATCCATCCAGCTTCTCTACCCATTAATTCACAGCAGATGACACGATGATGTGATTTTGCAGTAGTCTGAAGACGATCTATGAATTCAGTACCAACACTCATCGCACTGATGAAACCATATGTTAAATCTGTAGAAGTAAGGTCATTATCCATAGTCTTTGGTACACCAATGACATTGACACCTTTTCTGCTGAAGTCTCTAGCACTTGTTAATGTACCATCGCCACCTAACACAACTAATACATCAACACCATCTTTCTTAAGATTTTCAACGCCTACATCACTGACGTCTTTTCTTACTTTTCCACCATTTCCATCATCTACAAGATAATCGAATAGGTTATCCTTATTAGAACTATAAAGAATAGTTCCACCTTCCTTATATATATCCTCTACCTTGTCTACAGTTAATTCTACATAATTATTATTATACAATCCACGATAACCATATACAAAACCAATAACTTCCCAATTATATTTTTCAATCGCAATCTTAGTGATTGTTCTGATTACCGCATTTAAGCCTGGACAATCTCCTCCGCCAGATAATAGCGCAATTTTTTTAACTTTTAAATTCATGATATTTCCTCCTTATGCAAATCCCACTCTCTATTATAAATTAAACTGTTAGCGTTTTCAATATAAATATGAAGCGCTTACATATAGGTATAGGGTAGACAGGAAATAATATCAATACTGAGATTAATTATTATTTCTGTGCCTCCCGTTGCACCGTACGTACGGG
>NZ_RCYB01000198.1 GCF_004168205.1 Catenibacterium sp. co_0103 | reverse complement strand
TATTGTTGGAATATTTCTGAGTGAACTGATAAAGAGAAGCTTTCTTAGGCTTTAATACTTTGTTTGACATATGATTATACCTCCATCTAATTTCTAATCTAATTATAGAACAGATGGGAAATTCATGTGTCTGGTTCAGCTTCATGAATGCCGTTTAATCGGTGTTTATGAAATTTAATTTTCACTGACCTGTGGTTTGTGGGTATTCAAATAACTTTTACATAATCTATATATTTGTATGCTTTTTTAATTCTTTGATATTAAAACTATTAACTTCAAACCAATATTAGTATACAATACAGCCTGAGGTGAGTTTATGAAGAAAAAGATTATAGGATTAATTGTATTGATATTACTTTGTGGAAGTATTGGAGTAGGTCATTATTTTGTGAATTATGCTTTGTCTCCTGCAAGTAATTCTAGCGAAAGAAATGTGAAGACAACTGTACATGCCTCAAATAGTAATGAATTGATTATGAATAAGAATAAAGAGGATGAGATGAAGAAAGCAGATGCTTTCTATAAGGAAACATCCTTAACATCAATTACAAGTAAGGATAAGTTAAAACTATCTGGTAACTATAAAACACAAGACTCACATAAATGGGCTCTCGTTATTCATGGTTATAAGGTGGACAACAGAAATATGATGCCTTTTGGACGTACTTATTATGATCATGGTTATAATGTATTATTACCTGATGATCGTGCTTCTGGTAAGAGTAAAGGGAATCATATTGGAATGGGGTATCTTGATAAGAATGATATGAAGCTTTGGATTAATTGGATTTTGAATAAAGATCCAAAAGCAAAGATTATAGTACATGGTGTATCCATGGGTGGTGCTACTACAATGATGTTGTCAGGAGATCATCCAAAAAATGTAGTAGGTTATATAGAAGATTGTGGTTATACAAGTGTATATGATATATTCTCTAGTGAATTAGATAAAAGATTTGGTTTACCACCATTTCCAGTGATGGATATTTCAAATATGATGTCGAATATTGAAGCAGGTTATGATTTTAAAAAAGCAAGTAGTCTAAAAGCGGTCAAGAAATGTAATAAACCAATGATGTTTATTCATGGTACAAAAGATGATTTTGTCCCTTATTCTATGGGATTAGAAGTATATAAGGTTGCAAATTGTGAGAAAGAATTATATAGTGTTAAAGGCGCAACACATGCCAATAGCTTATATGTAAATCCAGACGCTTATTGGAATAAAGTATTCAAGTTTATTAATGAGAAGACATCTATCGTAAGATAGATGTTTTTTTGTACTAAAAAAGCCCTCCTGGCGGAAGGCATAAAAAAAGGACCTGGCAGCTTGCTATTGTCGCGTCTTCACACTATCGTCGCCGTTATGATGCTTAACTTCCGTGTTCGGGATGGGAACGGGTGTGTCCATCATGCTATCGCCGCCAGATCCTCG
>NZ_RCYB01000197.1 GCF_004168205.1 Catenibacterium sp. co_0103 | reverse complement strand
AAGCTTGTAGCTGAAAACTCAGGTATTCTTTCACTTGCTGCATTAAAGAAACTCAATGAAAAGAATAAGAAGGTTGTTTCACTTGTATCAGGTGGCAACATTGATGTGCTTTCTATCTCTTCTATGATCAATAAGGGACTGATTGAAAGAGGTAGAATCTTCTCATTCTCAGTACAGCTTCCAGATATTCCTGGACAGTTAGAAAAAGTAGCACATCTATTAAATGAATGTAATGCGAATGTTGTAGCGGTTGATCATAACCAGTTCAAGAACTTCGCAAGATTCTCTGAAGTAGAATTAAGAGTCACTTGTGAAACAAATGGGGAATCTCATATCGATACAATAATTGAAACATTTAAACAGAATGGTTTAGAAATTCATCGTGTTAACTAGGGAATAACGTAACGTTATTCCTTTTTTAATCTATTTTACTATTGTGCATTTTTTTGTGCTATTCTATAGATAGGAGGTAATACATATGTTACTAGGAATTGATGTAGGAGGGACTTCTGTCAAATACGCAACATGCGATGAAAAAGGTCATTTATTTGATAAGGGGTCTTTTAAAACACCTGATACTTTAGAAAATATGTATCAGGCTATTGAAACTATTTATAAAGAAAGAGATGTTGATGGTATTGCGTTAAGTATGCCTGGGGCTGTTGCGAGTGATGAAGGTGTCATTTATGGTGCGTCTGCGATTGACTATATTCATGGTCCTAATATAAAGAAGGATCTAGAAGAAAGATTACAGACACGTGTAGAACTAGAAAATGATGCCAACTGTGCAGCACTTGCAGAAGTATGGCTAGGTGCCGCTAAAGATAATCAGGATTGCTGCTTTGTCGTATGCGGTACAGGTATTGGTGGTGCTGTGATTAAGGATAAGAAGATTCATAAGGGTAAACATCTTCATGGTGGTGAATTTGGTTATATGATCAATAACTTTGATGCAGATTCACTTGAGTTTAACTTTTGGTCTCTTGATTCTACAGTCGCCATTGTTAAGGGTGTAGAAAAAGAACTAGGTGAAACATATGATGGACGTTATATCTTTGATCATGCCAACGAAAATGAAGTATTCAAGAAGTATGTCAATCGTTTCTATTATGCTCTTGCAGTAGGTATCTATAATATTCAATATTCTTATGATCCAGAAGTGATCATTATTGGTGGGGGTATCTCTGTAAGAGAAGATATGATTAATGAAATCAATAAGCGTTTAGATATCATCATAGACAAAGTTGAACCAGCACGTATTAAGCCTGTTGTAAAGAAATGTGCCTTTGCGAATGATGCCAATATTATTGGTGCAATCTATCACTATTTAACAACTTCTAAATAGTAAAATAAAAAAAATTTTTGAATACCCATAATCTACAGGTAACGATTTAAGAGAAGTGTGGAGCAGAAATATTCAGGATATAGACTATTTGTC
>NZ_RCYB01000196.1 GCF_004168205.1 Catenibacterium sp. co_0103 | reverse complement strand
TCACTTTTTGTTTTCTATTCTTATTATGAGTTTAAATCCACGTTTTGACAACTAGGAGGTCATTTCATATTATCTGTGATGTCTGTTTCTCTATTTCATGAAAGGCTGATTATCATGGCTAAATCAAATAAGAATTTACATCTTACTCTTTCAGAAAGAGAAATAATTCAGAGAGGAATAGAAAATGGTTCTACCAAGACTTCTATCGCTGCAACTCTTGGAAAGGATAAATCAACTATAGGCAAAGAAATCAAGGCACATAGAAAACATTCACATATTTGCAGCTTTGATCCTGCGTGCGCCAACAAGGACAGATGCAAGCATCACCATGTATGCAAGAACTGTGCTGACTTAGTAGTTTTTAAATGTAAGCGAAGAGACAGATCTCCTGGCGCCTGCAATGGCTGTCCTAAATACCAGCACTGCAGATTTGATAAGTTCACATATTCTGCAGATATCGCCAATAAGGAATATATGGCTGACCTCATTAACTCAAGAGAAGGAATAAATATGACATATAGCGAGCTTAAGGCTTTAGCTGATATCATTGTCCCTCTTATCAAGAAAGGTCAATCACCATATCAGATCATTACTTCTCATCCTGAATTGAATATTTCTGAAAAGACATTATACAACTACATAGAATCTGGCGTATTTAGACAGTTCGGTCTGCTTGATATTGATCTAAGAGTCAAGACAAGAAGAATATCAAAGAAGGATTCTGTCAAATATAAAAAAAGAGAAGACAGAAAGTTCCTGATAGGCCACACCTATGATGATTTCATCTCATATACTGACGATAATGACAACGTTAGTATCGTCGAGATGGATACCGTCTACAATGGACAAAGCGGTCCGTTCATGCAGACTTTTAAGTTCCTGTCTTACTCTTCCATGTTTATTATATACCATGAAGAGAAGACTGCAAAGGTTATGGTTAAAGGTGTAGACCTTCTTGAATCGATATTAGGAAAAGAACTGTTCCTGAAAGAAGTAGAAGTAATCAAGACGGATAGAGGTTCTGAATTTTCGGATGCAGAAGGACTGGAAAAAGATAATGATGGCAGCATGCGAACTCATGTCTTTTACTGTGATCCTATGGCATCACGCCAGAAAGGAAGTCTTGAAAACTACCACAAGGAGATACGTTACATATGCCCTAAAGGGACAAATCTCCAAGCGCTTGGTCTAGATTCACAGGAGAAGGCTAATCTCATAGTATCCCACATCAATTCCCAGCCAAAGGAGAACCTAAAAGGAAAATCACCGCTGGAGATGATGGAGTTCCTAAGTGCAGATTTATATAAAAAATTCATAGAATTTGGAATCAAAAAAATAGAAAATGATGAGATAATTTTAAAACCATATTTACTAAAATAACATAACTAAAATCATTCGGAGAATGTATGAAAGTAAGCGCCAAATAATATAGTGGATAGAAATAGACCTCATCATGTTAGATAATTAAAGTGTTTTTAGATACTA
>NZ_RCYB01000195.1 GCF_004168205.1 Catenibacterium sp. co_0103 | reverse complement strand
TAGCCCTTTTAAACGCGTAAATCGCATGCCATGATTTTCCTTGGCATCCGCAAACACACGTTCAATTGTTTCTTTTCTTTGTGGATAGACGATTTTCCATTCATCGGTCTGTCTTATATAATCTGCTTTTTCTCTATCAGATTCCCATACATGTCTTGTAATCGTTTTTACATGTTTCTTTGATTGTGTACATTTTGATAGGAAAGGACATCCTTCACAGTCCTTTGGATTGCTTTCATAGACTCTGTATCCTTCTCTGTTGGTTGTTTTATAGTGAAGATCTTTTTCATTAGGACAGATATAGATATTTAAATATTCATCATATACATACTCATACTTTTTAAAGAATCCCTTTTTAGTCATTGGCCTCTTATATGGAAGAAATGGCGTTCTATCACTTGATAGTATCTGGTGGCAGATTGGTGATGTATTGAATCCTGCATCAAGGCACACGTTTTTAATGCCTTCATATTTCTGGATAAGTTCATTGTATATTTCTGAGAATATTGCACTGTCATGCATGTTTCCTGGTGCTACCTTATTAAAGAGAACATAGCCATATCTGTCACATATTGTCATATGTGAATAGGCAAAGCACTTCTGCTTCTCACCCTTATGGAACAGACCGCATTCTGGGTCTGTAGTGCTTTCCTTGATATGCTTTGTTTTCTTTAATTCAATTTCTTCTCCAGTCTCTTCATCAAATGCATATTCTTTCTTGTCTAATGATTCAAATGGTTTTTTGCCATTTTCTGCTCTCTCTTCATTGATTTCTTCAAGTAATTCTTTTTCATATGCCTTAGCTACAATCTCTACTTCCTTATCTGTAGCTTTTCTAGAATTCGCGTTGGCTTTTCTATGTGTGCCATCACCAAAGACAGTAGTGGTATCAATAAAGCCGTTATCAATGCCATGCTTGATGATATGATTGAAGATCTGGTCAAAGACTTCACTATCCTTGTATCTTCTCTGATAGTTCTTAGACCATGTAGAATAGTTTGGAACAGCTTCATAAATGCTGATACCTAAAAACCATCTATAAGCTATATTGACCTTGATCTCTTCACAGGTCTTTCTCATAGAGTTGATGCCGAATGTATAATTGATAAAGATCATTTTAAAAAGTACCACAGGATCAATAGAACGTCTGCCGAAATTACTGTAGAGTGATTTCACTAACGGATAGATGAATTTCCAATCTATCGTAGCTTCCAGTGTTCTAACCAAATGATCCTGTGGTACTAGGTCATCTAAAGTACTCATGATAAGTCCATCACGTTTAATGTTTGCACGATTAGTCATAGCCATATTTATATCCTCCAATTAAGCACCTTAATTATACCATTTTCAGGCAATAATTGACAGGAAACGAAAAAGGCCGTAAGGCCACAAATTTTGCTTAATTGGAGTGTGGACACTTACGACAGTAACTATATTATCATATACTCTTCAAATTTAAAAGAAAAGACTGTTAACATTTAGTTTGTCAACAGTCTGA
>NZ_RCYB01000194.1 GCF_004168205.1 Catenibacterium sp. co_0103 | reverse complement strand
AGAGTTTTGGGGGATTTGAGTTTGGTTATATATTTGTGTCCGCGCAACGAAGGCGCGGGGAAATGGAGGAAATTATGATATTAGAACAAATAGATGAAAACTTATTAAAAATTGCGAATGAATCTGATGTTGCATTAAAAGACATTTATAAAAAGATCGATGATGTTTGTTTCTATAACTCAAACAGAATTCTTTCAGCATTTATTGAGAATAATGTCAGCTATTCTGATTTTGCGGACATGAATGGATATGGCAGCTATGATTCAGGAAGAGATAAGCTAGAAGCTATTTTCGCAACTATTCTTGGATGCGAAGATGCATTAGTGAGACCACAGATCATGAGTGGTACCAATGCGCTTTATTTAACTTTATCTGCTTTACTTAAGCATGGTGATACAATGATTTCATTATCTGGAGCACCTTATGATTCTTTACAGGAAATGATTGGTATTTCAGGAGAATCTAGTCAGTCATTAAAGGCTCATGGTGTATCTTATGAACAGATTGATTTAGTTGACAATGATTTCGATGATGATAAAATCGTAGAACGTTTAAAGAAGAATGATGTTAAACTTGTAGAAATCCAGAGATCTAAGGGTTATTCTTCACGTTTATCTTTAACACTTTCTAAGCTTGAACGTATTATTACTAAGATCAGAGAAGTAAATAAGGATGTTATTATCATGGTAGATAACTGCTATGGTGAACTTGTAGAAAAGAAGGAACCAGGACATATCGGTGCTGATATCGTTGTAGGGTCTTTAATGAAGAATCTAGGTGGAGGTATTGCACCTACTGGTGGTTATATTGCAGGTAGAAAAGATTTAATCTTTATGTGTGCTGAAAGATTAACTGCACCTGGTATTGGTAAAGATCTAGGAGCTAACTTCAATATGAATAATACATTCTTCAAAGGTGTATTTATGGCTCCTAATGCAGTAAAGAATGCTTTAAAGAGTGCTGTATTTAGTGCTTATATGTTAGAAAAGTTAGGCTTTAATAATGTCTCTCCAAGATATAATGAAGAAAGAACTGATATTATTCAAACATTAGAACTTGGTACAGAAGAAAACCTAGTGAAGTTTACACAGGCTATTCAGAATAGTTCTCCAATTGATTCATTTGTAGCCACTATGCCTGCACCAATGCCTGGTTATCCACATGATGAAGTAATGGCTGCTGGTACATTTACTTCTGGTAGTACAATTGAATTAAGTGCAGATGCGCCTGTTGTTGCACCTTATACACTTTATATCCAGGGTGGTTTGACATTAGAATATAGTAAACTTTCTATTCTATTCGCCCTTACAAATGTTTTAAAGAAATAACACGAAAGGTCCTGATTGATTTGAGTAACTAAATAGACTTGGGGTTTACTCAAGCTTTGAAAAAGTCAGGGGTATGAACTCCTGGCTTTGCTTTTATGCTGTCAACTTTTTAGGGGCAGTTTTCTGCTATCTGTTTTGTTTATTTCATAAATCATTTATCATGTTCTTAAGGTCAA
>NZ_RCYB01000193.1 GCF_004168205.1 Catenibacterium sp. co_0103 | reverse complement strand
CACTACAATCTGGTTGATTCTTTTAAATGTAACTGCAATAGGACGTGCAATTCCTATCCTTCTTACAAGTTCCTTTCTACATTTATCGTAGAGTTTCATCTTGCTCTGATTGGAGGGCTTGCATTTCCATACACCATTCCTTTGGAGGTAGGTGAATCCTAGAAACTTGCTTTCGGGTGGTCTGACCACTTTGGTCTTAGTAGCGCTGACTTTAAGAAATAGTTTTCTTTCAAGCCATGAAGTGACTGACTTCATTACTCTATTCGCACTCATTTCGCTCTTGACAAAGATATTGCAGTCATCTGCATATCTTACAAAGCGTAGTCCTCTATTTTCCAATTCCTTGTCAAACTTATCTAAATAAACGTTAGAAATAATTGGAGAAAGAGGGCCGCCCTGCGGTACACCGATTCTAGAAGGTTTTACTAAACCATCTTCCATAATCCCTGCCTGCATGAACTTGCGAATAAGATGTAATGTTGTTGAGTCATTCATATTCTTTTCTCTAAGTATTGAGATTAACTTGTCATGATTTACAGTGTCAAAATATGCTTCAATATCTAAGTCTATAACCCAGTCATAGCCTTCATTGATGTATTCTAGGGTCTTCAGTACAGCCATCTGTGCACTTCTTCTTGGTCTGAATCCATAACTGAATTCACTGAATGAAGAATCTAGTTTCTTCATTAACACTTGTGCAACAGCCTGTTGAATAACTCTATCTACAACTGTAGGTATACCTAATGGTCTTTTCTTGCCGTTAGGCTTTGGGATATAGACTCTCTTAACTGATTGGGGCTTATATTTCTTATTAAGTATGGAATATCTAATCTCTCTTCTATGCTTATAGAAATATTCATCAAGTTCATCTACTGTCATCTTATCGACTCCAGATACACCCTTGTTTCTCTTGACCTGTAGAATAGCCCTATCAATATTTGAATCACTTAGTATTTCATCAATTAATCTCATGTCTGTGTTCTCCTTTTCATATCGTAGATTTATCTAGAACCGTTCCCTTTTCCTTCATCTCCATAGAATTACGTTTTCCATTTATGAGATGATTCCAATTTCGAACTATCTAGATATTGCTTTATGATGAGTGACATCATATAAACATTAGGTCCTTTAGTGCTGGTGAGACACCTACTATGACCTCAGCTGACTCCTCACAGTAAGCTTTTTATCGCACAACTTACCATCACTGATTTTAAAGATATTGGACTTCGTTGCCTGTGAGGCCTCCCGGGGTAATTCACTAATCCTGCTTCTTTCACAACGCCTTGATTTACTCTCTTGGTTTTACGTTTACCTTTTGGACTTCGGTTTGTCGCGCAACCTTATCCACCATTTAGCCTTATATCAAGTTTCTGTTCGTACGTTCGAAGGAATCGCTACACCACTTCCTTCACTCCTACCTTTATGGTATCGGCTTGTGGTTCACTACACTTGGCGGTAAATACCTGTGGTCAGACTATCTCCGACTGAATTAGTGCCATGCCCGGCACACG
>NZ_RCYB01000192.1 GCF_004168205.1 Catenibacterium sp. co_0103 | reverse complement strand
TTTTGGGTTTGGATATACGAAAAAGAGCTGTAACGCTCAAGGTAGTAGTAAATACTACCTATTCGTTACAGCCCCTTTTTTATTATTTCATTTGAATAAGTTCGTATTCTCTTGTACCTAAACCAATCTTTTCCGCATGTTCTAATGTTTCTTTCCATCTGACATTAGGATTTGAATCTAGGAAGTTATCATGATGGTGATGCCAATGTGGATCAGCTAAATTATCAGATAACTGGCTATTAGGCATAGGTGTTGCATGTAAGCATGCATCTACACATGCCTGATCTAAAGCAACGGGATCAAATGACGCAAAGATACCAACATCTGGTAAGATAGGTGCATCGTTTTCACCATGACAGTCACAGTTAGGTGAAATATCTCTCACTAAACTAATATGGAATGTTGGTCTTCCATCACATACTGCCTGCGAATATTCAGCCATTTTTCTACCAAGTATTTCATTCGCATTCCAGTTTTGGTTTTCAATGGCATCAAATACACAAGCCCCAATACATCTGCCACATCCTTTACAGATATCCTGATTGATGACTGCTTTACCATTTTCATAAGTGATTGCATCACTACCACATTCTTTAGCACAGCGACGACATCCTCTACATAAGTCATCATGCACAATTGGTTTGCCTGAATTATGTTGCTGCATCTTACCAGCACGGCTTCCACAGCCCATACCAATATTCTTAATCGCACCACCAAAGCCTGTAGACTCATGGCCTTTAAAATGAGTTAAGCTGATAAAGATATCCGCATCCATGACTGCACGACCAATATAAGCTTCTTTACAATATTCACCATTTCTTACAGGTACTGTAATATCATCAGTTCCTCTTAAACCATCACCAATAATAATCTGACAACCTGTAGTGATTGTATTAAACCCATTAATATTAGCACAATCTAGATGTTCTAGGGCGTTCTTTCTAGAACCTGGATATAAAGTATTACAATCTGTTAAGAATGGTTTTCCTCCACATTCCTTAACGACATCTGCAACTGCTTTCGCATAATTAGGACGTAAATAAGATAGGTTACCTAATTCACCAAAATGCATCTTGATAGCTACAAACTTACCATCCATATCAATATCAGTGATTCCTGCTTTCTTAATTAAACGCTGTAACTTTTCAGTTAAACTTACACCAACACGTGTACGAAAGTCTGTAAAATATACTTTTGATTTCTCCATGAACATATCCTCCATAATACTATTTTAAACCCAAAGCAAGGTTCATAGTCAACTAAAAAAGAGCAGCGAGTAACTAAATAGACTTGGGGTTTACTCAAGCTTTGAAAAAGTCAGGGGTATAAACTCCTGGCTTTGCTTTTATGCTGTCAACTTTTTAGGGGCAGTTTTTCGCTATCTGTTTTGTTTATTTCATAAATCATTTATCATGTTCTTAAGGTCAATAAATCTATAGAAAGAAAAAAAGGATAAGCATCGAAGTTTGGCCACCGAAATGCTTATCCTGTCCAATAAGAACACTATGATAATAATAAAACTTTCATCTAAAATCAAGCATATTACTGAAAATCAATATAAAAA
>NZ_RCYB01000191.1 GCF_004168205.1 Catenibacterium sp. co_0103 | reverse complement strand
GTTGTTTATGAGCTTACCTTACGGACGTCTCAAGTTATATTGATTAACTTCTCTTCAGTGATATGATATCACTTCTAGATAAAATAAAAAACTAGAATTATTACTTGAATAACTTCTAGTTCTATAATACGAAATTGAGAATAAGGGGCCTGCGGTCGCGCGAATTGGGATAAAGGGGCATGCCCCTTTATCCCAATTCCTTAATTCCAGTTTCATTTTACAATTGAGGGTATTGGGATTCTTCAGTTTTTTATTTGTATTTTACAAGAATAAAGAGTATTCTTGTTTGTTAAGAAATGTGATGAAAGGAGTATGAGTGATCCTATGGTGAATATACATTTCCTTACGATCTTACGGGAAGATGAATTTCGCGAGTTGAAGAAAGATTTTCCGCATGATAACGAATTATTACACAGTATCAGATCAATCCGATACTGTAAAGCAGAAGTGTTTCGGGATTGTATTCTGGGAACCTTGCGAGTACCGGAAAAAAATGAAATACGTACACCGCATGTTGTTTTTGGATTTTACCTGACAGATAAAGAACTTTTTTTAATTGAGGACAGTGGGGAACTGAAACACTGGATAGAGAAAAAGGAAGAACAGTTTCAGGAGCTGAAATCGCCGGATCAGTTTCTTCTTAAGATGATGGAACTGATGATTGAAAATGATCTTCTATATTTGTTACATTTGGAAAAAGAAATTGAAAAGATGGAAGATCAGCTTATAAAAGGTGTTCCGGATAATTTCTTTTCGGTTCTTACAAAGTATCGACAGAAACTATCTGTGCTGGATGCATATTATGAACAGCTGGCTATGATTGGTGATCTATTACAGTCT
The DNA here is from genome assembly GCF_004168205.1 of Catenibacterium sp. co_0103. Classification (GTDB taxonomy): domain Bacteria; phylum Bacillota_I; class Bacilli_A; order Erysipelotrichales; family Coprobacillaceae; genus Catenibacterium; species Catenibacterium mitsuoka_A. The sequence goes on along the minus strand of NZ_RCYB01000191.1, from coordinate 775 downwards.
CAAGATGGACTGACTATTATCCATAATACAGAATCGTGGAATCGTTATGCACTCAGGACAGAACGACTGCATAACCATGTGCATTTGCTTAGAGAAAATATACTGCAGTTACGTGAACTGTATCAATCTCAGCAGGATGCACAACAGAATAAAATTATGTGTATATTGACAGTTGTGACAACCTTATTCCTGCCACTTACACTTTTGACCGGCTGGTATGGGATGAATTTTGTAAATATGCCTGAGCTGCAGTGGAAATACGGATATGTTGCAGTGATTGCAATTGCAGTAATAACAATTATTCTGGAACTCATTTATTTTAAAAAGAAAAGATTGTTGTAGGATAAGATTATCCGTAGAGAGTAAAAGATTTTTTTCGGAATTAGGTATTCATTAAAAAAGGCTACACACAATTTTGTATGCAGCCGAATCTATATGAAGAGGTGCCTTTTTTCCTCCTGTCAACCGAAATTGATAATGTCTCAAAAATAATCAAACATTAGCACCGCAACGGCAATGTCATTAAGTTAAGAATTGACAGCTATCAAGGCATACAAATAAAATGTATGCCTTTTTTATTTGCTCTTGACAAAAGCCCAAAAATGTGAGGCCAATAATCAATATTTATATATTGATTATTGGCCTATTGTTTATAGATGTCATCGGAGGTATACATTATGGACAACTATAAACAACTCGAGAAAACTTTAAATCACATTATCAAAAAAATGAACGATTCACGCTCTATTTTCTGCGTAAATTCCAGAACAGACTT
>NZ_RCYB01000190.1 GCF_004168205.1 Catenibacterium sp. co_0103 | reverse complement strand
CATGTCATTGCTGTAAAAGTATCAAGAAAGATTTAAAGCTTTCAGATAGAATTTTCAGATGTGACTGTGGATATATCAAAGACAGAGATTTCAATGCTGCACTTAATCTGAGAGATGCCACAACTTACGAAGTTGCATAGATGAACGCAAACGTAGGTATGTACCGAAGGCTATTTCGGGAATTTACGACTATGGAGTGTACTTGAACTTGTGAGTAGATATGATTTCGGTCAATCAAAAGCATACACGATGACATAGTAAGTAATGTTCGTGAGAACTTACATTATCTCGATGTGAGTATATTTAATCACATTTTGAGTGGCAGGCATATTTTATGCGTATTAAAGAACTACCATTAAGTGACATTCACTTTATTCCATCAGAATATACAGATCATCTCTATCATTCTATTATTAGAATAGGTTTCTCTTTTCCTATTAAGGTAAAAGAAACAGGTTGTGGCTATTTATGTGTAGATGGCAATAAGAGATTAACAGCTTTACGTGATATTTTAGAACAAGATCCTTCATATAAAAGAGGAGATAAAGTCAAGGTGATAATAGTCAATAGTACTGATAATCGTTCTAATGACTGTTCTCGTGGAAGGAATACTCATTAATGAGACTGATAGACATATTTGTATTAAATAAATGTGGAAGTAAGAAACAGGCAAAGAAGGCCATTAAAAAGGGACTGATACAAGTCAACAATGAAATAGTAGATGAAGATATGGACATAACTGATGAAACAGTTATTTATGAATCTAAGATTCTTGATTCTCATCCCTTGAAATACTATATCATTCATAAACCATCAGGATATGTATGTGCCAATAAGGATCCTCATGATCCCTGTCTGATCACTTTACTTCCAGATGATAACCTTCATTACGTAGGAAGATTAGACCGTGATACAACGGGTCTAGTCATTTTAACTAATGATTTGAAATTAAGAAAAAGACTCACTCTTCCTGAATTTCATATACCTAGAACTTATGCCTTTACTTGTTTAAGTTCTTTAAAGGATATAACACCATTTAAAGAAGGTATTACTATTGATGGAGATGTTAAATGTTTACCTGCAATAGTAGAAATGACAAGTGAATATGAAGGTATCATCACTTTAGAAGAAGGACGTTATCATGAAATAAAGAAGATGTTCCTTTCTCTTAATAATAAGATTACATCACTTCATCGCATTATGTATGGAGATATCTCGTTAGGTGATCTTCCAAGTGGTACATATAGAACTCTCACTCAAGAAGAAATCAATCATTTAAAAGACATCACAAGGAGAAGTTTATGCAATATATCAAAGAAATAGATATACATGGCTATACTCAACAGGAAGCACGTAAGATGATCGATGCAGCTTTAAAGAAACCTGATGCATTGACTTTAAGAATCATCCATGGATATAATCAAGGACAGACTTTAGGTCAGATGGTGAGAAAAAGATATCGCAGTCATCCTCATGTACAAAGAATAGAATTATCTATGAATCCAGGTATTACTGATATTATTACAAAATAAAGGAGTTAAGTGTGAAACAAAAATCAATCAAAACGTATAAAAAAAGACAAACTTAAAAACAAGTTTGAATAATTTAGAAAAAAT
>NZ_RCYB01000189.1 GCF_004168205.1 Catenibacterium sp. co_0103 | reverse complement strand
AAGAAATAAGGGGTGAGATTCACCCCTTACTGCGTGATAATTAAAATTTAGGAAACCCCTAGTTATTTTAAATTACCTTAAAAAGGATGCCTCAGCATCCTTCTTTGGTTATTTAGTTGTATCACGCTTGATGAATGTATAATGCATTGGCACTTCTGCTTCATCAATTTCTTCATGATTTAAGATCTTTGTAAGAAGTCTGATTGCGATAGCACCCATATCATATACAGGGACATGAATAGTAGTAAGAGGTGGACGGCAAATAGTCGCATAACTTGTATCCATCATACCAACAACCTGCATATCTTCAGGCACATTGATACCATGATCAATTGCTGCATTGACAACAGCGACTGCTTCCTTGTCATAGCCTGTTAAAACAACATCATGCTTATGAGTATCAAAATATTCCTTTAATTGAGGGTAGCTTTCTTCATAGTGGTTGGAAACATCCACAATATAATCTTCAGGAAGTGTTACACCACTATCTTTAAATGCTTCTTCAATACCCTTCGCAAAATCATTTAAATCAACTAAGTTTTGAGTAGCTCTTACAAAGCAGATATCCTTTTTACCCTGTTCTATAAACTGTTTAGTCATATCATATGCAATACTCTTTGCATCAACATATACAGAACAGATATCTTCATCAGAAATCTTATATCCAACAACAACTGCAGGAATACGGTATTTTTTAATGAGATCAATTTCTTTATCAATACAGTTATTGTTAAATAATACAACACCATCAGCTCTTGATTTAATAACTTTCTCAATTACTTCTTCAATCGGGTTACCTAAACCAAGTTCATCAGTTGTATACATAATGATATTGAAATCTAAAGTACGTCCAGTATCTCCAATACCACCAATCATATCTTTTACATGTCCAAATAGTGACTGTGGGAATACAACTGCAATAGTTGTAGTTTTACTAGTTGCAAGACCTCTTGCAATCTGATTAGGCTTGAAATCGAGTCGTTTTATTGTTTCAAGTACACGTTCTCTTGTTGCAGGCTTTACAACATTTGAACCATTAATTACTCTTGAAACTGTTGCAAGTGAAACATCAGCTGCTTCTGCAACATCATAGATTGTTACTTTCTTCTTCATACTAGTCCTTGATTTCCTCAATCATTTCATCTAGCTGTTTTTCAACATCATCAATTTGCTGATCAATCACATCTTCATCAATCATGGCAGCCTTATCATTAATCATTGTTTTCACTTCATCGATTTTCTGATTCACACGTCCAGTTACTTCTACAACTGAACCTTTCACCTTTTCAAAATTTTCACTAGATTTTACTTTTTCTGCTAGAATTTCTAACTTTTTCTGTACTTCATCTACTTTTTCTTTAGTAGTTTCTTTAAAATCATCAGGATCAAATTCATCTACTGACTTTTTAATATTTTCAATTGTTTCTCCTAACTTAGCTTCAACATCTTCTCTAGTAAGACTTGTTAAATAGTCATAAGTAGATTTTGATTTAGCTTTAATATCTTCTCTTAATTCGCTACCTTTCTTAGGTGCAAATAATAAACCAGCTAAAACGCCTAATCCTACTCCGAATAATACTTTTCCGAATTTCATAATTTCCTCCATTTCCCCGCGCCTTCGTTGCGCGGACACAAATATATAACCAAACTCAAATCCCCCAAAACTCT
>NZ_RCYB01000188.1 GCF_004168205.1 Catenibacterium sp. co_0103 | reverse complement strand
CAATGGTATTAAGTTAAGCGAACAAATGCCAAAAACCTCTTTGATTTCAAAATCAGAGAGGTCTTTTTATTTTTTTCATTAAACTGTTGACAATTGATGGAAATCGTGCGGCTAGAAATGAATATTCATTCATTTCTAGCCCTTTTTAGTAGATGTGTTTTTTTAGGAGGTAAACTATTATGAAACAAAGCAAACACAACATCTACTACTCGCCTAAAAAGGTTAGAACTATTCTTGAACGCTCTATTGATGTGGCTCTTGATGGTCTGAAGTGCTACTGCAATGATCCTGTTTCCGATTTCACTCGTTGTCGAAAGCTTCCTGCTCGCACTCTTATTGAATGCATCATGAGTTTTTCTAATTACTCCTCAATAGGTGAATTATCTCACTTTTTTGTGGGTCAGGGTGAAATGCCTTCAGCTTCTGCACTATCACAAAGAAGACAACTGCTGGATCCTGATATCTTTAAGCGCATAAACAATCTATTCGTGAGTGCGTTTGATGATCATACAACCATTAATGGATATCATATACTTGCTCAGGATGGCTCAGATGTAAATATTCCTTTTATGGACGATAAGACAAAAACTGAAAAGCATGATGCAAAGTCTTTCTGCCAGTATCATGTCAATGCATTATATGACTGTCTTAATAAGGTATTCTATGACTGGAGTATTGATGCAGCAAGCAAGAAAAGAGAAGTTAACGCACTTATTTCAATCCTGAAAGATAGAAATTATCCTCAGAATTCTATCCTCACAGCAGATAGAGGATACGAGAGTTACAATCTTATGGCTCATTTCATTGAGAATGACATCAAATTTGTGATAAGAGTCAAAGATATTCATACCAGAAGCGGTCTGATGACAAATATTAAGACTGAAGAAGGTGCTTTTGATATAAGGGTAACCCGTACATTAACTAGTCTTCAGACAAAAGAAATCAAGGCTGATAAAGAAAAATACATATTCGTACCTTCAACTTCCAATTTTGATTTCTTAGACGAAACAAGAGACTTATATGATCTATCCTTCAGAGCTGTAAGATTCAAGATATCAGAAGATACCTATGAGACTGTTGTCACGAATCTTTCTGAAGAGGAATTCAAGACTGAAGATTTCAAGGAACTTTATCATTATAGATGGAATGAGGAGACTGCTTTTAATAAGCTGAAATACACAATCGGCCTTGTATACTTTCATGCAAGAAAGAGAAAACTGATACAGCAGGAGATAAATGCAGCCTTTCTAATGTACAATGTTTCAGAAGTAATCATCAGAAATATAGATTTGAAGAAAAATAAAAAGCCGGAATTGGAATATGATTATAAATCCAATTTCAGCAGTGCAGTAACTAATATAAGACTTTATCTCAGAAAGAAGATAAAAATGAAGGAACTTATTCTGAGAATAAAAAAATTTCTGGTCGCGCAAAGACCAGAAAGATCGTATGAACGTAATATAAAAGGTCAATCATGTAAACCGCTAAATTATAGAACGTCCTAACACAATTTATTATACACTGTTGTCTTAGGATAACAATAAATTTTTTTAGAACTATGTGATAGTTCTTTTCAAGCACGTCTTAAATCATAATTCTTTCAAATGTGTTTAGTAATAGCAGAAAAGGTGTCTGCCGTTTATATAGCTGACACCTTAACTTAATTACCTGATGGTATTAGTTTTGTTTAACTTAATACCATTG
>NZ_RCYB01000187.1 GCF_004168205.1 Catenibacterium sp. co_0103 | reverse complement strand
CGAGGATCTGGCGGCGATAGCATGATGGACACACCCGTTCCCATCCCGAACACGGAAGTTAAGCATCATAACGGCGACGATAGTGTGAAGACGCGACAATAGCAAGCTGCCAGGTCCTTTTTTTATGCCTTCCACATGGAGGGCTTTTTTTCTTAGTGTAAATTTTAGATAAGAATGATATGATTATATAAGAGCACATAAGGAGATAGTATGATTACGATAGTAGAAGAAAAGGACGCAAAGTTTATAACTCATGCTGGATCATTTCATGCAGATGATGTTATGGCAACAGTCTTATTAGAAATATTATATGAAGATATTCCACTTGCAAGAGTTGCAGAAATAGATGAAAAAGATACAGATGCATTTGTCTATGATATTGGTTTAGGAAAGTATGATCATCATCAAGATGATAAAGTAAGAAGAGATAATGGGGTTGCTTATTCTTCTGTAGGTCTTATTTGGCGTGATTATGGAATACAGATTTTAGAGAAGTTAGGAATTCAAGATTATATAGACGAATATTTTTATGATATAGATGATCAGATCATCATGCCTATTGATGCATTGGATAATGGAGAAGGTGAACGCATTTCCATGACCATTTCATCTGTCATTTCTATTAGTAACCCTTTCTGGAATTCACCTATTAGTGGAGACGAAGCATTTTTAAAATCAGTTGATTTCATGAGAATGGTATTTAATGTATATATTGAATATTTAAAGGATGTTTATAATAATGAACTTGATTGGGATGATGGTTATGACTGGTTAGATCAGGTGATGAAGAAGATTGTCTTAGATAAAGCCAATGAAGCGAATTGTTTCATCTTTAATGAAGAAGGTGATGCCATAGATATGTGGAAAGAATATGGTGAAGAAATCATCACTTATTATAATAAATCAAGTAAACATGCAGAATTAGGTGTATATGATGTGAATAAGATGTTTGTGCAGCCACTTTCTTTTGAACGTGAAGAAACAGATGAAGTCACTGCTTATCCAGTAGAACAGCTCGCTATCTTAATGGAACATTATCATAAAAATGGTGAAGCATTACTTAAAGAGATATTTGATACCTGCATTCATTCAGAAGTAAGTAGAATTCAAGGAATGGATTATGTTGAAGCACAAATTGACTTATCAGAACATCATATTATGATTCTAGAACAGTTTGTCCCATGGAAAGGTACATTACTTAAATCAGAAAGCAATAAAGTAAATGATATCTATTTAACTGTGTTTCCATCTCAAAGAGGAGGATGGAACTTTCAGGGCGTTCCTCTATCGCCAGCAAGCTTTGATACACGTATCAAAGTACCTGAAGAGTGGTGTGGAAAACGTGATCAAGAATTAGTAGAACTTACTGGAGTAGAAGGTGCACGCTTTATCCATCCAGGAGGATTTATTGGTGGTGCTGAAAACTTTGAATCCATCATGGAACTAGCACAACGTATTGTAGAATATACTGAACAAAATAAAACACACTAAACTATTAAACAAGGCTGTCTTATGTGATAAGATAGCTTTTTTTGATGAAAATAAACAATATAAGAGATTTTGAATATTTTTTATAAAAAAATCAAAAAACTTTCAAAAAACACTTTACAAACGCTGCGATATTGGGTATTATAGACAGGCAGTCCGGGAGACGGGCTGAGACAGAACATTGAAAACTGAACAGATACACGTCAGATTTATTTGAAAACATTTAATTGATGAGCTGAACATCAGCTCTTC
>NZ_RCYB01000186.1 GCF_004168205.1 Catenibacterium sp. co_0103 | reverse complement strand
AGAAAAACATAGAAAAGTGTTGTGTATTATCACATGATGCATTACTTAATACTGATGGTGAGAAAGGCTTTAATACATTAGGCACAGAAATACAGGTAAAGAACGAGAAAATCAGCTATGAAGAAAAGAATCATAGACTACTCTGGTTAAATATAATAATCGGTAATATTAAAAATAATATTACTGGGATATATCATGGAATAACTAAAAGAGAGATGCCTTTATTCCTGAATGAACAGGAGTATAGATTTAACCATAGAAATATGGGAAAGACTGTTATGGATAAAATCAAGAAGTACCTGCAGAAATCATTTCCTATCAGTCATAGACTGATAGTATATATCCTGAATATTTCTGCTCCACACTTCTCTTAAATCGTCACCTGTAGATTATGGGTATTCAAAACTAATTTTCATATACAATGATAAAATTATTGATTTAAAAGCAATACTCTGGCATGAAAAGTATAATTATGTAACAAACAATTAATAAGCACTCTGCGTTCTCTATGTGGAGACATGATGCAAGACCTATGTCATACCCTAAAAGAAGAATCTGATATAGGTGCAGAGGTCACTCTTGTTGGTAGTGAAGCAAGAAATCTAATACTTCAAAATGCCAACGAACCCATAGATTTGGATTATAATCTTAAAATAGTCAGAAGTGATGACTGGGATTGTAAATATATCAAAGAATGCGTTAGAAAAGCTTTTAATATTGTTCTTAGAAAGCATGGATGGAGAGATTGTGAAGATTCCAAATCCTCATTAACCACTAAAAAATATTATATTCCAGGAAGTAAAACATTATTTTCGATAGATGTTTGCATCGTTTGTGAAGATGAAGATGGAAATCTTTATCGATTAATTCATAAAAAGACTGGTTACACTAATCTTAATAGTATTTCATATGCTGCTAGCATTTATCCTGGTCTTGTTACTAGAAGGCCTGTTAATGAATACTATTGGAATAAGGCTCCAAATTCTAGAGATATTAAATTTAAAGTCGATTATATTAAAAGTAATGGTAAGTGGGAATTAGTCAGAGAACAATATAAGAGTATCAAGAATAGATACTTAACACAAAACAATCATAATCACCCTTCATTTATTTGTTATATTGAAGCGGTAAATAACGTATATAACTCAAGAAAACATTGGAAGCAATAAACTGTTAAGAGTATTTTTAGAAAAGGGCTTGAACTTAATTAATGGATATTATATATTTGTCTATTCCATTTTGAAATGGAGGGATTATAAATGGAAAAACTATATGTAAATACACTTAATGATTCAAAATACATCGCATTAATCACAGTCCTTGATTATGAAATATTAGTAAGCAAATATCTAAAACAGTTATCATTTGAAGCTTCTCCCAATAAGCCCGAACATGTACTTGTAGATTTCGCTTTAAAAACAGGAATAGATAAATATAGATTTGTTGAATTTGATATTAATGAATCTGGAAAAATAGACTTAAATAGTTATAAGTATGTTTCACTTAATCCATTCTATGAGACTCTAGCAAACAACTTTCTTAAAGATAAGAAAGAGATAGTATTAAACTCTATTCTGACTGATTCACAAATAAATCAGCTATTGAATTAATCTTATAGTTTAAGAAGCAGTATTAATACGCCTGATTGTCCACACAATCAGGTTTTTCTTATATTGGTAATTTAAAATAACTAGGGGTTTCCTAAATTTTAATTATCACGCAGTAAGGGGTGAATCTCACCCCTTATTTC
>NZ_RCYB01000185.1 GCF_004168205.1 Catenibacterium sp. co_0103 | reverse complement strand
TTTTTCTAAATTATTCAAACTTGTTTTTAAGTTTGTCTTTTTTTATACGTTTTGATTGATTTTTGTTTCACACTTTCACCTCAATGAGTATTATATATTAGACAAGTAGGTCATGTCATGTGAATTAGAGATAAAGTGTAAAAACACCTATCAGAAACGGTAGGTGCTCGTCTAATGTTGTGTCATTATTTCTTTGAATCAGTATACAATCCATATCCTAAAAACAAAATACCAATGACCATTGCTATAATGGCTTCTATTGATAGAAATGGTCCTACATATTCTAATCCTTTTTTAAACAGAGAAGCATCTTTTGTAGCAATATTACTCATGAACATAGCAGCTGATATGTATTTTGCAGAAACTAGAATTACGGATATCAGACAGAAAATAACACCAACACCTTTATTATTCATATTAGATCCTCACTTTCTTTGACAACTTAATTATATCATAATGACAAATATAAGAATAAGTTTTCTCATAAAAAATCCAGTTAATATTACAAGCATTTATGCACTTTGATATGCTTACAAATGATTTTCAAAAACTCTATATCAAATACAATCGTTTCTAAATCATGTGCAGCTTGATATATAGCAAAATCACTTACATATGCTGTGAGTGGATCACAATTCATCTCTACATCGTGAACAATTTACTAGAAAATTTTAAAGCAACAATCCTAGTTCTTTGCATTCTCTTTTAGTTCCAAAATATACCTATCAAAATCGGACATAAATAATCTGTCCTGAATGATACGATATTTTTCAAATTCGGTTTCGGCTTTTGCTTTAGCAATCTCTGCAGTTATTTTACCTGCATCCTGAAGAACATCTCTATCATCAGCCATGAGGAATAGATCTAAACGTTTTGACCAATCTTCCATTGTCATTGGAATATAACGCTCTGCACGATCCTCTGCCAAATCAAGATAAGCAGATACAATACGTTCTAGAGAACGCATTTTCTTTTTACTCAAATAATTCTTCGCAATGGTCACATCACTTTTTAGAATCTTACCTTCTGGTGCAGCAGCCCAAGTAGTTAATCCCATATGGGGCTTTTCTGCATCTGCTCGTTCATAAACCAACTCTGCTGCTGTTCGATCGCAATCAAGAGATGTGGCATAGATGTCTGTTATCTTCTGATAGAATCTACGTTCAGAGATACGAATTTCGCGAATCTGTTCAAGCAAACGGTCGAAATACTCTACTGTAAGCACTGATCCACCGTTTTTTAGACGTTCATCATCCATGACCCAACCTTTGATTGTATAGTCCTTAACGATACCATTAGCCCATTTGCGAAACTGTACAGCTCTCTCGTTATTCACTTTGAATCCAACTGCAATAATCATTTGAAGATTGTAGTGCTTTGTATTACGAGTGATTTTACGTGAATCTTCAGTTTGAACTATTAGAAAATTTCGAATAGTTGCGGACTCTTCTAATTCACTATCTGCATAAATCTTCTTAATATGAGCATTTATCGTTGGTAAACTAACGTCATATAATGTGGCCATCATCTTTTGTGTTAACCATATATTCTCATCTTCATAGCGCATTTCAATACTGTTCTGCTGATCACCTACAGAGGCAACATATGTTAAGTATTCTGCTGCACTAGAACGAATTGTTATTTTATCATTTTTCTTTTTACAATTGAGGAACATAAAAAAGATTTGAATACCCATAATCTACAGGTAACGATTTAAGAGAAGTGTGGAGCAGAAATATTCAGGATATAGACTATTTGTC
>NZ_RCYB01000184.1 GCF_004168205.1 Catenibacterium sp. co_0103 | reverse complement strand
CCCGTACGTACGGTGCAACGGGAGGCACAGAAATAATAATTAATCTCAGTATTGATATTATTTCCTGTCTACCCTATACACTCATATTACTCCTATTTAAATGTTGTATTTATTCTTTTTCTTATAAGATCTTCTCTTTTTAAGTATTAGAGAAGTATTCTTGCCTCTTATCATGTTATGTATGACTTTACATTTTCTATAGTCCTTAATATTCATTCTGCTGCCGCATTCTGGACAGGAGATAAAGGTTTTCTTAAGCGTGATATAATAAATCACTTCTTTTTTATTAATTTCGATCGTATGAGACTGTACAAATGATTCATAATCCCCTAAAATAATTCTTAGATCATTATCCAATTTGTGATCTCCTTTCGCTTTGAGTTGATATGAGCAAATTAATGATACAGCGAAAGGTTTTTAATTACATAAAAATAGTTGAAAAAGTGGGAGCCATAGTGCGCCCCCCACAAAAATTAAAGACTCATCTTGTGGTTTTTGATGCACTATGGGGCTATAGAAGAGATGTTCTTGAATATGCGAATAAATTAAAAAAGTTTGATGGAAAATTAGGTGTCTTATTAGATACGTTAAGAGATGATTATTTATTCATTATCACAGCAAATCATGGTAATGATTCAACACATACCGGAACAGATCACACAAGAGAAAAGGTGCCATTTATTGCATATTCTACATCTCAGAAAAAAAACAGGGGAACTAGAAGAAACTGATACATTTGCGATTATTGGTGCAACAATTACAGAAAATTTTGGAATTAAGATACCAGAAAACACAATTGACTACTTTATTTGAGATAAACTGTTATAATAGAATATATAAAGAGAGGTAAAAATAAAATGAACACAAATGATATTTTAAAAAAAGTAGACCACACATTATTGGCTCAGACAGCTACTTGGGAAGACATTAAGGTGATCCTTGATGATGGAATCAAATATGGTACAGCATCTGCATGTATTCCAGCTGCTTATGTTAAACAGGCAGCAGAATATGTGGATGGTAAACTTCCTATCTGTACAGTTATTGGATTCCCAAATGGATACAGTACAACTGCAGTAAAAGTATTTGAAACAAAGGATGCTATTGAGAATGGTGCATCTGAAATTGATATGGTTATTAATATCGGATTCTTAAAAGATAAGAGATATGAAGAAGTAGAAGATGAAATCCGTCAGATTCATGAAGCGTGTGATGGTAAAATCTTAAAGGTTATTATTGAAACATGTCTTCTTACAGAAGAAGAAAAGATCAAGATGTGTGAATTAGTCACAAATGCAGGGGCAGAATACATTAAGACATCAACAGGGTTCTCAACTGCAGGCGCTACATTTGATGATGTAAAGTTAATGCATGATCATGTAGGTGAAGGAGTTAAAGTAAAAGCAGCAGGTGGTATTAGCTCATTTGATGATGCTGAAAAGTTCATTGAACTTGGTGCTGACAGACTTGGTACAAGCCGTCTTGTAAAAATCATGAAGAATACAGACACTGGTGCAGGTTACTAAAAGTAAAGAACCATAATCCTTTATATAGGACTATGGTTCTTTTTTACGCAATGAAATAAAAAAAAGACACATAGTGTCTGTTAAGTTCTAAATGGTGGAGCCTAGGAGGATCGAACTCCTGACCTCCTGCGTGCAAAGCAGGCGCTCTCCCAGCTGAGCTAAGGCCCCGAATAAATGGTCGGGAAGACAGGATTTGAACCTGCGACCCCCTGGTCCCAAACCAGGTGCACTACCAAGCTGTGCTACTTCCCGTT
>NZ_RCYB01000183.1 GCF_004168205.1 Catenibacterium sp. co_0103 | reverse complement strand
TTACCTGTAATCATTGACCCATCACACGCTGGTGGTAAATGGTGGTTAGTAGAACCAATGGCTAAGGCAAGTGTTGCAGCAGGATGTGATGGATTACTTATTGAAGTACATAATGATCCAGAACATGCACTATGTGATGGGGCTCAGTCATTAAAGCCTAAAAAATATACAAAACTTATTGAAGAATTAAGAGAAATTGGTAAAGTAGTAGGTAAAGAAATATAAGTAGAAAGGAAGTATAGTTATGGATTTACACGGGAGAAGTTTTTTAACACTTAAGGATTATACTAAAGAAGAAATCTATTATCTTCTAGACTTATCTAAAAAGCTAAAGGCTAAGAAGAAAGCAGGAAAGATTGGTCATTCACTTGAAGGTAAGAATATTGCCTTATTATTCGAAAAGACATCTACACGTACAAGATGTGCTTTTGAAGTAGGTGTTCTTGATGAAGGAGGACATGCTACTTTCTTGACTCAGTCACAGATGGGAAAGAAGGAGTCAATTGAAGATACAGCGAAAGTATTAGGTAGAATGTTTGATGGAATTGAATTTAGAGGATTTAAACAGGAAAACGTTGAAGCATTAGCTAAGTATTCAGGAGTACCTGTATGGAATGGTTTAACAGATGTTGACCACCCTACTCAGACTTTAGCTGATTTCCTTACTATTCAGGAACATCTTGATAAGCCTTTAAACGAAATTAAGTTTGTATTTACTGGTGATATTAGAAATAATGTTTGTTATGGATTAATGTATGGTGCATGTAAGGTGGGAATGCATTTTGTATGTTTAGGTCCTAAATCATTAGAAATGGATCCAGAAGTTGTGGCTTATTGTCAGGAAGAATGTAAAAAGTCTGGTGGAAGTTTGACTATTACTGATGATACAGATGCAGTTGATGGTGCTGATGTTATCTATACTGATATCTGGGTTTCAATGGGTGAAGATGAATCATTGTATAAGCCAAGAGTGGAATTATTAAGTCCATTTAAAGTAACCAAAGAATTAATGAGTAAGACACATAATGACAATACATTATTTATGCATTGTTTACCATCTTACCATGATTTCGAAACAGAAACAGCAAGAGTAAAACATGAACAGGGATTAGATGTTCGTGAAGTGGATGATGAAGTATTCAGAAGCAAGAACTCTGTTGTATTTGATGAAGCAGAAAATAGACTTCATACAATTAAAGCTGTTATGGTTGCAACATTAGGTAAAAAAGATTAATGAAACATTTATTTACATCTTACTATGATGACAAAGGCATGTATGTCATATATAACGAAGAGACTGCGAATGCGGATAGTGTAATTGAGTATGTTGTTGTGATGTTAGAACAGTTTATCAATACACTTGCAGAAGAATCTGATGAGACAATTGAAAATGTAATAGAGATTGTCGGTAAGGATTTCAATGATTTTGTTTCTAGTTATTATGAAGGAAGCTACGAATTGCTTATTTCACAGGCAGTGGATCGTGGTTTTGCGCATGAGCAGCAGGAATTAGTGGGAGTGAGAGATGAGAATGCGATTGGTATAGACTTAGAACTAAGTAATTATAGTGATCTATTCTTATTGATGTCATTGGCTGTTCTAAGTTGTGATTATAGTGATAATGCGAAAGATATATTTACATATCTTGAAAGCATGAATAAAAGTGATTCTGTAAATTAGACTGGAGGGGTTTATTTCGGGTCTTTAATTTTTGTGGGGGTCAGACCTTCGCTCTAAATATTTGGGGGTCTTGGAAACAGCACCTTTAAATCTGTGGGGGTCACACTGTGGCTCC
>NZ_RCYB01000182.1 GCF_004168205.1 Catenibacterium sp. co_0103 | reverse complement strand
GGTCCGTCTTTTGTGGTATATTTAGTTTGCAATGATACACCAACAAGATTATACGGCATATCAGACATATGCGCTACTAGATTTTAATATTTCTTTTGAAAAAGATGTACCTGCTGATGATATTTCAAGAGCTGTGATTGAAGTTACGGAAAGGATAGATATAAACAAGTTTGTTGACTTCACTCATAGAAATTCTCACGGGTATGATGGTCTCATGATGCTCAGACTGCTTCTGCTCGCTTTTGCGGATAATGGTTATGCATCTACAAGAAAGCTTGCAGAACTATGCAGAACTGACATCAGATATATGTTCATCGCACAGAATCAGAAGCCTTCTCATCAGGCATTTCAGAGATTCATCCATGATGATCTTATTATGTCTGTTGAAGATATATTCTACGAAATGAACAGAATTATGGAAGATGAACTTCCTATTGATACAGATGTGTTATGCATTGATGGTACTAAGTACGAAGCCAATGCCAACAAGAACACATTCATATGGAGAAAGAACACTGTCAGACATAGGGAAAGACAGTGGAAGAAGTGTAATGATACTATCAAGAGAATCAATAAGTTCTTTAAGGAAAAGAATATCAACTGCAGATATTCCATTCTTAGGGAGCCTAATATTGATTATCTATTGAGAGTTACAGATAAAATAGAGATTTACATGAAGGACAATGGAATAGAGTTCGTTCATGGAAAAGGATGCAGAAAGAGCGATATTCAGAAGCTTTATGATGAGCTAGCGAAAGAAGCGATGAAGCTTTTTGAATATGCACTGCATTTTGATATGCTTGGTGACAGAAACAGCTGTTCCAAGACAGACCCTGATGCAACCTTCATGCACATGAAGTATGACTATTATAATCATACTAACGTTTTCAAGCCTGGATACAATGTCCAGGTAGGCGTGAGTGACGGCTTCATCAGAAACATTTACGTAAGCAGTGACTGTTCTGATATTCAGACATATATTCCCTTCATGGAGAAGTATAAGCTCATGTATGGTAAGCTTCCTTTAAAGACACCTGCTGATGCAGGCTATGGTAGCTATGATAACTATATGTACTGCAGGGAAAACGGTATTGAGCTGTTTATGAAGTATCCAGGATATTATGAGGAATCCAAGAAGACGAATGATAAGAATAGATTCAGAGCCTCTCATTTTGAGAGAACTGAAGATGGCGGGTATATATGTCCTGCTGGTCATGAGTTCGAGGTGGATAAGGTAACTACTGATACAAGGGGCATATATGCACGAAACAATATAAAACTAATAAATCATCACTGTGATGGCTGTCCATTCAGATCAAGATGTACTAAATCCAGAATTGGAAGAAGCATAAATTACTGCAAGGAACTTGATGAATTTCATAAGGAAGTAAGAAAAAATGTCACAAGTGAAGAAGGCAAGAAACTCATGTTCAAGAGAGATAATGAAGCAGAAGGAACTTTTGGTGATCTTAAGGAGAATATGGGTTATGACAGACTCTACAGAAGAGGACATGACAATGTTCAGATGGAGATCTGCCTTGTCGCAATGGGGCATAATATCAGGAAATACCAGAAACTGAAGAAGAAAATCAAGGAAACAGAAGAAAAACAGATGAAACAGGTCGGGGAGATGCTCAGATTATTTATCTGCTGATAAAATTTTTTTAAGAAATGAGCAGGTTCTTTTTAAGTGCGTCTGAAATATGAAAAGGTTATTCACCATGCAATAGTGAATAACCTTTTTGGGTTTGGATATACGAAAAAGAGCTGTAACGCTCAAGGTAGTAGTAAATACTACCTATTCGTTACAGCCCCTT
>NZ_RCYB01000181.1 GCF_004168205.1 Catenibacterium sp. co_0103 | reverse complement strand
GACAAATAGTCTATATCCTGAATATTTCTGCTCCACACTTCTCTTAAATCGTTACCTGTAGATTATGGGTATTCAAAAAAACAAATAATAAATACAATTTTTTTCTTCATGATTCTTTTTTCCTTTCTTTATAGTTTATAATAATCGATTAACTTTATTTCAGTATACTATGTCACAGTATATATGTAAAGGCTTACATTTAAAATGAAATTTATATTTTATCAATTATAGTCAAACACAAAAAGGTGGCTCTACCACTGAAGATTGTCATTTTTGACAGATAAACAGCATATGTTTTTATTTATCGGCATGCCCTTTTTTTCTGAATCTGTATTTCCTAGCACCAAAATATCCTCTTGCACATGGTTCAATGCAAATTCTTACAAAATCTCGAGCTATTTACAAATACCTATGTACGGCAATCAATCTTGTAGCCACCATTGATTTACCTTCTCTCAAGATTCACCTTCTCTCAAAATGAAAAGAGCCATCCTTCAGACAGCTCCAATCAAACTAGCAATATTAAATATTTTTTTGAATACCCATATTCCACAGGCAATTATCAAAATATGAAATGACACTTTCAATTTTGTTGGCATTTATATAAAAAATGATTTCAATAATTGGATTTACCTGTTGATTATGGGTAATTAAAAATATTTTTATTTATAAGTTGCTGATTTAGTAATTGTTCCGCTTTTACTGCAGGTCACAGTGTTTTTACAATAAATATCTTGAATTACTAAACCATTTCCATCGTATTCAACTCCCCAATGGAAATTACCAGAACAATATGCTTTATACGATGTTCCTGATTTCTCTTTCCAGCATTTCCAATTTGAAACCTGCCAAAGTGTTATCGCCCCTTTTGTATAATAATAGTCAAATCCACTTTTATACCATGCCTTTGAACCATTATAATAAAATTTGCATTCAACAGTCAGTGAAAAGATTTTATTTCCTATTACACTATAATATGTTTTTGATGATGTACCTGTCTTCGATTTTGTTGTAGCTCTTGATAAACCATCATCACTTACAGTTAAAGTGTCCACTATAATACTAGAAGGTGTGATTACAAGTTGTTGATTATCCCCTATATCATAAACCAATTCATATCTGTCATTGAATTTCTCTGATGATTTTAAGTATACAGTGTTATTGTCTTTATTATCTGTAAGTACTTCAAGAACATCTTCAAAAACCGGATTTGTATTTGACTCACAATATCTCTTTATTATTCCATCGTATTCTGCAGATTCTGCAGATTTCAGCGAATTTGCAAGAACTTCGCCAAATTTTTCATATTCCTCGTAATTTGAATTGTCAATCTGAATTTCTTCATCCAAATTCAATGTAGTGAGATTATTTTCACTTGCAAATACATTCACGATACACGATAGACTTAAAGCCATCATTAAAATTAATGCTACTATTCTTTTTATAAGAACCTCCTAACTTAAAATACTACACAGCAGAAAAATTAATTACAAATAAGAAAACTAAAAAAAGCAACAATATGACAAGAAAAATCAAAACGCATTTTAAAACCTTTTTTGAACGACGATTTCTACTTGCCAACTGTTCTACCACTCTCGCCAGTTCAACTGCCATCATATCTTCATTTTTCCCATCGGCAACATCTGATCCTATTAGTTCGCTCACAGACACATCTAATATTTCTGCCAATTTTATTAACATGTCGGCATCTGGAACTGATATTCCAGTTTCCCTTAGTTAAAGATATGACCCCTCATTATCAGTCTACTTTTCCAATAAATCGGTAGTATATCTCTATTTCCTGTATTCTTTCGTTATCCTCATTCG
>NZ_RCYB01000180.1 GCF_004168205.1 Catenibacterium sp. co_0103 | reverse complement strand
GGAGCCACAGTGTGACCCCCACAGATTTAAAGGTGCTGTTTCCAAGACCCCCAAATATTTAGAGCGAAGGTCTGACCCCCACAAAAATTAAAGACCCGTAATCTAACGTTGTATTTTTTTCTCCCAATATAATTATTTATCTCCCAAAAATGGTATCAATTTGGGAGAAAAAAGATGTGCTTTGGGAGATAATCATGTTGAAGTATAGTAAAAAACAACTAAATAATTCATAGATTTTGACAATTAAATGATACATATTAGTTATTTTCTCCTAATTATATTCTTTTTCTCCCAAAACATGTATATAATTGGGAGAAAAGAGAAGCTTTTTGGGAGAAAAAGAAAGGAGAAGAGTATGAGAAGTTTTGATTACAGTTATTTAAGTTTACGCACATGGGATAATGAGATATTATCTTATGTTGCGAAAATTCATGAATACAAAGGGAAACAGGAATTATATCTTCGCCAAAAACCAGTAGAGTTAGAACGTTTAGTTGAGGTTGCAAAAGTACAAAGCACAGAAAGTTCAAACCGTATTGAAGGTATTATAACAACGAAGTCTCGTCTCCAACAATTAGTTGAAGATAAAACAACACCTAGAAATCGTGATGAAAAAGAAATATTAGGATATAGAAACGTTTTGAATCTGATTCATGAAAATTATGAATATATCCCTTTTAGATCAAACTATATATTGCAGTTACATCGTGATTTACTTCAGTATACTGAATTGACTTATGGTGGAAAATATAAGACTATTCCAAATGAGATAGATGCAGTTTTACCAAATGGAGAGAAAAGGATATTGTTTAAGCCTTTAGAACCGTATGAGACACCAGGTGCCATTGAACAAATATGCGATAGTTATCAACGAGCTTTAGAACAGGAAATTGTTGATCCTTTGATTCTAATACCGTGTGTAATTTTAGATTTCCTCTGTGTACATCCTTTTAATGATGGAAATGGCAGAATGAGTCGATTGCTTACATTATTATTGTTGTATAGAAATGATTATGTAGTTGGTAAGTATATTAGTATAGAAAAAGAAATTTCTGAAACAAAAGAAGTCTATTATCAAACTTTAGCACAAGCAGATTTGGGATGGCATGAAGGTGCAAATGATCCCAAGCCATTCATTAAATATATGCTTGGAATTATTTTGAAATGCTATCGTGAATTTGAAGATAGATTAACTATAAGTGAAAAGAGTGGAAAAAGAAGTACATCTTATGATGTTGTAAAAACTTATGTGAATAATACAATTGGAACCTTTACTAAGAAAGATGCAATGGAAAACTGTCCAAGTCTAGGTAGTTCTTCGGTAGAGTCTGCGTTAAAGAAACTTGTAGAAGAAGGTGCTATTATACGTAAAGGTAAAGGGCGTGCATCACACTATGTACGTAAAGATGCGGTAGAATAAGTGATTTTTGTTTATTAGTAATAACGCTTAAAGTTCTAAATGTAGATATTTGAAAAATGCAATGTTAGAAATCTAACGTTGCATTTTTTAGTGGTGTTAATTTGAAAGATATAATTTCTAATCAAAAGTTACTGTCCAATGATCAGATTGATAAGCGTCAAAACACATCAGTATTTGTTCTTTGTTACATTTATGTTCAGCTAATTCTGGAAGTTCTTCTTTAGAAAAATATCTACTTTTTTGAATACCCACAAACCACAGGTTAGTGAAAATTAAATTTCATAAGCACCGATTAAACGGCGTTCATGAAGCTGAACCGGACACATGAATTTCCCATCTGTTCTATAATTAGATTAGAAATTAGATGGAGGTATAATCATATGTCAAACAAAGTATTAAAGCCTAAGAAAGCTTCTCTTTATCAGTTCACTCAGAAATATTCCAACAATA
>NZ_RCYB01000179.1 GCF_004168205.1 Catenibacterium sp. co_0103 | reverse complement strand
GTGACCCTGTTTTACAGGGTTTTTATTTTGCGTAGTATAATGATTATAGAATGGTGGTGTTATTATGGGAGCAAATTATTTTAGTGATGAGCAAGTAAAGGAACTTGAGAAGAATCCATATGTAAAGAAAGTTTCTGTTAAAAGTATAACTTATTCAGAAGAATTTAAAGAACTCTTCTGAACAGATTTACAGAAAGGAATGTTACCTAGAAATATTTTTAAAAAATATGGATTTGATCCAAGTTTGCTAGGACCCCGTCGAACTAAAAGTTTTACATATCGTGTAAGGAAAGAAGCAACAAGAGTAGAAGGATTCAAAGACACAAGAAGAACAGATTCTGGCAGACCTCTTGCAAGGGTTCTGGCTATTGAGGAAGATCTAGAAAGACTTAAACAGAAATGCGAAATTCTCCAGCAGGAGAACGATTTTTTAAAAAGAGTGAGATTTATCAACAGAAAGCAAATCTCAAAACTGCAGAAGGACAAACAGTAAGAGAAAAATATGAACTGATAGATAGAACTCTTGAATCAGCTAGTAATAATCTGAGTGTCTCAGCATTATGTGATACTGCAGGTGCTTCAAGAAGCGGGTTCTATTCATGGAAGAAATGAAAAAGTTCCATAAGCGAAAAAGAAGAACAAGACCGTAAGGATTTTGAACTGATTTTAGAAGCATACAAGTTCAAAGGATATGACAAAGGCAGACGTGGTATTCATATGCGTCTTCTTCACATGGGCATTGTGATGAATCATAAAAAGATCTCAAGACTGATGAAGAAATACGGTCTATTCTGCCCAATAAGAAAAGCCAGTCCTGCAAGAAGGATGGCTAAGGCAATGAAAACATCAAATTATGCAGATAATATTCTAAACAGACGCTTCGAGGAGTACGGTCCTGGATATGTGCTTGAAACAGACATTACTTATCTATTCTACGGTCATAAAAGATCTAAAGCATATCTATCGGTGGGAAAGGATGGATTTACAAAGCAGATTCTTGCATATGTATTATCACCGTCTTTAGAAGTAGACTTTGTCCTGGAGACAATAAATCAGCTTTACAGTAAACATAAGCATAATATTCATACTGATGCTCTGATACACAGTGATCAGGGTGTGCATTATACAAGTATTAAGTTTATTGACTCACTCAAGAGCCTGGAAATCAGACAGTCAATGTCAAGAAGAGGAAACTGCTGGGACAACGCTCCCCAGGAATCCTTCTTCGGACATATGAAAGATGAGATAGGCAGATATACAGAGAATGCTGGCTCATACGAAGAACTAAAGGAAATAATAGATTCCTATATGGTTTATTACAACAATGATCGTTATCAGTACAATCTAGCCAAGCTTTCACCAAATGAATACTTAGAAATATTACATGACTAGTGAGTACCCACTCAACCATATCGCTAAGGAGCCTGATGCATATAAGGAAAAATTCAGACAGGTAAGAAATAATCTTGATAGAAACTCAACGCTCGAGAAATTAGTAGCTATCCTTCAAAGAATAACTCATTTCAAACAGTCCATCAGATAATCTGCGTAGATGACTTCTGATTATATCTATATCATTATTGCTTAATGATGCAAAGCCAAAATCATCCATCTTAGTGAATATAACAGTGCCATTAAAATAACCGTCAGCATCATCTGGAAAAGACCTGTAAACAATAGTATGATCAGTATCATATACACTTAAATCCTTTACAAGAATATAGACTGATGGATCATCATCAAATATATAATCACGGTAGTCAAATACACCAAGTTCATTTCTTATGACTTCCTTCATTCTATCTGTTTCCAATACACATAAAACTCCATTTTTAATAATTACATATTTACATAGTTTACACATAAAAAATATCCTCCTGGTTATTACACCTAGAGGATATCTTTATTTCTAATCAATTTTA
>NZ_RCYB01000178.1 GCF_004168205.1 Catenibacterium sp. co_0103 | reverse complement strand
GAAAAAAATAAAAAGACCTCTCTGATTTTGAAATCAAAGAGGTTTTTGGCATTTGTTCGCTTAACTTAATACCATTGGCCGTTTTACCCCATTTTTTGTTTTTGCTTTGCCCTCTAAAGTATCTTGCTTCATATATATTCCACCTTCCTACTTGCTCAGTTTTCTGCCTAAATTTCATGAAACATACCAATTTTGTCTTTTATTCTCTGCATTTCATTATCCGCTTCAATGATAGATCTTGCAGAATGAAGTAATTATTCACTTATCTCATCATAATTAGACATTTCTTCAATTCCTTTTTTATAGCGAAGTTGATGTTCCAATGTTGCCCAGAAATCCATACCATTGGTTCGGATCTGTAATTCTACACGCATAGGTGTTTTACCCTTAGCAAAAAATACTGGTATTTCAACAATCATATGATAGCTTCGATAACCATTTGGTTTTGGATTTTTTATATAATCTTTTATTTCAATAACTTTAATATCATCCTGTTGGGTAATCAAATCTGATATCATATAAATATCGTCAATAAACGCACAAACTATTCGAACGCCTGCTACATCATTTAAATATGTCTGTATATTTTCTGTTGTAAAATCATGTCCCATTTTCTGCAATTTATTGTAAATACTATTGGGCTTCTTAATCCTTGTTTTTATAAAAGAAATAGGATTTCGATTGTTCTCAACTGAAAATTCATCATCCAAAACCTCAAGTTTAGTTTGTATCTCCCGAATAGCACAACGATACATCATCATTAAATTATAAAATTTTGTAGCATTATTTAAAAACTGTAGTGATTCCGGACTGTCCATCCAGAGTTTTTTTACTTCATCCTTTGTCATGGTACTTTCCTTTCTACTTCATCCCCGTATTCAAAACATTATTTATTTTGATAGTTGATTCGTTCTCCTTGAATTACTGGATAACAAGGCTAGGTATATCCAAGTCTTGTGAAGTGCACAAGCGCTGGAATCTTCACTCTGGAATCTTCTGGTCTTCCCATAAGCATTATAACCTCCAATACGTCATCTGTTTTTCTTTCGAGGATCTGTTGGCTTTACCGCATCTTTTGGTATTAGCCAAGTCTTTCCCTTTTTCTCTGCTCCAGGCACTCTTCCCTGGCTACATAAAAGAGAAATTCTTCTAGATGAAATTCCCCATATTTTTGACATTTCGATCGTTGTTATATAATCCATAATTTTCCTCCAAACGACACAACAAGCCTATTATAGGTATATTCTTTTATCGGAATAGTTTCAACCAAAATTAAGTTTTCTTCTAGGTTGTTTGATTTGTTATTGTTTTCTAAGATTTTCACAAAAACACCTGGTAAATAATCTTTTAAAATCATCTACCAGGCTTTATTGTTTATCTTACACCCAAATCAGCCCTCTCTCCAGCTTATCTTTTCCCTGCTTTTCCTGGATAATTTTCTTATTGATTTCCAAGCGTTCATGGATTGATGGTTTCTTCTCTTTTCCCGTCATTGCTCTCTTTTGTGCTACTGGCTTTCTTTCAGCTTTCCCTGCGTCCTTAACTGCTGTATTTGCTTCAACGCCGGCTCTTGACACAGCTTCTCTGCTCTCATTTTTCTCTGCCACCTGCTGTTCTCGTCTCTCCTTCACACCTTTTTCTTCCAGACTGCAAAAGCTCTGCAAATACGGCAGAACATGATTCTGCATATCCGTCAGATCTTCCATATACTTCTGATACTCTTCATTACCTTTTCCTTGCTGATAACTAATCCAGCTTTCATCTGTCAATTTCATTTCATTCTGCATCTTTAACTGACTGATTGGGGCTAGTATAAATTTAGTGCCAGTCAAATAGAGAAAATATCTAAAAAAAGAATTGAAAAACATTCGAAAGAATACTAGTCTGAAACATGAAAATAGAGGTGTTAAACATGTCAGAAAAT
>NZ_RCYB01000177.1 GCF_004168205.1 Catenibacterium sp. co_0103 | reverse complement strand
AAGAAGTTTCCTATATGTATTATACTATTTCTTACTCCAAATTTCTCTATCAGATGCATTAACGGCATTCATCCCCCCACCTATATTCTATATTGAGGTGTGGGGGGGTTCTGCCTGTTTTTTTAGATAAACCCTGAAGGATGAACAACAATCGCACCTTTTGTAAGAAGCATACCTGCTTCACCATAATCCTGTGTAATCACAAGATCACCCTTCTTCACATCTTTTAAAATAGCATAATCAACACTATCATTCCCCTGATCACATATAATAACTGATTCATAATCAAAGAAATGATTCATATCACAATACCCTATCATCTTTATATCATATTTATCACACAAAAAAGCGATTTTTTCAATATCTGGTGTTGCATCTCCATCAATTAGTATTCTCATATTACTTTTAAGAGATACATAATATACATAGTGAGGTATCCACCAACTAATCCACCTACATGTCCTGTCTTAGAAATACGAGAATTCATAAGAGTAAAGGCAAGGTTAATCGCAATACAAGGTAAATAGCCTCTTAATAAATCAAAGAAAGCACCACCTTTAAATAAACCCAGTCCAATAATAGCCCCTAAAAAGCCATAGAATAAACCACTTGCACCAATTGTGATAGAGTTATCCACACTAGAATCTCTATAAGAATAGTAATAAGTAGCAAGTGAACTCATCACAATAGAAACTAAGACAAGTATTAAATAGCGTACTGGTCCAAGTAGTGTTTCAAACATACGTCCTAAATAGAAGATACAGTACATATTCATAAATAAATGAAGAAATTCTGTATGAATAAAAGCAGATGTAATAAATCGCCAATATTCTCCTCTATTTTTCACATAAGGTGTATATAAAGCACCTAAATGCATCGCTTCTGAAGTTTTATTATCCTTAGAAAAATAATTAATATAAACAAAAACTGCTATACATATCGCCATAAATATATATGTGATCATTCAATAACCTCCACTACTCTTGTAACCTTAGCCATATTCTTAGAACTATCAGTAACTGTATATGTTAGAGCATAACGTCCTACAGTATTAGTCTGTACTTTACCTGTGACAACAATCTTATTTGTTAAGTCACCATCTTCATTATCATAAGCAGTGACACCTTCTCTTGCATTGAAGTTATCACCTAAATGAATGACTTTATCCTCTGCCCCTTTAATCACAGGAACAACTAAATCATTGGCAACAATGACTTTAATACGCATTGGAAAAGATGCATTACCTTGTTCATCTCTTACTACAACACGTTCAATATATGTACCTACCTTTTCATATGACTTTTCTTTAACTAGTTCTTCACTATTTTCTTTCTTTAAGAAATATATTTGTGTTAAAGATGCATCATTGACTTCAGCTACTGTTTTTTTTGCATAGAATGGCTGATTAGGATTTACATAATAAACAAGCTTTTTAAGTTTTACTGTTGGTTTTTTTGTATCTACAATCTTAATCTTAAAATCATAGTCACGTCCTGCATATTCAATACTTGCATTATAGTTACCTACTTTATTCAAGTTAACACGCTTCAAGTTTAAAGTAAGTGATTTTTTTATTCTATCTGGACAGATGACATAATCATCAATATTCTGTGATACTTCCTGTCCTAATTCATAAGTAAATACTGTCTGTTTCAATTCAAAAGTTGCCATAGTGGTAATCTTAAAAATAGAAAATAATTCAAGGAAAATAAATAATAGTAAAATGACAGTAATCAATTTGTTCCTCCATTTCACTAGTATCACCTCTTTCGCTCCTCATTATACTATAAAAGATATCTGAGTGACAAAAAAGATGATGTAAAAACATCGGGTCTTTAATTTTTGTGGGGGTCAGACCTTCGCTCTAAATATTTGGGGGTCTTGGAAACAGCACCTTTAAATCTGTGGGGGTCACACTGTGGCTCC
>NZ_RCYB01000176.1 GCF_004168205.1 Catenibacterium sp. co_0103 | reverse complement strand
AAAAAACGGAAAACGAAAAACGAAAATCAAAGAAATGTGTTATTTCCACTTGACAATCGTCATTTCATAACAGATTAGAAGAAAATTTACTAGAGAGATTCGATGAAATACTCGTACTAGATCATGGGACTCTTGCAGAGTCAGGAACCTTTAATGATCTTCTAGAAAGAAAAGGAGTATTCTACTCTTTGTATAAAGGATGAAAAGTAGGAGATATTCTTGTAATGTCTCCTATTTTTTTATCTGAAGACAAAAATATAGTATCATTTATTGAATTCTTAGAGCATAAGATTATAATAATTCATAAATGAACTATCTAAATATGAAAGAAGGTAAGAGCATGTATTTCAATATAGAGTTTCCAAATAAAATGGCTCATGCATATAGTGTAATGTGTAAACCACTATGTCAGGAAATCAAATTACCACAAACAGCTTTTGATATATTGATGTTTTTATCGAATAATCCTCAATATAAGACAGCAAGAGATATTGTAGAAGTAAGAAAAATTAAAGCCAATCTTGTTTCTATAAATGTAGATAAACTTGTAAAAGAAGGGTATCTAGAAAGAAGAGAAGTGGCAGGAGATCGCCGAAAGACAGAACTTGTATGTACTTCTAAGGCAGATTCTATTATAGAAAAAGGACGCTTAGTTCAGAAAGATTTTAAAGACACATTATTTAATAACATGGATAATTCTATGAAAGAAATATTATTTAAAGGTATGGAAATCATGGAAGATAATCTTGATAGGATATTGGAGAATCAATAATATGACAGTGTTAATGACTATTCTTGTTACATTCTTTGCGGGTATGGGTGCAGGATTAGGTACTGGTTTTGCAGGTATGAGTGCTGCAGCTGTGATCAGTCCAATGTTGATTACTTTCTTAGGAATGGATCCTTATATGGCTGTAGGGATTGCTTTATCTTCAGATGTACTTGCAAGTGCAGTTTCTGCTTATGAATATGGTAAAAACAAGAATCTAGATATTAGAAACGGTTTAATCATGATGGTTTCTGTATTATGTTTTACAGTAGTAGGAAGCTATGTCTCTAGTTTAGTACCAGCAACCACTATGGGTAATTTCTCAGTCTTTATGACAATGCTTCTTGGTGTAAAGTTTATCCTTAGACCAGTTATGACAACAAAAGAATCTATGGAAGCAGTCTCTCCTAAAAAAAGAGCCATTCAGTCAGTGGTCTGTGGTGTTATTATTGGTTTTATCTGTGGCTTCATTGGTGCAGGTGGAGGTATGATGATGCTTCTTATTCTTACTTCTGTATTAGGCTATGAACTTAAAACAGCAGTAGGAACAAGTGTCTTTATTATGACATTCACTGCCTTAACAGGTGCTGTATCTCATTTTGCGATTGGTGGGACACCTGACTGGGGTGTATGGATTCTATGTGTTATCTTTACATACATCTGGGCAAGAATTGCAGCACGCTTTGCGAATAAAGCGACTCCAGAAACATTAAATAGAGTAACAGGTATTATTCTAGTTATATTAGGTGTTGTGGTATTTGCATTCTCATTGGTGAAATAATTCTCTTTTGTAAAAGATAAATTATATGATGTAACGAAAAGGACGATTAAATTAATTATGATTTAATCGTCCCTTTTTGCTTAGTTGTCTTACAATCTTTAGTGAGGGCATGTTCAATATTTAGTTTAAATGAGATGACTATTTCTTTTGTTTTTTTGCATAAAGAATAAATATATTATCGGGGCATAGAGAACTATTCCGAGGGGTAAAATTCCTAAAAAATCATATTGTAAAAATGTGATAGAAGATAATATAAAAGTCAATTGACATAAATCTCCAGAATATTCATAAAAAGAGAAACGAGTTACTAGTACAGATAATATGAAATGACCTCCTAGTTGTCAAAACGTGGATTTAAACTCATAATAAGAATAGAAAACAAAAAGTGA
>NZ_RCYB01000175.1 GCF_004168205.1 Catenibacterium sp. co_0103 | reverse complement strand
TTTTGGGTTTGGATATACGAAAAAGAGCTGTAACGCTCAAGGTAGTAGTAAATACTACCTATTCGTTACAGCCCCTTTTCTGTACAAAAGAAAACGTTTTAGCGTATAATAGTACTTATAAAGATTATAAATGGAGGGGATTTTTATGAAAAGTCTCAAGATTATAGTGGCAGCAGCCTTGGCTGCTTCTATGTTAGTGGGATGTGGTTCTACTTCCGACGATAAAGCGATTTATAACTTTTCAAGTGAAGCAGATGTAACATCTCTAGATTCAAGTGTATCTGATGATGGTGTTTCATTTAATGCGATTCATGCATTTAGTGAAGGACTCATGGATATTACTGCAAAGGGTGGTACAAAGCTTGTACCAGCTGCTGCATCATCTTATAAGCTATCAGATGATGGATTAACTTATACATTTACTATTAGAAAGAATGCGAAATGGTCTAATGGTGATGATTTAACAGCAGATGATTTTGTTTATTCATGGAGAAAACTAATTGCGAATGCAGGCAGCTATGCTTATATCTTTGGTAAAGAAGGGGCATGTATTAAGAATGCAGATGAACTCGCTGAACTTGGTACAACTGCTGGTGATAAGATTAAGGAACTAGGTGTTGAAGCAAAGGATAAGAAAACATTACAGGTTACTTTATCTCAGCCATGCCCTTATTTCTTAGAAATCATGACATTCCCATGCTTCTATCCACAGAATCAGAAATTTGTTGAAAAGTGTGGTTCTAAATATGCCACTGATGCAAAGTATTTACTTGCGAATGGTCCATTCAAGGTAACTAAGTGGACTAAGTCTAATAAGATTACTTTTGAAAAGAATGATAAATACTATGATGCAGATAAGGTTGAACTAGATGGTTTAAATATGTATCTTGTTCAAGATCCTAAGACTGCAGCTGCGGCATTTGATAATGGTAAAGTTGATTTTGCGACTATTAACTCAGCTTTAGTTGATAAGTATGAAGGTAAAGATAGTCTTGTAAAGTTCAAACAGGGTTATATGTATTATTTATATTTGAACTTCAACAACAAGGCTCTTGCGAATAAAAATATTCGTAAAGCATTATCTCTAGCTATTGATCGTAAAGACTTATGTAATAAAGTCTTAAAGGATGGTTCTAGAGAAGCAGATGGTTTTGTAAGTGCTGATTTCACTTATGGACCAGATGGTAAAGAATATCGTTCAGAAGGTAAAGATTATACTCAGTATAATCTAAAAGAAGCACAGGCTGCTTTTGATCAAG
Organism: Catenibacterium sp. co_0103; assembly: GCF_004168205.1. GTDB lineage: Bacteria > Bacillota_I > Bacilli_A > Erysipelotrichales > Coprobacillaceae > Catenibacterium > Catenibacterium mitsuoka_A. Next base: position 690 of record NZ_RCYB01000175.1, on the reverse strand, counting down.
GCTTAAAAGAACTTGGTGTTTCTTCATTAAAATTAAGATTACTTTATGGTACAGATGAAACACCTGCAGATACTGAAGCAGAATATTTACAGGCATGTTTCAAAAAACTTAAAGGTTTAGATATCGAAATGGTTGCAACTGTTAAGAAAGACCGTGTAGAACGTCAGAAATCAGGCGATTTTGATATCTCATGTGCAAGATGGGGACCAGACTTCCCAGATCCAATCACTTATTTGAACCTTGTTTCTACAGGTAACTCAAATAACTATGGTAAATATAACAATGCGAAGTATGACCAGTTAATTGCGGCATCTACTACTGAAAGAGATGCTAAGAAGAGATGGCAGATGCTTTATCAGGCAGAAGATATCTGTATGAGTGAATATGCTGTATTACCAGTATTCCAGAAGGGTGCTGCATCATTACAGAACAAGAAATATACAGGTATTGTATATGAAGCCGCATTAGGTTCAGCATTCACATTTAAGTTTATTCATAAGACTAAATAAGATACAAATCCCGGGTCAATCTCGGGATTTTAAATTTCTTCCCGAATTGCAAGCAGAAACTGGAAATAAGAAGATAAGTTAGTTATTATAGAAAATAGTATTACCAGTTACATTAAGTTTAGCTAGTTCGTTAAGAAATAGTTCTTCAGAAGAAAGATATCCAAGTATCTTTCTTTTCTTC
>NZ_RCYB01000174.1 GCF_004168205.1 Catenibacterium sp. co_0103 | reverse complement strand
TTGACCTTAAGAACATGATAAATGATTTATGAAATAAACAAAACAGATAGCAGAAAACTGCCCCTAAAAAGTTGACAGCATAAAAGCAAAGCCAGGAGTTCATACCCCTGACTTTTTCAAAGCTTGAGTAAACCCCAAGTCTATTTAGTTACTCTCTTTTTTTTCGATTTATTCAAAAGTGTAGATTGTGTTTACAGATAGTTTTATACTTAATAAAGATATATCGATAGATAAGGGAGGTACAATCTAATATGAAGAAATATATCAAATCAAGTCTCTTTTATTTTTCTATTTGCATTATTTTGTTTTCAACAGCAGGTCTTATGTCTGTCTTTTTAGCTAATATTCTCAAAAGAATGATTGATACCTCAACCGCAAAAAATATTACACAGTTTTACCATGTGATGATTCTTACTATTTTCTTTATCATCATTAATTTTACTCTTCATATACTAAGAGGTTTCTTTAAAGCAAAATTCCTCAAGAAAGTCATGTTGTCTTTGAAACATGATTTATTTAAAGGCATATTCTCAAAGAGTATCAAAGACTTCAATAAGGAAAACAGTTCAGTCTATACGAGCATATTTAATAATGATTTAAAGATACTTGAAAAGAATTATTTTGATAATCTTCTCACAATCATCTCTGACTTATCTCAATTTTTCATTTGTTTAATTGCAGTCATCTCATTCCAATTTGAACTTGCTGTCATAATCATATTGATTAATGTGATTGCGATATTTGTACCTGTATTATTAGGTAAAATATTATCCCATAAGCAGATAGATTCTATTAATAAATTCAGTGATTTGAATGTGAAGATTAAGGATTTATTCAATTCTTTTGAAATCATCAAATGTTTCCAGGTGACTCATAAAGTAATAGAAGACTTTGATCATGCAGATAATATATATGAAGAAAGTATGGAAAACTTTAGATATTGTGAAGGAATTATAGCAGGTTTTTCAACTTTATCATCACTTGGTGTAAGTGTTATGACAACACTTATATCACTCTATTTTGTCATCAAGAATCAAATTACTATTGGTGAAATGATGGCAATCACACAACTTGTAAACAATATTGCGAATCCTCTAGGACGATTATCTAGTGAACTTCCATTATTAAAGAGCACAAAACCTATTGAACTTAAATTACAGGAATATATGGATATTAAAATGGTTCAAACTGGAATTAAAATAAATGGTCTAAATCAAATCACTATGGATCATATATCATTTGGTTATACTGAAAACAAAGAGATCATTCATGATTTTAGCTATGAATTTCTTAAAAATAAGAAGTATGCGATTGTCGGTAATAGTGGATGTGGGAAGTCCACTATCGTTAAGCTTCTTTTAAATTACTATGATAACTATAAAGGAAATATCTTTATCAATGATGTAAATCTCAATGAAATTGATATGAGTAGTGTTTACTCTCATTTATCCATGGTTCATCAAAATGCACCTATTCTCAATGATACACTAAAAAACAATATTACTTATTATAATGATTATTCAATAGAACAGGTTAATCAAATTGTACATGAGGCAGGATTAGATCATTTTGTAGAATCATTACCTGATGGATTAGATACTGTCATCAATGAAAATGGGAATAATATCTCTGGAGGAGAAAAACAGAGAATCAGTATTGCAAGAACTTTATTAAAGAATACAGATTTATTGATCTATGATGAACCCACATCTAACTTAGATCATGTAACTGCAAAAGAAGTAGAAAAGAATCTATTGAACAGAAATAATACATGTATCATGATTACTCATAGACAATATGAAATGACGAGGAGGAAACAAAAAAAGTAACTCTCCTTAATTGTTCAATCGTGGATTTACCATTATACTTTGAGTAGAAATAAAAATTCATAGTATTGTGGGATTACCGCAAACAAATAAGGAGGGTTACCTATGAATAGAATAATAAAAATTGGGAT
>NZ_RCYB01000173.1 GCF_004168205.1 Catenibacterium sp. co_0103 | reverse complement strand
CGAGGATCTGGCGGCGATAGCATGATGGACACACCCGTTCCCATCCCGAACACGGAAGTTAAGCATCATAACGGCGATGATAGTGTGAAGACGCGACAATAGCAAGCTGCCAGGTCCTTTTTTTATGCCTTCCAACAGGAGGGCTTTTTTTATTGCAAAGAAAAAGGACCACTAAGGTCCTAATGTACATGGAAGATTTGAATTAATAATAACCAAGCTAAACCATAATATGTTACAACAGCAACTAAATCATTGATTGTAGTAATTAAAGGTCCTGATGCAACGGCTGGGTCAACCTTTATTTTATGGAAAAACATTGGAATGACTACGCCAACCAAACTTGAGAAGACCATAGCCACAAATAAGGAAACACCCACACATCCAGAAAGAATGAAGGCATCCATAAATGGTCTATTTTTAGCAATCATAATATAGAATCCAATAAATAAGAATGAAAGTAATCCAAGGATTGTTCCATTACTAAGTCCAATATTTAATTCTTTTAAGATGAATTTAAGTTTATCTTTAGTAGAGATATTTTCATCTACAAGTAATCTGATTGTAACCGCAAGAGACTGTGTTCCTACATTACCGGCCATATCTAAAATAAGTGATTGGAAACATACAACAATCGCAATTTCTGCAACGACAGATTCAAATAAACCCACTACTGTAGAAACAATCATGCCAAGGAATAAAAGAAGAATTAACCAAGGTAGTCTTTTCTTCATACCATCTTTTACTGTTTCATCCAAGTCTGACTGTTCAGTCATACCGGCAAGTTTTGCATAATCTTCATCTTGCTCATCTTCAATGAAATCAGTGATATCGGTAGAAGTAATAACACCGATAATCTCATTATCATCATTGAGTACTGGAATTGAGTCTTCTTCATATTCACGGATTTCATCAATACAATCACTAATCATCTCATGAGCATAAACATGTGGATAAGAAGTTGCGATAATTTCTTCTAGATCATCATTCTCTCTAGCAACAATCAAATCCTTTAAATCAATCGCGCCATAATATTGATTATGATCAGTTACATAAATAGTATTGATATTATCATGAGTACTAGATTGTCTAACTAATTCCTTCATCGCTTGTCTAATAGTTAAACCACGTTCAATGGAAATAAAGTTAGTTGTAATTTCATGCCCAATTTGATCAGGATCAAACGATTTGATTAATAATATGTCTTCTCTTCTTTTAACATGTAAATAAGGAAGAAGACGACTCTTAGTATTTTCATTTAAGTTTTCTAAGATATCTACTGCATCATCTAAATCCATCTTGTTAAGAAGCATTGCATACTTCTTGTAACCAAAGTCCTGAATATAATCTTCTGAATCTTCGATATAACCGATAATAGATGACAGTCTCTTTGTATCAAAATAATCAAAGAATAGTTTTCTTTCTTCTTTTGGCAATAATTCGAATGCCTCAGCTATATCCTTATCGTGATATTCATCTAATAAATCTCTTTTTTCTTTAAGCGTATGATCTGAATTGATAATGTTCAGTATGTCCTGCACATAATCATTGTTGTACTTTTTTTCTGTCATGTTGTATTCCTCTCTATCATTAAATGATTATGATGAGCAAATACCAATGAAAGTCCTAATAGTATAGAAGAACAGTCATTGATTTTTGATCATTATTATTGTTTCTTGATTGTCGCTCATGACTGTCCATCTATACCACCTCACTTTCTGTCTATTACTTTTTATAACAAAATCTAACAAAAAAGTAAAGTGAAAAAGCACCGATTAAATCAATATTATTTTCATAAGTCTTAAGAAAACGTAAATTATTTTCAAAAAACACTTTACAAACGCTGCGATATTGGGTATTATAGAAAGGTAGTCCGGGAGACGGGCTGAGACAGAACATTGAAAACTGAACAGATACACGTCAGATTTATTTGAAAACATTTAATTGATGAGCTGAACATCAGCTCTTC
>NZ_RCYB01000172.1 GCF_004168205.1 Catenibacterium sp. co_0103 | reverse complement strand
TATTGTTGGAATATTTCTGAGTGAACTGATAAAGAGAAGCTTTCTTAGGCTTTAATACTTTGTTTGACATATGATTATACCTCCATCTAATTTCTAATCTAATTATAGAACAGATGGGAAATTCATGTGTCCGGTTCAGCTTCATGAACGCCGTTTAATCGGTGCTTATGAAATTTAATTTTCACTAACCTGTGGTTTGTGGGTATTCAAAAAAAATAATTTAAAGTGTGCTGAATGAAAAATCCCTTGAATTTCTCAATATAATTTCTATTTTTTAGACGTAAAAATACGGTCTTGTCAATTAAAGATACCATATTTTTTCTAATGTAACCGTTGACAATTGGCTTTTTATCTGTATACTAAGACTTGTCGAAAAAATTAAGGGAGGAAAATTTATGGACGCTTTTGCTGATAAGCTAGGACGTGTCGGTGCTTGGTGTGGTCAGAATAAGTACTTGAATGCAATCAAGAATGCATTCCAGAACTTTATGCCAGCTACAATCTCAGGTGCCGTTGGTGTTCTTTGGACAAACGTTTTAGTAAACGAAACAACCGGTTTAGGTGCTTTATGGTCTCCAATTATGGCTCTTAAAGTTCTTAACCCAATCTTTGCTGCTATGCAGTATGCTACAATCTCATGTATTACTATTGGTATTACTATGTTACTTGCTTCTGAAATTGCTGAAGCAAATGGTGAAACTGGTGCTTACCCAGCTGTATTAGGATTCATCTTATGGATGATGGTAACTCCAACTTCATTTGCTGCAAAAGATTTATCTGCTTCATTCATCGATAAAGCTGGTAAATCTCATGGTTATACTTTAGGTGATTTTATCAACGTAACAGGTGCGGCTGCTAAAAATAAGATTACAGCTGATAGCTTTACTTACAGTGGTATCTTATCTAACTATACTGCCGCAACTGGTTTATTCACAGGTCTTATCGTTGCAATCGTTGGTATGGAACTTTACAATATGTTCCGTAAGAATGATGCATTAAAGATCAAGATGCCAGAACAGGTTCCACCTGGAGTTGCTCGTGCATTCGAAGTATTAATCCCAACTTGCTTAACTGCAATCGTTGTTGGTGCTGTTGGATTAGTATGTCAGTTAGCTACTGGTGCTGAATTAAACGCATTTATCTTCAACGTTGTTCAGAAACCATTACAGAGCTTAATTGGTAACAATATCTTTGCAGTTGCTATTCTTTATGTAATTATCTCATTATTCTGGTGCGTAGGTATTCATGGTAACAACATGGTTGCTGCTGTTAAGGAACCAATCTTCAGACCATTACTATATGCTAACACAGCTGCATATACTGCAGGTGCTGCTCAGAAGGACATTCCATATGTAATGAACTTAACTATGTTACAGATGTTTGGTGAATTCGGTGGTTCTGGTGTTACTATCGGTTTAGTAATCGCAATTCTTGTCTTCTCTAAACGTGAAGATAACAGAACAATCGCTGGTATCTCAATCGTTCCAGGTTTATTCAACATCAACGAAACTATGACATTTGGTATCCCTCTAGTATTGAACCCAATCCTAGACATTCCATTTATCTTAGCTCCAGTAGTTACACTTGTTGTAGGTTATCTATTAGTTTCTAGTGGATTCTGTCCTAAGATCGTACTTGAAGTACCTTGGACAATGCCGCCAGTTATCCTTGGCTTCTTAGCTACAGGTGGTAGCCCAATGGGTGCAATTTCTCAGTTAATCGTAGTTGCTATTTCAGTAGTTGTTTATGTTCCATTCTTAATTGCCTACGAAAAATTCCAGGCTAAACAGGCTGCTGAATAAGCAAAACAATTTATTCTAAAATTTTGAAGACAGTCGCTGACTGTCTTTTTTTTGTTGTTATAACAAATTTACAAAATAAATATAAAGTGATTTGAATACCCATAATCTACAGGTAACGATTTAAGAGAAGTGTGGAGCAGAAATATTCAGGATATAGACTATTTGTC
>NZ_RCYB01000171.1 GCF_004168205.1 Catenibacterium sp. co_0103 | reverse complement strand
TCACTTTTTGTTTTCTATTCTTATTATGAGTTTAAATCCACGTTTTGACAACTAGGAGGTCATTTCATATTATCTGTAGATACAAAATATCCTCTAGACCATAAAATACCGCATCCTGCAGAATTGTATTAATTGTGGAAATGATTTGAACAGTTCATTAGCACTTATCTTTAAAAGTTCTTGCAACATCACAGGGAGCAGCAGTCTGTGGTACATCTGCAAAGACATGTATATGGTCAGGCTTCACTTCAAGAGCCTTAATGTGGTAATAGATTTTTCTGTAATATCTGTTTCAATATTTCCTCTACATTACCTTTTAATACCAGAAATATGAATTTAGAATACCTGATGATGTGATACTGTATCAGATATTTTCAATACGAAGCAAGTCAAGAAGTATGATACTCTCTCCTTCCTCAGCAGAATAGATACGTGCAGGGTTTTCAAGTTCTGTTTTCCATCCAGCAGGAATGGAAACATTTATTTGTACATTGTCACTTTTAGTTCGTGTCATTACTTTTTTCCACAACTTGAATGATATGCTGAATTATTAGGATTGCACTGTTCTGCATGGTTATTATTGTTCACTATATGTGCAGCATTATTAGGATTTTTCTGATTATAGTGATGGTTGTTTTGTTGTATGTGTGTTTATATCATGGTTACTTTTACTGATGATCTGTTTACTTTCTATACTTTAATATACATAGATCATATATCATTTTTCTAAGTATATATCAAGTGAAATTTCAAGAAAGGAGCATTTTATAATGCCTAAAACATTTAAATAAAATTTATTATTTACAGCGACGATGTCATTCTTAATGGTGTATGTCATGATTCTCTTCAACATCTCATTAAATATCGGAGGAATGACAAACCAGGTCTTTTTACTTGCCTTCCACGAAATGATTATCATGTGGCCTGTCGCTTTCTTTTTAGAACTACTTGTTGTAGATTCTTTAGCTCATAAGCTTGCTTTCCGTTTTGTACAGCCTACAGATCGTCCTATCGTGATTACTCTTGCCATTTCTTGTATGATTGTTTGTATCATGTGTCCATGCACGAGCTTAATCGCAACTGTATTATTCAAAAACATCGATGCTTCAGTCTATTTCCAGACAACATCCATGAACTTCCCTGTCGCATTATTATTCCAGATTTTCTATTGTGGTCCTCTGATCCGTTTCTTATTTGGAAAAATCGTACATGAATAAGGTCAGTTTTAAAACTGACCTTATTTTTTTGGTTGATAACTGAGTATTTATATAATGTCAGAATGTATGTATAGTGTTATTCATCAAAGGGGGGGGAGTTTTATATGAAAGACAATAAAACATTAAAAATTGCAGTAACAGGATTGATGGCAGCTTTAGCTTATATCGCCTTCACATTCCTACAGATTAAGATTCCAACACCAGGAGGAACTACTTCATTCCATTTAGGAAATACATTCTGTGTATTGGCTGCTTTATTATTAGGTGGTCTTCCTGGAGGAATTGCGGGAGCAGTTGGTATGGGTATTGGCGATTTACTTGATCCTACTTATGTAGTAGTCGCACCAAAGACATTTATCTTAAAGTTTAGTATTGGAGTTATTACAGGTCTAGTTGCACATAGAGTATTCAAGATCCAAAAACTAGAAGGTAAGCAGTTAGTGATTGGTGTCGTTGCTTCTACATTTGCAGGTTTATTATTTAATGTGATTGCTGAACCACTATTCTCTTATTTCTATACTTCAGTATTACTTGGTGCACCTTCTCAAGCTGCTTTAGCACTTGCATCTTGGAATGCAGTGACTACTATTACTAATGCAGTAATTGCGATTGTGATTTCTTCAGCACTTTATTTAGCTTTAGCACCTACATTTAAAAAGAATGGTTTATTAGATAAATTACATACAGTTAAAAAAGACTAATGTAAAAGGACTCATATGAGTCCTTCAGACTGTTGACAAACTAAATGTTAACAGTCTTTTCTTTTAAATTTGAAGAGTATATGATAATATAGTTACTGTCG
>NZ_RCYB01000170.1 GCF_004168205.1 Catenibacterium sp. co_0103 | reverse complement strand
TATTGTTGGAATATTTCTGAGTGAACTGATAAAGAGAAGCTTTCTTAGGCTTTAATACTTTGTTTGACATATGATTATACCTCCATCTAATTTCTAATCTAATTATAGAACAGATGGGAAACTCATGTGTCTGGTTCAGCTTCATGAACGCCGTTTAATCGGTGCTTATGAAATTTAATTTTCACTGACCTGTGGTTTGTGGGTATTCAAAATATTTTTTATTTTTTCTTTGGTAAACCACTCCACTTCACCTTCATTACTACTTCTTAAATCACCAGTAAATTTAGTTGCAGAAAATAAAAATACTATATATCTTCCACTTTCTGCCCAGAATTGTTTCACTCCTACTAAACGGGGATTCTTCATAGTTAAACCTGTTTCTTCTTTTACTTCTCTTATTGCAGATTGTACAATTGATTCTCCAGGTTCTATATGTCCTCCAGGAAATGTATATCACTGCCAATCTTTTTTAACTCTATTCTGCAGTAAATACTTATCTCCATCTTTTATCATACAGAGATTAGTTAATTCAACCATTTCAGTTCTCATGGCACTTTCTCCTCATATATCGCTTCTCTAAGCTTTATAAACCATTATACATAAACAGTTATCATATATATACAAAACTGCCTCAAAACGCTTATTTATGCATATTACAAAAGAGATGCAGTGAATTCTTATCCCTATGTGTAAAAAACAGCAATATTGCACACGCTGTTCTTATATCAGATGCATATTGAGACATTCTCGTTAGATATAATGTATCACGAGGAACAGATTCAATATATGCAAGAAAAAAAGAACGTACATTTTCGTACGTCCTTATGTCAAAACAGGTTTATGAATTCATTATATCCTACAACACTTCTTTTACTTTAATTTTTGATACAAACCAATGAAAAATAATACAGAATAACAACGCAAAGACTACACCAAATACATTCTGTATTATTCTTAAGCTTACTGCTCCCTTTAATCCATATAGTTGTGTTGCTATAGCTAAAGCACCAAATGTATTGAAAACAGCCTGCCAGCTATATTGTGTAGAAAAACCTACTCCAATTCCCCCAATCACACCGATAAATGCATATATTGGTGAAGGAAGAAGGAAATATAATACTGTAAAGCATATCACTCCTGCAATATTTCCAATAATTCTTTTACGTACTCTATATTGCATATCGTCCATAAGTGGTAAGATCACAGACATTGCGGCAATACCAGCCCACATAGCACGTGGCATATCGCAAAGTTCAGCTATACATATTACAACTGGCACACAGATAATCTGACATAGCTGCCATTTTGTTCTTGTGGAAGATAGATCAAATTCCTGTAATATATGTTTTACATGCTTATCGTATGTTCTATGCTTATGGTTTCGATAGAATACGATACAGGTAAGAACTGCACCTACAGCCATTCCAGCAATTCTCATCAAATAGCTCTTTCCAGATACATCATAACCATATAATAATAAATATCCTAGAACAAGCGTTGATTGATTGAACATAGATGGATTATGACATCCTAGGAATACTAATATAGCTAATGCAACGATATTTATCAGCATTCCTGCGACTGGAGAAAGTTTATTAGCCAGGTGTGAACATAAAGTCATATTAATGAAAAATAACACCAGAAGCACTGTAGATTGTCCTGCATGAATTTCAAAGTGTGCTTGTCTAAATACCATAATACATAAGAGAACAACCACTCCAGCAATACTATTCTCACTTCCAAATAAAATACTAAATAATGTTACAAAGAGAAAGCAGAATGCCACTGTGATCGCAATTTTAAAAAGATATACCGCTATGTGATATAGTTTTTCTTTTGTTGTTTTGCTTTGTCTGATGAGTTCTTTAGAACCAGACTGATTCAATTGTAATTCCTGGTAAAATCTCATATGATACCTCCTTGATTAAAATACAAAAAAACTCAGGATTTCTCCCGAGTAACATTCAATGGCGCAGGTTGAGGGATTCGAACCCCCGCAGGACGTTAATCCTCTGTCGGTTTTCAAGACCGA
>NZ_RCYB01000169.1 GCF_004168205.1 Catenibacterium sp. co_0103 | reverse complement strand
AAGAATGATGCTTGTCAGTATATACCATATGATTCTTACTGGAGAGACATTTAATCCTTCAGATTATGAATCATTTAAAAATCCTAAGCCACCTATAAAGCAACAAGTTTTAACAGAAGAATCAGCGATAGAGTTTCTTAAGAAATCAGGTTTTGACGTTTCTAAATTAACTAAACCATAATATTCAATTATTCTATTTTTTCTAAATTATTCAAACTTATTTTTAAGTTTGTCTTTTTTTATACGTTTTGATTGATTTTTGTTTCACACTTCGTCCTCCCTACCACAATTTAATCAAACAGAGTTAATCTCTGTCAATATGTAAAACAGGAGAAGCTCCTGTTAACCTTTAGATGTATCACTTAATACCAGCATATTTCATTATAATCCTCCCTCAAAACTTAACAGATTATGTTTATTCATTTTGTAGTATACTAATCCTACTAGATCTGCAAGTGCCCAGCCTATTGGAACTGACCACCATATACCAATGACTCCTAGTGTTGGTATAGAAGATAAAATATAAGCTAAAGCGACTCTTGTACCAAGTGAGAATACTGTCAGAACAACACTCATACCTGGTCTTCCTAAAGCACGATATAAACCATATAACAAGAATAAACAGCCTATACCAATATAGAATGCACCTTCTATTCTTAAGTAGCGTACTCCTTCTAGGATGATACTTGTTTCATTTGCATCTATAAAAATCATCATTAAAGGTTTCGCAAATATATAAACTAGAATAGAAATGATTATACAGAATATTGAAGAGATACGAACAGCTTCTTTGAGTCCTTTTTGTATTCTTTCTTTTTCTTTGGCACCATAGTTTTGAGCAATGAATGTAGAAAAAGCATTTCCAAAGTCCTGTACTGGCATATAGGCAAAAGCATCTATTTTTACTGCAGCTGCAAATGCAGCCATAACAACTGTACCAAAGCTATTAACTAACCCTTGTACCATCAGTATTCCTAGATTCATGACTGATTGCTGGATACAAGTAAGAAGTGAAAAAGAGATGATCTGTTTGATTCTTTCTCTTTTTAAGTAACTGATTTTAAATATTACAAGTACTTCTTTATATTTAAGTAGTGTATAAAGCATGATGCCTATACCTGATACATATTGAGAAAGTACTGTGGCAAGGGCTGCACCCCCTACTCCAATCTTTAATACAAGTACAAAATAGAGATCTAGAATAATATTCAAGATAGAAGAGATGGCAAGAAAGATAAGTGGAATGACTGAATTACCAATAGATCTTAAATAAGCCGAAAAGAAGTTATATAAGAATATCGCAATGATTCCCATAAAGATATATGAGAGATAACATCTCATATCACCCCATACCTCATGAGGCACGCTTAAGAAGAGTTTAAGTGCATCTATACATATATAAGCAATGATATTAAGTAATATGGATATGAAGGCGATAAAGAAGAAGGAAGCACATAGATCCTGTTTTAATCCTTGTTTATCTCTTTGTCCAAATCTAATAGAAAAGAGTGCACCACTACCCATACACAAGCCTAATATAATAGATGTAATGAAGGTCATTAGAGTAAAAGAAGAACCGACTGCAGCTAAAGCTGTTTTTCCTAAGAACTGCCCTACTATTAAAGTATCCGCAATGTTGTAACATTGTTGTAAGAGATTTCCTAGTATCATAGGTATCGCAAACAACAGCATTGATTTTACAACAGGTCCTTTTGTAAGATCTTTATTCATTATATGCCTCCCTTGCGTAAGTATGAACTTACGTTATGTAATAACTATAGTATAATAGTATGCTTATATCAACTTATGATTTATTTATTGGAATGATAGATATGTACTTAAATGGTTTAAACGAATTAGATATAATATATTTTTTTGAATACCCGCATTCCACAGGTAATTGTCAAAATAAGATATGACAGTTTCAATTTTCTTGGCATTTATGTATAAAAATAATATTTGAATACCCATAATCTACAGGTAACGATTTAAGAGAAGTGTGGAGCAGAAATATTCAGGATATAGACTATTTGTC
>NZ_RCYB01000168.1 GCF_004168205.1 Catenibacterium sp. co_0103 | reverse complement strand
ATCCCAATTTTTATTATTCTATTCATAGGTAACCCTCCTTATTTGTTTGCGGTAATCCCACAATACTATGAATTTTTGTTTCTACTCAAAGTATAATGGTAAATCCACGATTGAACAATTAAGGAGAGTTACTTTTTTGTTTCCTCCTCGTCATTTCATATTGTCTATAACTCACTGTCGGTCATTTGCTTCCAACAATTCCAGCAGCATTTGTTCTGCCAACCATTTATATTCTGGTCGGGCAACGCTTTTGAAATCATCTTCGTATTCATCATATTCGTTGATATGTTCCATGTTCCTCCTTTCGAGCATGAAAAAAGCAGCTAATCATTATCGACTAACTGCTTTATGTCTGTTATTTAATTATAAATGTCTGTCCGTATCTCTTGCACCATACATCAAACGTCGTACTTCCATCACATCATCAATCACTACATAATAAACAACGTAATTGCGTACATAAATCCGATAGTAAGGGTAGTCACGTTTTTTTGCGGATGGATATGGTTCAAAGGCAACAGGATTGTTCAGCCTTTCCAGTATAGCAGCTTCCACATCATCAACCAGACGGATTGCTGCGTCCTCGTTCTTTAAAACATTCGTAATGTAACTCGCTGTGCTAATCAAATCCTGTTCAAAAAGCGGTAAGTACCGCAGCTTATAGGATTTATTTTCCATGTATAGCTCTCCTTACATTACTGAATACTGTTTCGTGAGAAAGACGTTCCTCTGTCATAGCTGCCTGTCGGTCAGCTTCATCAAGTTTCATTTCTATACTGTCTGTCAAACTTGCATATTCTTCCAGACTTAAAACAACCATAGCACCGTAACCATTCTTTGTCAGATATACAGGTTTCCCTCCGTTTACGATAGCTTCAATTTCTGGAAATTTATTTCTAAGGTCTGAAACAGGTCGAATTTGTATCATGTTTAATCGCTCCTTTCATATTGTTTATTCTATCCTAATTTTATCAGAATATTATCACAGAAGCAATATTAACTTGTGATTCTACCGGGATTCTACCGAAACATATCGCCAAATGCTCCAATAATTGTTTCCCAAAATCCAATAGGTTCTCGAACCCTTTTTTCGACTTTTTTAAGAAGTTTGTCAATTTCCTCAATTAATCTGTCCTTTTCTCCACACAAGCTATTAAACTCCTCAATATTATTGTTAAATCTTTCATAAATATATTCAATATATTCTTCCACACTTACATTCAAACTGTCAGGATAAATTTTGAATGTATATTTCATAGGATTTCCTAGCGAAAATTCCACAGCACATGACGAGGTATCAATCTTTTGCAAAAGTGCTTTGGTGGCTTCTTTGTTATAGAGGATAAAGTAACCTCTAGGGGAAAAAGTTCTACAATTTGTTGGATTTACAGATTCAAAATGTGCTTTTTCATCTTCAGACCTATTGTAAGTTTTAAAGGAATATCCGTCTCGGTATATATCAAGATTAGATACTAATTCATTATGCAAATCGGGAATATGATGATTTAAATTCCATGAATATATCAAAATTCTTTTTTCCAAATCTAATGAACTTTTCGCTATTTTTTTCTTGATAAATAAAATATCTCCTGTGCTTTCAAGTTCTTTTATCAGTGGCAGATATTCATCATTCTTTTTATAATGCTCCCATAATTTGGGACAATCATCTGCCAATGCTTCCTTTAATTCAGAAAAATGTCTATGAATATTTTTATAGAGTTCTTGTAGTTTTGCACGGTCTGCTTGATTTTTCCCAGATTTTAGACCAAGAATAAAAGTCACCATACTGACAAATAGGCTCGTTGCTAAACTTAATAAAACTGTTTGCATGGTTTGTGACATTATCTACACCCCTTATCCTTTAAGTATAAATAACATTATATCTCGATTTACAAGCACCTACAATATACTTTCAAACCAGTTAATTATTTCTAAAGTGAAAAGTTAAATTCCACTTTAGGTGGGTCAAAGTTGCGTTTAGTCTTTCCTTGATAGCCTCATAAAGTACTTTTACTGGCTGCTTATAATGCTCATAGCTTTTTTTAATATTTCAACAGCATC
>NZ_RCYB01000167.1 GCF_004168205.1 Catenibacterium sp. co_0103 | reverse complement strand
GAAGAGCTGATGTTCAGCTCATCAATTAAATGTTTTCAAATAAATCTGACGTGTATCTGTTCAGTTTTCAATGTTCTATCTGCGCTCCTCACCGGAGTGCTCACTTATACTACCATCATTCATTTCCTTTGTAAAGACTTTTTTTGATTTTTATTCATTTTTTGTGAAAAAATGTAAAAAAGGGCTTATACGCCCTTCTATTTGCCGATAATCGCATTATTTTCGAGGCATGATGTCATCGCTATCTAATACAATAGTAACTGGGCCATCATTAATTAACGCACATTTCATATCAGCTCCAAAAATTCCTGTTTCTACATGAATGCCTTGGGTTCTTAAACTTTTATTAAAGTAATCATAAAGCGGTGAAGAGATATCAGGCTTAGCTGCATCGATAAAGCTTGGTCTTCTTCCTTTATGACAGTCTGCATATAAAGTGAATTGAGAAATAGAAAGAATAGATCCTTCTACATCTATGAGTGAACGATTCATTTTTTGATTTTCATCTTCAAAGACTCTTAAGTGGATGACCTTTTCCACAAGACGATCTATAATTTCATGAGTATCATCATTATTAAAACCTACAAGAATCATATAACCCTTATTAATGGCACCATGTACTTCTCCATCAATTGTCACACTTGCTTCTTTTACTCTTTGTAAAACAATTCTCATATTACTCTCTCCTTATAAAATCATGTTATAATTATACATGATTCTAAAACGAAAGGAAATAAACTATGATTCATAAGACACTTGCAGATTCCATGCGTCCTATTGGACTAGATGATGTTATTGGACAAAAGCACCTTGTAGGAGATAATAAATTATTAAGACAATTTGTAAAGAAGGATCATCCAATGTCCATTATTTTATACGGACCTCCTGGATGTGGAAAAACAACTATGGCTAAAGCCCTCGCTCATGATTTAAATATACCATATCGTATATTCAATGCCTCTGCTAGTAATAAGAAAGAGATGGACCAGATTATCGCTGAAGCGAAACTTTCAGAAGGTTTGTTTGTGATTGTAGATGAAGTGCATCGTTTAAATAAAGATAAGCAAGATCATTTACTGCCCTATATCGAGAGTGGATTGTTGATTATCGCAGGCTGCACAACTGCCAATCCATATCATTCTATCAATCCTGCAATTCGCTCGAGATGTCATTTGTGTGAAGTAAAGCCCTTGAATCATGAAGAGATTGTGGAAGCATGTCAAAGAGCTGCAGTCAGCGAGAGAGGACTTAATCATCAATATGAAATAGATCAAGAAGTATATGATTATATTTCAAGAATGAGCAGTGGTGATGTTCGTTATGCTTATAATTGTTTGGAACTTGCAACTATTTATGCGCCAGATACACATATCACATTAGAAATCATTCAGGAAGCTGTTCCACGCGCCAATATGCAATTTGATAAAGATGAAGATCAATACTATGATACTTTAAGTGGTTTGCAGAAATCTATTAGGGGATCTGACCCAAATGGTGCTCTTTATTATTTTGCTAAACTTATAGATGCAGGAGATATAGAGTCACTAGAACGAAGACTGATTACAACTGCTTATGAAGATATAGGACTAGCCAATCCTAATGCTTGTATGCGTACTGTTTTAGCCTTCCAGGCAGCTAAGACAATTGGTTTTCCTGAAGCGAGAATTCCTCTAGCAAGCTGCATTATAGAATTGGCTTTATCACCTAAATCAAAATCGAGTGAAAATGCGATAGATGCAGCACTTGCGTCTTACCACAACGAACCACATAAAGCACCACAATATATACGTTTAACTCCTGTTGGTATAGATGAGGAAGATCGTTATGATTATAATAGGCCTGATTTATGGGAATATCTTCAATATCTTCCTGATGAAATTAAAGATGCTCAGTTCTATGTACCTTGGCTGACAAGCCGTTATGAAAAATCATTAACTGAAAACTATCAAAGAATTCTTAAACACGGAAGAACCACAAATATCAGAAAACTCAAAAAAGATAAGCCTCGTTAGACCAATGGTATTAAGTTAAACAAAACTAATACCATCAGGTAATTAAGTTAAGGTGTCAGCTATATAAACGGCAGACACC
>NZ_RCYB01000166.1 GCF_004168205.1 Catenibacterium sp. co_0103 | reverse complement strand
AATCGCAGAGATAGTGAAAACCAAGCCATCTCATATAACGATTGAAGATCTAAACGTATCAGGAATGATGAAGAACAAGCATCTTTCAAAGGCAGTTGCTTCGCAGAAGTTTTATGAATTTAAAATAAAGCTTCTAGCTAAATGCAAAAAGAACGGAATCGAACTTCGAACAGTAGATAGATGGTTCCCATCATCTAAGACATGTCATTGCTGTAAAAGTATCAAGAAAGATTTAAAGCTTTCAGATAGAATTTTCAGATGTGACTGTGGATATATCAAAGACAGAGATTTCAATGCCGCACTTAATCTGAGAGATGCTACAACTTACGAAGTTGCATAGATGAACGCAAACGTAAGTATGTACCGAAGGCTATTTCGGGAATTTAAGACTATGGAGTGTACTTGAACTTGTGAGTAGATATGATTTCGGTCAATCCAAAGCGTGCACGGTGACATAGTAAGTAATGTTCGTGAGAACTTACATTATCTCGATGTGAGTATATTTAATCACATTTTGAGTGGCAGGAAAGACGATGAGTAAAGAATTATATAAAAGAGTATTTGTGATTGTATGTGATTCTATGGGTATTGGACATGCAGAAGATGCAGCTTTATTTGGTGATGAAGGTGCCAATACGATTGGTCATATTTGTGAAGCAAAAGATGGTTTAAATGTAATTAATATGGAAGGCTTGGGTTTAGGTAATCTAGGAGACTTTAAAGGTATTCATCCAATTGCACATCCACTAGGTACTACTGCCTCTTTAAAAGAAGTATCTAATGGGAAGGATACAATGACAGGTCATTGGGAAATGATGGGACTTAAAGTCACTAAACCTTTTAAGACATTTACTGATACAGGTTTTCCTGAAGAATTTATAAAACTATTTGAAGAAAAGACAGGTAGAAAATGTCTTGGAAACTATGCAGAAAGTGGTACTAAGATTTTAGATGATTTAGGAGAAAAGCAATTAGAAACAGGAGACTGGATTGTTTATACATCAGCTGATTCTGTATTCCAGATTGCTGCGAATGAAGAAATAATTCCATTAGAAGAATTATATGAAGCATGTCATATTGCAAGAGAATTACTCATGGATGAAAGATGGAAGGTTGGACGTGTCATTGCAAGACCTTTTGTAGGACGTAAAAAAGGAGAATTTAAACGTACACCTAATAGACATGACTATGCTTTAAAACCATTTGGTAAAACAGTACTTAATAGTTTAAAGGATGCAGGACTAGATGTAGTAGGAGTTGGGAAGATTCCTGATATTTTTGTAGATGAAGGTATTACAAAAGGCATTCATACTGTTTCTAATAAGGATGGTATGGAAAAGACAATTGAACTTGCGAAAGAAAACCAACATGGACTCATCTTTGTGAATCTAGTAGATTTTGATGCAGTTTATGGACATCGTAGAAATGCGATTGGATATGGAGATGCTATTGAAGAATTTGATGCACAGCTCTCTGATTTAATGGCTGCAATCAATGATGATGATTTAATCATGATTACAGCTGATCATGGTAATGATCCTACTTGGAAAGGAACAGACCATACAAGAGAACATGTCCCACTACTCATCTACAGCAAATCATTACATCATCCTAAAAACTTAGGACTACTTGAAAGTTATGCAGTAATAGGTGCAACTATTGCAGATAACTTTAATGTAGAAAATCCAGGTATTGGTGAATCTATATTAAAAGAACTTGAAAGGGATGCTTAATGGAAAAACAGAGAAAAATCATTATAGTCTCTCTTGCAGCAAGCTTAATGGCTGTTATACTTTATGTATTTGGAATAACTCTTGCGAAAGGGAACATCATCATTGAAGCACTCTATCTTGTTATGGCTTCACTACTTGTTGTATCTGCAGTTATTTCATTATTTAATAATTATAAAAAGTATAAGAAAGCACTCTTTATTTATTTGATAATTATCAATGTAGTGCTAGAAGTACTATTTATTGGCAATTTGATTATTTAAACGCCGTTCAAAACGGTGGGTAATTTAAAATAACTAGGGGTTTCCTATATTTTAATTATTACGAACCTTTAATTTTTAAGGGGGGTCAATAAAAAACTCGCTTTAAATATTTGGGGGTTTCCACTTGTAGGTAATTTAAAATAACTAGGGGTTTCCTAAATTTTAATTATTACGCAGTAAGGGGTGAATCTCACCCCTTATTTCTT
>NZ_RCYB01000165.1 GCF_004168205.1 Catenibacterium sp. co_0103 | reverse complement strand
TTGACCTTAAGAACATGATAAATGATTTATGAAATAAACAAAACAGATAGCAGAAAACTGCCCCTAAAAAGTTGACAGCATAAAAGCAAAGCCAGGAGTTCATACCCCTGACTTTTTCAAAGCTTGAGTAAACCCCAAGTCTATTTAGTTACTCTCTTTTTTTATTGTATTTTATTTAATTTTATGTTATTATGTCATGGTGTTTGAAATACACACACTATGGATTCATAGTTCGAGTGCCTTATTGGTGGGCTATGTTAGAAATAGTGGAGGAAAAAACAAAAAGGAGGAAATTACACATGTCAGTAATTTCAATGAAAAAATTATTAGAAGTTGGTGTTCACTTCGGACATCAGACAAAGAGATGGAATCCAAAAATGGCTCCATACATCTTTACATCAAGAAATGGAATCTATATCATTGACTTAAAGAAGTCTTCAGACAAATTAGATGAAGCTTATCAGGCAATGAAAGAAATCGCTGAAAAGGGCGGTAAGGTTTTATTTGTTGGTACTAAGAAACAGGCTCAGGAAGCTGTTCAGACAGAAGCTGAAAGATCTGGTTCTTATTTCGTAAACTCTAGATGGTTAGGTGGAACTTTAACAAACTTCAAGACTATCCAGAAGAGAATCAAGAGACTTATCGAACTTGAAAAGATGGAAGAAGACGGAAGCTTAGAACAGTACACTAAGAAGGAAGCAGTTCTTCTTATGAAGGAAAAGGCTAAGTTAGAAAGAAACCTTGGCGGTATCAAAGAAATGAAGAAGTTACCAAATGCTTTATTCGTAGTTGATCCAAAGGTTGAACACAATGCTGTTGCTGAAGCTAAGATCTTAGGTATCCCAGTATTCGGTATCGTTGATACTAACTGTGATCCTGATGAAGTAGATTACGTAATCCCTGCAAACGATGATGCAATCAGAGCTGTTAAGTTAATCGTTGCTGCTATGGCTGATGCTATCTGCGAAGCTAAGGGTGAACCTACTACTGTAGCATTCGTTAAAGACGAAGAAGAAAAAGAAGTTACAATGAACGATGCTGTTGCAAGCGTTGAAGAAAATAAAAACAACAGAGGACCAAGATATAAGAACGGTCCTAGAAGAAATAAAGCTCCAAGAACTGACAAGACTGAAGCATAATCAAAAGGAGAAAGCATTATGCTTTCTCCTTTTTAATAAAATTTACGGAGGAAAAACAAATGGCAATTAGTGCAAAATTAGTAAAAGAATTACGTGAAAAAACTGGTGCAGGTATGATGGACTGTAAAAAGGCTTTAGATGCAACTAACGGTAACATCGAAGAAGCTTTTGACTGGTTAAGAGAAAAAGGTATCGCAAAGGCAGCTAAGAAGGCTGACAGAATTGCAGCTGAAGGTTTATCTGCATTTGTAATTGATGGTGATAAAGCAGCTTTAGTAGAAGTTAACTCTGAAACTGACTTCGTTGCTAAGAACGCTGAATTCCAGGAATTAGTAGCAAATGTTGCAAAGACTATTGTTGCTAACAACCCAGCTGATGTTGAAGCAGCTTTAAAGATTGAAGTAGAAGGTAAAGATCTTGCTACTGTAATCGCTGAAAAATCAGGTAAGATTGGTGAAAAATTATCTTTAAGAAGATTTGCTGTTATGACTAAGGCTGAAAATGAAGTATTTGGTGCTTACTCTCATATGGGTGGTAAGATCACTGCTTTAGTTAAAATCGCTGATTGTGATGAAGAAAAGGCTAGAGATGTTGCTATGCACGTAGCTGCAAGTGCTCCTCAGTTTATCGATAGATCTGCAATCCCTGCCGAACATATCGCTAAGGAAACTGAAGTATTAAAGAAACAGGCTTTAGAAGAAAATGCTAAGTCAGCTAAACCAAAACCAGAAAATATCGTAGAAAAGATGATTGCTGGACGTTTAAACAAAGAATTAAAGGCTATCTGCTTAGTTGACCAGGAATTCGTTAAGAACCCTGATTTAACAGTTGCACAGTTCTTAGGTAACGGTAAAGTAGTTGAAATGGCTAGATTCATGGTTGGTGAAGGTATGGAACATAAAGAAGAAGACTTCGCTGCTGAAGTAGCTGCTCAGATGGCTGCTGCTAAAAAATAATTATGATTCTTAGAAGAAGTACGAATAGTACTTCTTTTTTTACGTGTGCCGGGCATGGCACTAATTCAGTCGGAGATAGTCTGACCACAGGTATTTACCGCCAAGTGTAGTGAACCACA
>NZ_RCYB01000164.1 GCF_004168205.1 Catenibacterium sp. co_0103 | reverse complement strand
GCTCATTCATTCTCAATTCAACCTTTCTCATAATAACCTCCCTCGGAGGTTATAGTTTAACACGGCAAGTTGATAATTTCCCAATTGGGACATTATCAACTTGGATACATTGAGACATTATCACATTGGAATCAGACCCAAATAGATCTTAAACTATAAAACATTGAAAAAGCTTATGAAATATATTAATATTTCATAAGCTTTTTTATTTTGAAATGAAGGGGAGAATTATATGGAACCAATGGAAGATGCCAATACCGTCGAAAGAATGCTTATTCGTAAGGCTGCAAGTGTGAAATCACCTGCCAACGGTAGTATAGAACTATTACCTCTATGCAATATGAACTGTGATATGTGTTATGTTCATTTAACTCATAAACAGTTAGAAGAAGCAGGAGGAAGAATTCATACTGGTAAAGAATGGTTAGAAATAGGGAAACAGATGGTAGAGAATGGAACACTATTCTTATTACTTACTGGTGGAGAACCATTACTACATCCTGATTTTAAAGAAATCTATTTAGGTCTTAAAAAGATGGGTATTGTTATTACGATTAATACGAATGCGACACTCATAGATGAATCATGGGTAGAATTCTTTAAGCAACATATGCCTAGACGTATTAATATTACTTTATATGGCTCTAGTAATGAGACATATGAAAGATTATGTCATTATAAGAATGGTTATGATAAGGTTATGAATTCTATTAAGATGTTACAGGAAGCAGATATTCCTGTAAGAGTAGGTTTCTCTCTTGCGAAGAATAACCAGAAGGATGCCGGAGATGTATTAAAGATGGTCACTGATATGGATATTCCAATCTCATTTGATACATATATGCTTCCTGCAACACGTGAAAGAAAGTTACCTTATAATCAACAGGCAAGACTTGCACCAGAAGATGCAGCTCTTACTTTCGCTCATAATCTAGATAAGATTGATTCTATTGATCATGTCGAAGAGTATGTGAATAAACAGCTTAAGTTAGTAGAAGATAGAGTGATTGGTGAAGAACAGGAAGGACAAATGGAATGTCTGGCTGGAAGATGTTCTTATACAGTAAACTGGCAGGGTGAAATGCATCCATGTGTTATTTTAACTGCACCTACCGCCAATGTCTTTGAGGTGGGCTTTAAACAGGCCTGGGAGACTGTTTCTGATGGGTGTTCAAAGATCAGATTATATTCTGGATGTTCTGTATGTAAATTAAAATCTATTTGTCGTACATGTGCTGCAAGCCATTTATTGGAATCTGGCAGCTATATGGGTAAACCAGAATATATGTGTACCTATACAGAAACACTCTATGAAGAATATAAGAGAATGAAGAAGGATTTCGAGAAGTAAGAATTACTCTTACTTCTTTTTATTAGTAAAAAATTTTGTTATACTTAGAGTAAGTAATATTTTATATACAAATATGAATATGATGTAATAAAGATCTACTCAAAATTTCTGATTTAATCAATTATGAAAATTATGAACTATATGTAAATCAAAGGATAAAATTATGAGTAGAACAACTATTGAAGAATTAATATCTCAAATGGATACAATTCCTTTTTTGTTTATTGGTTCAGGGTTTTCAAGACGTTATTATGGATTACCTGATTGGAATGGTTTATTGAAGCACATGATTAAACAGATTTGTTTCGATGAATTTGCTTTTCAATCATATGTTTCAAAAGCAGAATTGAAAGACAAAAAATACGGATTATATCCAGCAATTGCTACAGTTTTAGAAGCGCATTTTAATAAAAAGTGGTTTGAGGATCCATCTATTAGATGTGTAGATGAATATTATATGCAAAAAATAAAAGATGGATGTTCACCATTTAAAGCTGAAACAGCTCAGTTTATTAAATCAAATTCAGTATTAAAAGAAACATTCAGGGATGAAGTAAAACTATTTGGCCATATATCAAAAAAATCTGTTGCAGGTATTATTACGACTAATTATGATATGTTTTTTGAAAAATATTTATCAGGATATAAAGTTTTTTGGATACCCACAAACCACAGGTCAGTGAAAATTAAATTTCATAAACACCGATTAAACGGCGTTCATGAAGCTGAACCAGACACATGAATTTCCCATCTGTTCTATAATTAGATTAGAAATTAGATGGAGGTATAATCATATGTCAAACAAAGTATTAAAGCCTAAGAAAGCTTCTCTTTATCAGTTCACTCAGAAATATTCCAACAATA
>NZ_RCYB01000163.1 GCF_004168205.1 Catenibacterium sp. co_0103 | reverse complement strand
AATTTAGTATCTAAAAACACTTTAATTATCTAACATGATGAGGTCTATTTCTATCCACTATATTATTTGGCGCTTACGATGAAACAATCAAAAGAGAAGGAAAAAAGAGAGGATCTTATAAGAAAAAGAACTAATAAAACATTTAAATAGAAGTAATATGAGCGCACTAAAGGGCAGTCGTTTCTGACTGCCCTTTACAAGTGGAAACCCCCAAATATTTAAAGCGAGTTTTTTATTGACCCCCCTTAAAAATTAAAGGTTCTATTAAAGTTGGTTTCAAATCAGCCTCAATATATAGGAGGCCACTCTGTTAATTTATCACTCTCTTCTTTAAGCTTTTTTTCTTCAGCTTCAAAATCTTCTATGGTCCAATCAGGATGATGGATTACAACATCCAAATAATATCTCACTTTATTTCTTCTCATGTTATTCCATACTCCTTTTAAAATTCATTTGATGACTTTGTATAATCTTTCCTCTATTCAAATTATATTATGTTGAACAATATTTGTCATCTATATTAGATATCAAATAAAAAAAAGAAGGCATCGCCTTCTTAACGCATACAAATATAAACAAGATATGCTACATAAATTGCAAGCATCACAATACCCTGCCATTTAACAAGTTCTTTCTTCTTCCAGGCAAAGCCCCATACTAGAGTACTTACAACAATTAAAATAAATGTATCAATCAAGTTTTCTGTAATAATGGCAACAGGACTAATGACCCCGGCAATACCTAATACAAATAAGATATTAAAGATATTAGATCCAATAACATTACCTAAAGCCATGTCGATTTCATTCTTTCTTGCAGCTACAATAGAAGTCACAAGTTCTGGAAGACTTGTTCCTAAAGCGACAATAGTCAAACCAATAAGGTTCTGACTGAGTCCTAGCATAGTTGCAATAGCTGTAGCACCTTCTACAACAAAGTCGCCACCAAATTTAATCGCAGCAGCACCACCTACAATATAAACAATACACTGCCATACTGGTAGTAGCTTGATTTCTTCATCATTTTCTTCGCTTAACGCTTTATTTCTTGCCTGTAATGCAGAATAGATCATCCATCCTAAATATGCGGCAAATAACACAATAAAAACTGCACTATCTACTCTACCTAGCATACTGTCTAAACCAAATACAAGTAATAAAGCAGCACAGATAATAGAGAATGGGAATTCCTTCTTTAATGTATCTGTAGAAACTGCAAGAGGTACAAATAGTGTACATACACCACATACTACCATTAAGTTAAATAAGTTAGATCCTACTACATTACTGACTGCAAGAGCATTGTTGTTGCTCATTGAAGCAGTTACGCTGACTGCACATTCAGGTAAACTTGTACCCATGGCGACAATTGTAAGTCCAATGATCATTGAAGGGACCTTTAATCTTTTTGCGACAGAAGAACTTCCATCTACAAAGAAATCTGCACCCTTAATCAATAATACAAAACCAACAATTAATATACCAATTTCCATGAAAGTATTTAACATTTTTTTATTCTCTTCCTTTATATATAAACTGATTAATAATTTACCATTTTATCATAGTGTTAGTCAATAGTATCCGACGATTGAAGTACATCAATTATTTCATCATAATTTCACATGTAAGGTGACGATAATGACTGATTACTTGTTTATTAAAAATCTGTTTTAGCATATGCTTCTTTTTCATCAATAACCTTATTAACTACTTCATCCATACCATCAGTACGATAATCACGATAACCATAAGAATCACCTAAAACATGATCATCTTCATCTAATAAGACATAATCCACTACCCAAGTATCAATAGACATGCTGACAGGAATCTTGTTTAATTCCTTACACTTTTTCATTCCATTTTCAAAATGATAGATTTCTTCTAGTTTGATTTTTCTCTCTTGTATACAGGCTAACATATGATGCTCACTAGAAGTTCCAATATCTACTGCAAGATAATACTAGCTCATTTCCATTTACCTCCTTTTGTTTATGTTTTCCATTGATGACTCATTTGATATAAAAGAAAGATGTAAAAAAGTCCACCGGAGTGGACTATATTCCATTTAATTCATCAAGCATTGCGCTTCTGTTTTTATATTGAACCTTCCATTTCTTAATGATTTCATCAACGATTTTATCACCACCAGTAATAGACTTCATGATTTCCTCCATTTCCCCGCGCCTTCGTTGCGCGGACACAAATATATAACCAAACTCAAATCCACCAAAACT
>NZ_RCYB01000162.1 GCF_004168205.1 Catenibacterium sp. co_0103 | reverse complement strand
ATAGTTTTGGTGGATTTGAGTTTGGTTATATATTTGTGTCCGCGCAACGAAGGCGCGGGGAAATGGAGGAAATCATGTATTAAATAAAGAAGAACCTATTACTTATATAAATCTCATGATGAGGATGGTATGTGGCAGTTCTTATGTGGTAAAGAACATACGACAGATGATGCAAGAATTGTATCTCTAGAAGAAGTCTATGCATTAGATCCTTCTATTGGTGAAGTAGCTGATATGCCTTGTGGTTTTTATATAAATAAAAAGTAAAGTGAAGCCTCCTATGTATGTAGGGGGCTTTATATATTAGAAAAAGTAGAATTTGATCAGATAATGAATATTGACTTAAACTATGCTAAAAATAATGATTCTATTTCTGTTGAAGAAACTTTTAAACGATTAGAAGAAGACATATAATTAAATTTGGTTATGAGAAAAACTTCTAAGAGATAGTGAAATACCTATTTTTTAGAAGTTTTAATTATTTATCAGTCATGTTGTTTCTTCATTTTAGCCATTAAAGCTAAAATTTCCTGTGGGTTTGTTAACTGACGTCCAGGAAGTGTCTGTTTAGGTGTGCGGTCACGCTCGGCTTCATCAATTGCATCTACAAAACGCTTTACACTATCTGGTTTTGATATAACAAAATTATGAGTAATACTTGAAGTGGGCATACTGATATCTTCTATTTTCTACTTTATTATAGGTAATGTGATATAAGAATACAATCTTAAAATTTACAATTAATTTAGAATGATATGTAAACAAAATGGTTATCTCAAAAATGACAATTAACTTCTGCTCCCTGTAATGATAAATGGACTTTGTGCAAAGCATATGATAATTGTATCGTAATTCTCTTTACAGAGCTTTTATGTTGAATGATAAACAGAGTGGTATTAAAATTTATATATGAAAGCGAGGAAATAACCAATGAATAGAAGAGTTAATAGAATACCTGTCGTTCTTGATACAGGTAATGTAAAAGAATTATCTCCAGAAGATATCAAGATGATCTTAAGAGCAGCTGATATGTGTATTATGAAAGCAGGAAGAAATATGCTTGCTAAGATATTAAAAGGTTCTAAGGATAAGAAGGTACTAGAACTTAAACTAAATGAGTGTCCTGCTTATGGCTATTATCATGATTTGAAATTAGCTGATATTATGCATTATATTGATTGGATGATTGATGAGGATTATCTTCGAATTAAATATGATGGACGTCTTCCATTGCTGGTATTTTCTGATGAAGGGTGGGAGATAGAAAAGGAAACATATGCTCAGGAATTGTATCAACAGTTCTGCTTGGATGTAAAAGAAAATAATCCGCGTGTCATTCATAAATTGATCAAAGTAAATAGAAAGGTTATTTTACGTATACTTGATATTATTGAGGAAGAAGGCAATAAGGAATTTATTCCTTGTTTAGAAGCTTATAAAAAAATAGAAACAAAGAGAATTGGTAGACGTATTATTGAAGTAGAGAAGACATTTAAAGATAAAGTGTAAAAGTCAAAAAAGTGGCAGGCAAGAAATACAAAATGTATATTGCACTGTCACTTTTTTTGTATCATTGGAAGATCCATAACAAAGTAGTCCAATACGACATGTTAATCATGTCGTTTTTTGTGGTTCTATCCTTAAACACTTACAAATACAGTATTATGTAAATGCTATATGTAAGCGAATACACGTACATATTTGTGTTATTCCAACAAAATAACCTCACATTTAATTATTACATGTCACAAATTTCTAAATATGGTACAGTCTGTAGGGTAATTGGCGTTGAAAATGTAACCGCTATTGTTTTCTATATTTATAGAAAGTAATAGGCAATTAAAAAAGTGTTATTTTGGAAATGGTATATAAAGGAAGGAGGAATAAATTTTTTTTAATCGTCTATTGTATGTGATTGTTTGCTAATGATTGTGTTATCAATTGCATAAGTGCACAGCTGAATCATATATTACTATGCTCTCTTATTTCTATAATTATTGATATGATAAAGTGGCAAAAAAGCTCTAAAGGTTAAAGAGGAACATTTTATATTTAATATGAATGACTAAGATAATGAGATTAAGGTTTTTAAAACATATTAATTTTAAATGATAAATACTTTAACTGATAGTGTAAAATATTTTGTGTAAATTATGATTTTTCGATTATAGAAAATGGACATATTTCCTAGTAAAATTAAGTCGACCAAAACATTAATCTAAGGAGATATGCCCATGAACT
>NZ_RCYB01000161.1 GCF_004168205.1 Catenibacterium sp. co_0103 | reverse complement strand
TTGACCTTAAGAACATGATAAATGATTTATGAAATAAACAAAACAGATAGCAGAAAACTGCCCCTAAAAAGTTGACAGCATAAAAGCAAAGCCAGGAGTTCATACCCCTGACTTTTTCAAAGCTTGAGTAAACCCCAAGTCTATTTAGTTACTCTTTTTTTCTTGCCCTTAAACCTTACTTTAGGGTTAAAATGAATGTAGGGAGGATATGTATATGAAGAAATTAGGATTTGGTTTAATGCGTCTACCATTACTCGATCAAAATGATGCAGGCAGCATTGATATTGAAGAAACTAAAAGAATGGTGGATACATTTTTAGAAAAAGGATTTACTTATTTTGATACAGCCTGGATGTATTGTGCCTTTAAGAGTGAGGAAGCGACTAAGACAGCTTTAGTAGAAAGACATCCAAGAGATTCATTTACATTAGCTGATAAGCTTCATGCAGGCTTTATTGAAACAAAAGAAGATAGAGATAGAATCT
The DNA here is from genome assembly GCF_004168205.1 of Catenibacterium sp. co_0103. GTDB lineage: Bacteria > Bacillota_I > Bacilli_A > Erysipelotrichales > Coprobacillaceae > Catenibacterium > Catenibacterium mitsuoka_A. The sequence continues at coordinate 1,776 of NZ_RCYB01000161.1, read as the reverse complement.
TCAATGAACAATTAAGAAAAACAGGTGCAGAATACTTTGATTATTATCTCTTACATGATGTGGGAACAGATCATTATAAGAAATATACAGAGTTAGACTGTTTCACATGGTTGAAAGATAAGAAAGAAAAAGGATTAGTAAAACATATTGGTTTCTCTTTCCATGACAATGCAGACTTATTAGAACGTGTCTTATCTGAACATCCAGAAGTAGAATTTGTACAGCTTCAGTTGAATTATCTGGATTGGGAAAGTGAAGGCGTACAGTCTCATAAATGCTATGAAACAGCAGTAAGACATCATGTTCCTGTATTTGTAATGGAACCAGTCAAGGGTGGTACTCTCGCAAATGTACCTGATGAAGTAGCAGAGACATTCAAGTCTTATCATCCAGATATGTCTATTCCATCTTGGGCGATTCGTTTTGCGGCAAGTTTAGATAATGTACAGGTAGTTTTATCTGGTATGAGTAATATGGAACAGCTATTAGATAATACAGGCTATATGGAACACTTTAAGCCTTTAAATGAGGAAGAACAGACACTTATTAAGAAAGCTGTTGATATTATTAATAGTAGTATTGAAATTCCTTGTACTGGCTGTTCTTATTGTACAGAAGGTTGTCCAATGCATATTGCGATTCCTAAATACTTCTCACTTTATAATGCTGATAAACAGGAAGTAGCGACTAAATCATGGAGACCTCAAGGAGAATACTATACACGTTTAACACATACATTTGGTAAAGCAAGTGAATGTATTGGATGTGGGCAGTGTGAAGCAGCATGTCCACAGCATCTTCCAATTATTGAGAACTTGCAAAAAGTCGCAGAATACTTTGAAAAATAACTTTTTCTTAAACATCATGGTAAAATAGTATCATGATGTTTTTATATAGGAGGAAATTATGAAGACACTCTATGTAACAGATCTAGATGGGACATTACTTGAACCAGATAAATCGATTGAACCAGAAAACTTAAAACTAATAAACCAACTCATAGATGAAGATGTGAATATTACTTATGCGACTGCACGTTCTCTTATTACCGCAAAACAGGTAATAGGTGATATAAACTTTAAGCTTCCTGTAATTGTCCAGAATGGGACATTTATACTCTCACCTAATGGAGATGTCATCCTAGGAAACTATTTAGGAGATTCTATATTAGATACAGTAAAGAATTTTGATATTTCACCTATTGTATATTCTCAAATAGGAAAGAATAACTACTTCTCTTATATTAAGGACAAGATGAGTGTAGGAGTAAAAGCTTTTGTAGCTGATCATTTAGATGATCCTAGAAATCATCCTGTGAATACTTATGAAGATCTCTATGAGGGGGATATCTTCTATTTATTATTGATAGATGATTATGATAAATTAAAGCCTCTCTATGATTTGTTTAAGGAAGACTATTATGCTGTTTTTGATCAAGAAATGTATTCACATGATTGGTGGTTAGAAGTGATGTCACCAGATGCTTCTAAAGCCAATGCCATCAAATACTTAAAACAGAAGCTGCAATGTGATGAAGTGGTTGTATTTGGGGATGGAAAGAATGATATCGAAATGTTTGAAGAGGCGGACTATAGCTGTGCTGTAGAGAATGCTGCTCCTGAACTTATTAAATGCGCAGATGAAGTCATCCATATAAGTGTGCCTCAGTATATAAATCAAAGAAAAAAATAAATTGTTTTTTGAATACCCATAATCTACAGGTAACGATTTAAGAGAAGTGTGGAGCAGAAATATTCAGGATATAGACTATTTGTC
>NZ_RCYB01000160.1 GCF_004168205.1 Catenibacterium sp. co_0103 | reverse complement strand
GCAAAAGGCAGAGTCGAAAGACTCAACCAGACGCTCCAGTCACGATTACCAGTCGAACTAAGGCACGCTCATATCACCAATATAGAGGAAGCCAATGTATTTTTAAACTCCTACATAAAAAAATACAATAATCAGTTCGCTCTACACCTTAATAGTACCAAATCGGTATATGAGAAGCAACTGATTATTCGCTCGTAATTGCACCAGTAGTCGCAGACCTATGCACCACCCCTGTCGCATTAAGTGCACCACCTAACTCTTACCAGAATAATAGCCAATCATGATAGTCATGATTGGCTAAATAATTCCCTTATTTTATTCTAAAATTATCAGTACCCATATCTATATCGATTCTATTATGTACTATTCTATCAAGCAGAGCTTCTGTCAATGTTGACTTATGCAGCTTATCATACCAGTCTTCAGTTGGATACTGACTACAGAAGATAGTTGAACACGTATCATGTCTTACTTCCATTAATTCTGAAATGAACTGCTTATCCTGATCACTCATTTCATACATCAACCATTCATCCAGTATCAAAAGTTCATACTTGGCATACTTCTGCACTGCCTGGGATAGGCTCTTTCCAGAGTTTCTCATGTTATCATATAGTTCAAGTAATCTAGGAAGTCTAATATAGAATGCCTTATGTCTTTGTTTAATAGCCTCATTAGCTATGGCACAGGCAAGCCATGTTTTACCTGTACCACAGGGACCATGTATAACCAGATTTGTATTCAGATTCATAAAGCTGCATGTAGCTAAAGAAGAAACAAGATCTTTAGTTATGAGACGATTATCAGTGTAATGAACATCCCTTAGATCCGCTTCTAAATAGCGAAGCTTAGCTCTTTTCTTCAGTTTCTTTACTGCTTCGTTATATCTACACTGATATACCATATCTATAATCAACTTAATTTTCTCATCAAATGATAAAGTGATATAAGTAGTATTAGATTCAACTGTATTTACTGCATCAATGACATCAATAATGCCCATCTCAGATGCCTTTCTTATAGTTTCATTGTCAATCATTTTGATCTGCCTCCATAGAATTCAGGCCCTCTTAAATGGCCTGTTGCTTTCTCTTCCTTTTTCATATTTTCCTGTAAATTCTGTCTATCTTGATTGTTGGCTAGAATGGCATTAAGATGTCTATATCTAGGTGATGGATATTTACTCAAAGCTATCTGGCAGGATATTTCGAGTCTTTCTTTTGAATATTTATCACTTAGATGCAGTACACTTAATGCAGGATTATATCCCTGTTCTTTAACTACGCTAGTTAGAAATATATTATCTATTACCTTTCTAGTGTAAGGGCCAATTTTACTGGCCCATTTTTTTATACGCTCATCATCCCATTCTGTTACTTTGACAGACTCTGGCATATCATGATCATATGTTGAATATCTGTTTTTAACGTAATCTGGAAACACCTTATGTACATTAATGCGCTTATTTTGATAATAGGTAGTCAATGTGGTCTCAGTTACCTTAATATCTACCATCTTGCCTACATATTCATATGGAACTGAATACCAGTTCTTTTTATAAGCGATATGACAGTTAAGCTGTACCTTTCTTGAATAAAACCAGTGACATACCTCAAAAGGAAATTCAGGGAGTGGTCTTAGTGTTTTCTTCTCTACCTCTTCGAATACTTCCTTTCTGCTTCCATCTCTCTTCTGGAATGGTGTGGAGTTGAACACCTCAAGTCTTTCTCTAACTGCCTTATACAGTTCTTCAAATGAATTAAACTCTCTGTTTCTTAATGAAGCGATTATGACAGTAGCTATCTTTCCTACAGTGCCTTCTACACTTGCCTTCTGCTTCGGCTTTCTGACCTGTGCAGGCATGATGGCAGTCATATAATGATTTCCAAAATCACTGTAAGTATCAGTAAGGATGATTTCTCCGTTTTTAGGATGCATCACAACACCTGTCTTAAGGTTATCGCAGACTACTCTTACTGTAGATCCACCAAAGTACTCAAACATGTGACGATTACAATTGATCCATGTATTCATCTTCATATCCTTTGTAGCTTCTACATATGAATACTGAGAGAATGGGAGTGTAGCTACAAATAGATATACCTTAACCACTTCACCTGTAGAAGGAACAGTATAATGCATTGTAGGCCCACTCCAGTCTACTTCAGTACGAATACCTGGCTTATGCTGGATATGGTTGGTATAGTTGTGGTTCTGAACATGTTCTGTGTATCCTCTGCAGAACTTTGAATAGCTTACTGGATACTTCCCATCATTTATCTTGATGCAGTATTCATTCCATAACAGCTTCAGAGTGACTCCAGGTTTAGATAATTCATTATGAATATATTCATAATCTGTTATGAAATGACGATTGTCAAGTGGAAATAACACATTTCTTTGATTTTCGTTTTTCGTTTTCCGTTTTTT
>NZ_RCYB01000159.1 GCF_004168205.1 Catenibacterium sp. co_0103 | reverse complement strand
ATCTATGAAGCTGAATGCATTCAAAGGAATCTCAATACAACAAATGCACTGGCATTAGATCTTGGTATCAATAATCTTGTCACTGGAGTATCAAGTAAAGGTGAAACATTCATCATTGATGGAAGAAGACTGAAGTCCATTAACCAGTGGTTCAATAAGAAAAATGCAAGATTACAGTCCATCAAGGATAAGCAGCATTTTGGAAAGAAGACAACCAACAGACAGAAGGCAATAGCACGCAGGCGTAACAATAGAATAAATGACTACATGAACAAGACTGCACGCAGGGTGATTGATTACTGTATCGATCATGATATTGGAACTCTTGTTGTGGGCTATAATGAAACATTTCAGAAGGATTTCAACATAGGCAGAAGAAACAATCAGACCTTCGTCAATATTCCTTATGGAAAGCTGAGAGACAAGCTTGAATATCTCTGTGAACTGAATGGCATCATACTTGTAATGCAGGAAGAGTCCTACACATCAAAGGCAAGCTTCTGGGATAAGGATGTCATACCAGTCTATAAGAGTGATGATACTGAAGAATACCATTTCAGTGGGAAGAGAATACATCGTGGACAGTATAGAACAGCCAGTGGACAAGTTCTGAATGCAGATGTAAATGGTGCATTAAATATCATGCGTAAAAGTAGCGTTGTGGATGTAAACATCCTATACAGTAGAGGCGAAGTGGACACGCCTATAAGAATAAGGATTGCCTAGCAATAGGTGGAGACTTAAATATCAAACTTCTTAAACGGATGCGTAAGCATCCTAGAAGCCTTGACTTCAAATACGGAATATTAAGTCGAGGTAGTTCACTATTGATTCCAACAATATAGACTCACTTTTAATGACACGCTATATCAATGGAAAGATGCGTAAGCATCAACTTGTCAAAGGACCAAAGAAACGTACACAAGATACAAGAAAGAGATTTTTAAAAACAATAGAGGGGATTATATCAAATGAAATATAAGTTAATTGCATTAGATTTAGATGGTACATTAAAGAATTCAGAAAATAAAATTACTGATAAAACACGTGAGACACTTATTAAAGCACAGCAGTTAGGTGCAACAATTGTACTTGCATCAGGTAGACCAACACCTGGTTTAAGACATGAAGCAGCTGCACTTGAATTAGAAAAGTATGAAGGTTACTTATTATCATTCAATGGTGCTAAGGTCATGGATGCGAAAACAAGACAGACTATGTTTGAACAGCGTTTGACTATTGAACAGGCTAAAAAAGCATATGATGAAGCAAAGAAACATAATCTTGCGATTATGACATATTATGATGATGCTGTTTATACTGAAGATGTAGATGATCAGTATGTGAATATTGAAGGACATATCAACGATATCGAAATTAAAAAGGCTGAATCTTTTAAATCAATTTTAAGAGATCCTATTAATAAAGTATTATGTACAGGTGATCCTGAACATGTGGCTTCTGTATTAGAGGACTATAAGAGTGCATTCCCAGGTTTAAGTATTTATCGTTCTGCACCATTCTTTATTGAAGTTATGGCACCAAATATTGATAAAGCAGCTTCTTTAGATAAGCTAGTAAAGATGCTTCATCTTACAAAAGAAGAAGTGATTGCCTTTGGTGATGGATTCAATGACTTATCACTCATTGAATATGCAGGCTGTGGTGTCGCTATGGCCAATGCAGTAGATGAAGTCAAAGAAAGAGCCGATGTTGTCACTTTATCAAATGATGAAGATGGTATTGCGTATATGTTGAAGAAACTAGAGGAGGAATTGAGAGATGAGTGAAATGCCTAAAGATCCAGTGATGTTACTTAGCTGGTTAAATATGAAACTTAGAGACCAATATGAAGATCTTGCAGACTTATGTTATGACTACCATATTCCTATGCAGGACATCGTAGATAAGATGGAAGCTATTGGTTACCATTACACATACAAATCAAATCAGTTCAAATAAGAGTGTATTACCACTCTTATTATTTTGCCTAAAATTTGTCTTATTTAGAACCAAAATAACGCGATAACGTTAAAAATATAAATATATGGAGGAAAATGAAAAAATGTTAGAACTAAAAGATTTTGAAGAAGCAAAAAAGAGAGTAGACGAAGTGATCATTCCAACACCTTTGATCTATAGTCTAGCATTCTCCAAAGAGTGTAGAAATATGGTTTATATAAAACCAGAAAACTTACAGAGAACTGGCGCATTCAAGATTAGAGGTGCTTATAATAAGATCATGAAGATGGATGATGAATCTAAGTCTAGAGGACTTATTGCCTCAAGTGCCGGAAACCATGCCCAGGGTGTGGCTTATGCCGCCCAGCAGTTAGGTGTTAAGGCTACAATTGTTATGCCTGCCCATACTCCACTTATTAAAGTGGATGCTACTAAAGCATTAGGTGCAGATGTTGTACTTCATGGTGAAGTGTATGATGATGCTTATAAGAAGGCAGTAGAATTACAGAAGGAACATGGCTATACATTTGTACATCCATTTGATGATGAAGATGTCATTGAAGGTCAGGGAACCATTGCCTTAGAAATCCTCAAAGAATTACCAGATACAGATAT
>NZ_RCYB01000158.1 GCF_004168205.1 Catenibacterium sp. co_0103 | reverse complement strand
TTCCTGTTAAACTTGCCTTTACTATTGACCGTAGTTTCTTTGGCTCGTCTCATAAGCCTGCCTGCATTTTTGGGTTCTGTGATAAATACATCTCCAAGACTTCTTAAATGATTAGCGTCTTCATTTATTGCAAGCTGTCTGTTTATGGCATTGATGCGACAAAGTTCAGAGTGCTTTGATTTCAGCTTCTTATAATGATTAGAATATCTCCAAGTCTTGCGACCTTTTTTAACAGTACCATCATCATTATAATTTTGCGGATTAGTTGCACGTCTTGACCTGTCCATAGCACGATAAAGCAGCCGTTCTTTTCTCTCAGAAGTCTGAATACTGTTGCCACGCTCTGAAAGATTCTTCAAACCCACCTCAGTATCAGATGTATAAGCAACAGTCTGTGTACCAATATCAGCACCGATCATTCCTTTGCCATATTTATGTCTTGGACTGCCAAATCTATCATATTTTGGCTTTGCCTTACCCTCAATAGTAAGATGCAGATATACTCTGTATTTACCTCTTATCATCTTAGGAACAAGCGTAGCATAGCAGGGTCTATATGTATCAATACAGTACGCTTCATCCATAAGTGTCTGCACAGCCTTATTATTCATGATCTCAGGTTCAGCAAGATAATCCAATATTGCATTCACTTCATCTGTCTGAAATCTATCATTAATCTTTATTCCAAATACCGTCCTGCCAAGTTTGAACTGTAACTTATTATCCTTAACGAATATACGGATACCACGATTCATCTGTTTTGCCCTTATACAAGGCAGGTCTCCATATTTAGAGAAATGTAAGATATTACCATTACCATATAAACATTTTTCCATGCCACGCCAAATATCTTCGGCTTTAGTAAGGGCAAAAACCGCATCTACATTATACTTCTTGCCAATAAATATCATTGATTTTCTACAAAAATCCCAGGTAACGTCATACTGCTTTTGCATTTCATTGAGCTGTCCAGCAAAATGTTTACGTTTTTTCTTGTCTTCCGTAGAGCCATACAATTTAAGCAGCTTACGATATCTCTTGGTACGCATAAGATGGTAATAATTCTTTCTCATAAGACCTACGAGTTCGTTACCCGCTTTTCTGATCTTATCCGAAAGCTTTACAACTTTTTGTATATCATAAGAAGACATATCAGTTTCAGCAGCTAGAATATGTCTATCAGAAAGCTTATGAAATTGTTTTAGAGCCTTTTTGTATTCTTCGTGACTTATCATCTTTTTGTTCCTCGATATACTTAATTACTGCAGCTTCGCTTATGCGTTCTACAGTTGAGACAAAATACCCTCCTGGCCATAAAGTTCCACATCCTGCATAGAACTTTTTAAGTTGCAGATACGCTTTAAATAATTCGATAGCGCTGATACTTTTAAGAGTTCTAGCCACATCGCATAAGGAGCGACAGTCTGTGGCACATCTATGAAAATATGTATATGGTCTGGCATTACTTCAAGTGATTTTATATGATAATTATAATCGTTACAAATTTTCTGTAATATCTGTTTTAAAGCATCTTTAACATTACCTTTTAAAACCGGAAATATGAATTTAGGACACCGTATGATATGATATTGTATTAGATATTTACAATGTGAAGCACTGTGATATTTTTCCTGAATACCTCTACGCATAAGGTCAAGAAGTGTAATAGTCTCGCCTTCCTCAACAGAATAGATACGTGCAAGGTTTTCAAGCTCTATTTTCCATTCCATAAGAATAGATATGTTTACTTGAACATTATTTGATTTTGATCTTACCATTGATTAAAAAGTCCCTGCTGTTTTTATACATACATTATACATCTACTCTATACAAAACTTAAGTGAAAATTATGTAGCTTTCAACCCATAGGCAAGCCTATGGGTTTTTCGCCACTAATTTATAACCTGAACAATAGAAAACCATTTCGTTCCCTAATACGATAGAAACAAGAGGAAGAATCAAGTTTCCACAGTTAGGATACATGATGGACATTGATTCAATCGCATTAAAATGACATTTTTTTGTGAGTATCTTAGCAAGTATATAATAAATAATATGTACAAGAATAGCTGCACCAATAGACAGTAAGAAACCTTTTAACTTTTCTGCTGTTAAGTCAATCTGGAACGAATTGATGATTGCACAAGGTGCAGAAACATATAATACAATCTGTGATAAAAGTTTTGATTCTGATATTGTACATATATCTGTTTTAATCAGTACATATCCTACTCCTATCATAATAAATAAAGCTCCAATTTGTGTAGCAAGTGAAATAGCTAAATCCATATCTTTAACCCCCTAGAAGGCATCATACACTTATTATCTTCTAAAAGCATCTTTTTGCATAAGATGAAAAAAGTGATTGTCGCAATGATGTGAAATTTTAAATACATTGTATGTATGAATTATTCATTCTACAACACTTATTCAAATATATATACTTGTTGATATTATTATAATATAATATATTTATAAATCACTTAACATAAGATAGTGTAAAATATTTTGTGTAAATTATGATTTTTCAATTATAGAAAATGGACATATTTCCTAGTAAAATTAAGTCGACCAAAACATTAATCTAAGGAGATATGCCCATGAACT
>NZ_RCYB01000157.1 GCF_004168205.1 Catenibacterium sp. co_0103 | reverse complement strand
AATCTGACACAGAGACTTATAAGGAAGATAAAGATTGAAAAAAGAAACAAGAAATATATTTATCAGATTAATTTCACTAGAGCCTGTCATTTAGTAAGAAGTTTTCTAAACAAAAAAGATGGAAAAAATCCATCTTTAGAGAATCTGATAGCTAATGAAATCTTACCAATTCGCCCCGGTAGATCTCATAATAGAAACGTCAAACGAAAGTCGTTCATATATTTTAACTACAGATTTGACTAGTCGGACAAATTATAAACCTTTTTGCGATGAAATAGAATATTTTTTAAAAAATCGTGAAAACGATACTTTTTTGGCTGCAATAAAATAAAAGTCAGAATAATATATCTGCTGATATATCATCTGACTTAAATTCTAGCATTATTAACTTAATGACATTGACCTTCGGGTTCTTTTTTTGTGAACTATTAGTTCTCTCTTAAAAAAGTTATTCACACCTATTGCGTACTTTTTTTACGATTCTAATGTGAATACTTGTAATTGATCTTTAAATAATAAACAATAGTAGTAAAGAAGAGAGGAACATATATGACACTTACAATTGGATTTATTGGAAATGGTAAAAGCACCAATCGTTACCATATGCCATTTATACTTACAAGAAAAGATAAAATTAAAGTAAAGACAATTTATAATCGTTCTATTCACTTTGATACATGGAAGAAAATAGAAGGTATTCATTACACAGATAACCTAGATGAATTACTCAACGACAAGGATATTCAGGTTGTAGTAGTCACTTTAAAATCGAGTCTTCATTATGAATATGCGAAAAAGGTATTAGAAGCAGGAAAACATTGCGTAGTAGAAAAGCCATTTGCATCTAGTTATGCACAGGCAAAAGAATTATTTGATTTAGCTGAGTCTAAAGGACTCATGCTTCAATGTTATCAAAATAGAAGATTTGATAGTGACTTCTTAACTGTTCAGAAGGTCATTGAATCTGGAAAGCTTGGGGATCTATTAGAATTAGAAATGCATTTTGATTACTATCGTCCAGAAGTACCAGAAAGCATTCATGAATTCTCAGTAATTGATTCTTATCTCTATGGTCATGCTTGTCATACCTTAGATCAGGTCATCTCTTATTTTGGTAAACCAGATCATGCACATTATGATGTACGCCAATTATTAGGTGCAGGACGTATGAATGATTACTTTGATTTAGATCTTTATTATGGAACTCTAAAGGTCTCAGTAAAATCATCATATTTCCGTATAAAAGAGCGTCCTAGCTTTGTTTTATATGGTAAGAAGGGAATGTTTACTAAAACCAAAAAAGACCGTCAGGAAGCGGATTTGAAACATTTCTATATGCCTTATGAACATGAGGACTTTGGCTTAGATACTCCAGCTGATTATGGCACTCTTATCTATGATGAAGAAGGGCATTATCATGAAGAAAAGGTAGAAACAGTAAAAGGTGATTATGGTTACTACTATGATGCATTGTATGAAACAATCATCAATCATAAGCCACAGCTTGTTACTAAGGAACAGACATTATTACAGATGAAGATATTAGAAGATGCTATTAAAGGATTAAAATAGGAGGAACTATCATGAAATTAGGTATTGTAGGATCAGGAATGATCGTTAAAGACTTTTTAAAGATGTTTAATGAATTAAACGGTATTGAACTATTAGGTATCTCAGCACGTAATGAAGAGAACTTAAAGAACCTTTGTGTTCAGTATCCTATTGAACGTTATTATTTAAGTTATGAAGAAATGTTGGAAAATAAAGATATTGATACTATTTATGTAGCTGTACCAAATGATCTACATTTCATTATGTCTAAAAAAGCGCTTCTCGCAGGTAAAAACGTTATATGTGAAAAACCATTCACGACTAACCTCAAAGAGGCTTTAGAACTCAAGGAAATCGCTGAGAAAGAGGATTTGTTCCTTTTAGAGGCTATTCCTAATCGATTCTTCCCTAACACATATCTATTAAAAGAAAAGGTAAAGGAACTAGGTAATATTCGTGTGATTAACTTTAACTTCTCACAATATTCATCAAGATATGATCGTTTTAAGAAGGGAGATATTGCGCCTGCTTTTGATCCAAATCATTCAGGTGGTTCTTTAATGGATTTAGGTGTTTATAACATCAATCTTATTATGGAACTTTTTGGTAAACCTGAAAATGTAGATTATTATCCTAATATTGAAAGGGGTATTGATACATCAGGTGTACTTGTAATGGATTATGGTTATATGAAAGCAGTTTGTGTTGCCGCAAAGGATTGTCAGGCACCGCTATCTTCTACTATTCAGGGAGATGAAGGTTATATTGTCATGAGAAGTCCATCAAGTCAGATTACTGAATTCCAGATGGCTTTTAATAAGCAGAAAGAAGTGACTTATAACGAAAACGGACCACATAACCGTATGTATTATGAATTTGTGGAATTAAAGAAAATCATTGAAACAAATGATAAAGAAAAGATGGCTGCACTTTTACAGGATACATTAGATGTTATGGAAGTACTCACTGAAGCAAGAAAAAAAGCAGGGGTTATATTCCAATGGTATTAAGTTAAGCGAACAAATGCCAAAAACCTCTTTGATTTCAAAATCAGAGAGGTCTTTTTATTTTTTTC
>NZ_RCYB01000156.1 GCF_004168205.1 Catenibacterium sp. co_0103 | reverse complement strand
TCGTTAGATTTAGATATTTCTGAAATAGACTTCTAGACTATAAAGAAATAAGGGGTGAGATTCACCCCTTACTGCGTGATAATTAAAATTTAGGAAACCCCTAGTTATTTTAAATTACCATAATTAAAATATAGGAAACCCCTAGTTATTTTAAATTACCATAAGTTCTATTTAGTTTTCGTAAGATACTGTTACGTTAGTTAAAGCATCCTTTAATACTTTTGTATTAGGATCACCCTTTGCATTTTCATCAACATCTGAGTAAGTAATAATTTTTGCTTTACCATCTTTAACATCTTTGAATACTTTTTCGTAATCTTTCTTTGTGAATTTCTTTAATCTTGAGAAATCAGTTGAAAGACCAATGTAGTCACCTTCTGCACCTAATACATGAGCGCCACCTTCAAACTTATCATTGAAAGCATTTGTGATTTCGTCTAATACAGTCTGTTTAACCCCCTTCATAGCTGAAGTGATAACAGTCTTAGAATCATCTTTCTGGTCACTATCTACACCGATAGACTTTTTGTTTGTATCTTCTGCAGCAGCGAAGATAGAGTTACAAATCTGTCCACCACAAGCAAAGATTACATCAGTACCACCATTGTACCATCCAGTAGCTTTAGTCTTAATTTCTGGTGATTCATTGAATGTACCTGTGTAAGTATATTTTGCAGAAACTTTAATATTTAATTCTTTTGCAGCGTCGTTAGCACCCTGTAAATAACCATAACCATAGTTAATTACTGCAGGAAGTGCCATACCACCCATGAAGCCAATCTTTGTGTAGCCTTCTTTTACAGCAGCATAACCAGCTAAATAACCAGGCTGCTGTTCTTTATAAGTTGCGCAGTAAACATTATCTGCAACATCTACAGCGTTATCTTTTTCATCAGTAGGTGTGAAGTCGATCGCAACGAACTTAACATCCTTGTATTTTTCTTGATTCTGGATTGTACCTAATGCAGCAGCAAATTTGAAACCTGGTAAAACAACGACTTTTGCACCATTGTCAACAGCGTTCTTGATTTGATCCTTATAACCAGCAGTATCGAATGAAGCAGGTTTATAATACTTATAACCCTTATCATTTTTAGTTCCATACTCTTTTACTGCTTCCCATGCTGACTGGTTAAACGACTTATCGTTAATTCCTCCTGAGTCAGTAATCAAAGCGATTTCTGGTTTTTTTGTGTTCTTTTTAGAACTAGAACCGCAGCCAACGAGTACCATTGAAAGTACTACAGCAGATGCCATAAGCTTTTTCATATTATTCAATTCCTCCTTTTGATATACATTAATCTTAACACATTATTGCTACTTTATAAAGTGTTAAAGCTCAATTAATCAAAAAAGGGGCTGTAACGAATAGATAGATAATATGAAATGACCTCCTAGTTGTCAAAACGTGGATTTAAACTCATAATAAGAATAGAAAACAAAAAGTGAGTTGTTACCATAACGACAATAGGAGGTCACTATGAAAAGTATAATTTATATTGGAATGGATGTCCATAAGAAGACATACAGTTTATGTGCATTATTGAAAGAAACTGGTGAGATTATTGGTGAAACTAAGATTCCTGCAGATGTCAGTCTTATCATCAAGTTCATTGAGAACGCCAAGAAATCAGTTGACAGTGATGATGTTCAGATCAAGACAGGCTATGAAGCAGGATGCCTTGGCTATTCTCTTTACTGGCAGTTAGCTGGTACTACGTCAAGAAAAAGTACCAGTCAAACTGAAATTTCTTTACTAATTCAATTACTCTTTACATAACTTTTTTCATATTGATTTGGACTTTGATAATTACAGTGACTATGTATTCTTACTGTGTTATAAAATGTCTCTATATATTCAAATATTAACTTATATGCATCTTCATAATTCTGAATTTTATACTGATTTAACCACTCCCTTTTTATTAATGAATGAAACGATTCTATACATGCATTGTCCCATGGACATGCTTTTTTCGAATAGCTTCGTTTCATTTTTTCTGTTATTTCCTTATACAGTTCACCTGTGAACTGTATTCCTCTATCACTATGTATAATTACTGGTTTTCTTATATTTCTTCGCTTCTGTGCTATCTTTATTGCTTCTAGTACTGATTCTGCTGTCATATCCTTTGTAAGCACCCATGATATGATTTTTCTTGAAAACAGGTCCATTACGCTTGTTAAATAAACAAAGCCATCATCATATGTCCATATATAAGTTATATCTGTACACCATGCTGCATCTGGCGATGCTGGATCAAAGTCTCTTTTTAAGATATTTCTTAATCTGTTAGAGAAGTTCTTTGATACTGTTGTTTTTGTCCATGGCTTTATGTAATGTGCTTTTATATGCATTTCATGCATATAATTTCCTACTGTTTTCTCCGATATCACATGTCCTTTTTTCTTGAGCTCTTCGGTTATTTTTGGTGCACCATAAATCTCGTGGCTTTCCTCATGTATTTTGCTGATTTCTTTTTTTACAGAATCCCTGCGCTTGCTGGATTCCGAGGGCTTTCTGCAGAGCCAGCTTTTAAATCCACTTCTCGATACACCAAGTATTTCAGTTATAGCTCTTAAAGAGACACGTCTGACATCTGCAGTTTCTTCCAGATACTCCTTGATAGCCTCATAAAGTACTTTTACTGGCTGCTTATAATGCTCATAGCTTTTTTTAATATTTCAACAGCATC
>NZ_RCYB01000155.1 GCF_004168205.1 Catenibacterium sp. co_0103 | reverse complement strand
AAGAAATAAGGGGTGAGATTCACCCCTTACTGCGTGATAATTAAAATTTAGGAAACCCCTAGTTATTTTAAATTACCTTAGTATTTAACCTGTGAATAGATGTTGTATTTACTTAGTTTTTCAGTAGCTTTTAATTCTTCTAATTCAATCACAAATTCCATACCTACAACTTCTCCACCCATTTCTTCAATAAGTGCAGCAGCAGCTTCTACGGTACCACCAGTTGCAAGCAAATCATCAACGATTAATACTTTCATACCTGGCTTAATACTGTCTTTATGCATGAAGATTTCATTTGATCCATATTCTAAATCATACTTCTTGCTGACAGTTTCTCTAGGTAACTTACCTGGCTTTCTGATTGGTACAAAGCCACATCCTAATTCTAAAGCAACAGGACATCCAAAGATAAACCCTCTTGATTCAGGGCCTACAACTACGTCAACCCCTAAATCCTTTGCATGTGCTGCTAAATCATCAATACAAGCTTTGAATGCATCCTTATCTTCTAATAAAGGTGTTACATCTCTGAAGATAATTCCTTCCTTTGGAAATCCTGGAATAGATGCAATATGCTGTTTAAAATCCATAACGAATCCTCCTATACAATATTATTATATCATCACAAAACAATGAATAACATAAAATCTTAAAAATAAATCCTTACAGATTAACTAAATTATAAGATATCCTCAACAATAAAGTTAATAGATTTATTACCTCTAAAGACATTGATAGATAACGTACCAACTAGAGTCATAGAATCTTTATGAACAAGTTCATCATATAATTGTCCTTTATTAAAAGCAAGGGCAGAGACCTGATTATCTCCTAAATGAAACTTTAAATGTTTTCCTTCAGATAAACGGTCTACTTGATGACATGATACATCTTCTAGAATAAATAATGGTGCTTTGTTTTCTTCACCAAAAGGGGCAAGTAAATCAAGTGACTCAACATTAGAAATTGTTGTATCTGTGAGTGTAATAGGAATAACTGACTCACTGGCTTCAAAATGGCATCCTTTTATATCATTCATAAGGGCATCATAGACTAAAGGATAGTTAGACTTAGTAATAGTAAAGCCTCCTGCTTTTGCATGACCTCCATATTGCACAAAAAGATCTTCATGATGAGTAAAGAAATTATAAATATTAAAGCCATCAATTCCTCTTGCACTTCCTTTATATATTTCTTCTTTAGGATTATAATGCATGACAAAGGCTGGCTGTTCATATTCTCTTGTATATTTACCTGCCACTAGACCTACTAATCCTTCATGCATATTTTCTGAGCCATAAAATAAGCAAGGTGAAGATGTATCAGTCACTGCTTCTTTATATAAAGAAGTGGTTAATGATTGTCTTTTAGAGTTGATTTTAGATGCATAATTAGAAATCTTTTCTTGGTAGGCCGGGTCTGCTTCTTTTAAGAAATATTTAACTAAATATACAGGATTCACTAGTTCTGGTAAGCGTCCAAAGGCATTAATACGGGGAGCTATTGTGAAACCTATAGTTGTGGCATTATAGTCTCTACTCCCTTTTAATAGTTCTAAAGAGGGGTATTTATATTGCTTCATAAACTGTAAACCACGTCTTACTAAACTTCTATTTTCATCTAGTAATGGCATCATGTCAGATATAGTTGTAATAGAAGCTAGAGTAAATAAATAAGGGTCATGATGCTTTAAAAGAGCTGCTGCAAGCTTATAGGCAATAAAACCACCACATATCTCTTTAAATGGATATTTAGGAGACATTTTAGTATGAATGATTGAATAAGCAACTGGTACTTCACCATCAAAGGCATGATGATCAGTGATAATAACATCAATACCTAATTCTCCTGCTTTTTCTACTGCATCAAATGCTTTGATTCCATTATCTACAGTAATAATGAGAGAGTAGCCCTTCTCTGCCATCTGTTCTACTCTTGTTGTATTAAGCCCATAACCATCAGTAAAGCGATTAGGAATATGATATCCAACTTCTACTCCTCTTTCATGAAAAGCTTGTACAAGAATAGTGGTTGCTAGAATACCATCACAGTCATAATCTCCATAAATACAGATTTTTTCTTTATTTGCGATTGCTTCTTCAATACGTTCTAATGTTTCATCTGCTTCTTCAAATAAAGAAAAATCATGATAAATAAGATGAGGATCCATAAAGGATTTAAATTGTTTTTGATCTATTTTTTTACTTTCTATTACTTTAGCCATCAAAGAATTAACACCATAAGTCTGTATAATTTCATTAGTATGACTTAGTTTTATCGTTTTATATTTCATAATTAACCTCTTAAAAAATTACTACCTATTCATCTTAAACAATATAGAGATGAAAGTCAAAATAAGTGTTCTAATCAAAAAGTGGCTTTTAGGCCACTTTTAATAGAAATAATAAGTTATTTCATGATCAGACTCTGAAAGTCTGCTAAGTTTTTAGTTTCTGCTTCCTTAATGACTTTAGCTTGTAGATATTCAAAAATTGTAGAGAACTGTAAAGACATAATATCATCAATCATATCACAAAAAGTAATAGCGATTTTATTTCTCCATACTACGTTTCTGAGATAATCTTCAATTTCTGCTGCAACAATCTTTTCTACGCCATCCTTCTGAAACTCATAGGCTTTTGCTTGAAGGATAAATACAACTTCATCAGGAAGCGGTTTTGATAAATCTATATCCATATTCTTACGCTCCCACGAATACTCATTATATAAGAATTGTGAGGCGATGAAAAGACTTAATTATGATTTTGTAGTGACATATCTGATTCCAATGTGATAATGTCTCAATGTATCCAAGTTGATAATGTCCCAATTGGGACATTATCAACTTGCCGTG
>NZ_RCYB01000154.1 GCF_004168205.1 Catenibacterium sp. co_0103 | reverse complement strand
GACAAATAGTCTATATCCTGAATATTTCTGCTCCACACTTCTCTTAAATCGTTACCTGTAGATTATGGGTATTCAAAAAAAGTTATATTTTTTCTAAACTTTCTTAGAATTCTATGTTATATTGAATCAGTAATTTTTAGAAAGGAACAGGGGAGTAAGTGTTAAACAATTACATATTAAGATTAAAAAGTGAGTTTAAGGGGTATAACTCACAAAAGTTAGTAAAAGATATACTTGCAGGCTTAACAGTTGCGGCAGTGGCTTTACCACTTGCTTTAGCTTTTGGTGTAAGTAGTGGAGCTGATGCAGGTGCAGGCTTAATCACAGCTATTGTGGCAGGCTTATTAATTGGAGGACTGTCTGGTGCTTCTTATCAGATTTCGGGCCCTACAGGGGCTATGTCAGCCATTTTGATTGGTTTATCAACTACATATGGTTTACAGGGAGTATTTGTAGCCAGCTTTATTTCTGGTGTGATGTTACTTATTGCATCACTATTTAAATTTGGGAAGGTTGTATCTTTTATCCCAAGTAGTGTTATTACAGGCTTTACAAGTGGTATTGCGATTATTATTGCGACAGGACAAATTGATAACTTCTTTGGAGTCACTTCTAAAGGAGGCAATACAATTGAAAAGCTCTTCTCTTATTCTAAATTAGGTTTTCCTATCAATAAGTATGCTTTAATGTTTGGTTTACTTGTTGTCTTTATTATGTTGATCTGGCCTAAGAAATGGGGAAGTATCTTCCCATCATCTCTTGCGGGGATCATTATCGCATTAATTGTGAATTTAGTAGGTCACTTTGATGTCACAGTTGTAGGTAAGATTCCTACTACATTATTTCCAGATGCAAGACTATCTATCTTAAGTCTCAATCTTACTACTATTACACATCTCATTATTCCAGCTTTTAGTATTGCGATGCTTGGAATGATTGAATCATTACTATGTGGTGCAAGTGCTGGTAAGATGAAAAATGAAAAGTTAGATGCAGATATGGAATTATTTGCGCAAGGTGTAGGTAATATGGTTATTCCATTCTTTGGTGGTGTACCAGCAACTGCCGCAATTGCGCGTACAAGTGTTGCAATCAAGGCAGGAGGACAGACAAGACTTGTTAGTATCTTCCATGCGATTGCGTTACTTATCTCTATGTTTGTATTAGGTCCATTCATGTCACAGATCCCTTTATCGGCTTTAGCTGGAGTACTGATCATGACTGCATGGCGTATGAATGAATGGGATGAAATTAAATCAATCTTTAGAAACCGTATTAAAACAAGTATGACACAGTTCTTAGTCACTATGCTTGCAACAGTAGTCTTTGACTTAACAGTCGCAATTGTATTAGGTATCTGTGTTTCAATGTTCTTATTTGTGATCAATAACTCTTCATTACATGTAGAAACAAGTGCCATTGAACCGCATAGATTAGACAAAGAAATCAATTATAACCATTCTACAACTCAGGTAGTCTATTTAGCAGGACCACTATTCTTTGGAAACCAGGATCAACTCTTATCAAAAGTAAGAGAACTTATTGATGGATGTGATCATCTTATTCTCTCAGTAAGAGGTGTACCATCTATTGATGATTCAGGTATTCATGAATTAATGGATGTTGTAGAACTATGTCGTGCACATAACGTAAAGCTCTATTTCACAGGTGTACAAAATAATGTCATGAGACAATTAAGAAGACATCACTTTGATACATATGTCGGTGAAGAATCATTCTATTGGGATGTTATTAAGGTTATAGAAATGTTGGAAGAAAAGTAGGGAAACCTACTTTTTCTCATATGTGGGCACCTATTGATTTAGTCACTGGAGAGATGAAAAAACGCCAATGTAGACATGGATGATCAAGGACAAGGTACATTAAAACGTACTAAGAAGAAATCATATAACTGGATGAAGCATATCATTGAAACAAATGGTGCTGCATTAGAAGAGAATGGTGATTAATTCACTATTCTTTTTTTTGTATCCGTTTTCATATAATGACAAAGTCACTACAAAGCGCTTATGGTCTTCGTGAACAAGTAAGGTTATTTAACGCCTAAAATTAGGCACTATAGTATCACGATTTACATATATTTTAAAAAGATATGATATATACTAAAGAAAACGAATTATTCACACTTATGCACATTATGCACAAAATAGAATAAAAAAACGAACAAAGTGTTTATGTAATTTTGATGTAAAATATACCATGAAACATTGTAATCAAACAAATACATGATAAAATAAGAATGCAACCGTTTACAAGAAAAAAAGGGGGGTTACACTATGAAAGCATCTGAAGTACTACAAAGACTTTCTAGTGGTGAAATGATTCCTCTATTAAGAGGAATTTACTCAGAAAATATAGATGAGCAGGTATTAAGATATAAAGAAGCTATACAATCCTTTATGGATTATTATGGAGATCAGGATATTATGATATTTAGTGTTCCTGGTAAATGTGAAATAGGTGGGAATCATACCGATCACCAGCAAGGACGTGTTCTTGCATCCGCTATTCAATTAGATTCTATTGGTATAGTAGGCAAACAGGATCGTTATGTGAAGGTTATTTATAATGAACTAAATATTAATGAAATAGATACAGAAAATATAAAATATAATGAAGCCAAGAAAGGCACAATGGAATCATTGATCAATGGTGTATTATTTGGTTTAAACCAGAAGAATTATCATATAGGTGGTTTTAATGCTTATATTCAATGTGATATTCCTAGAAATGTGGGTTTAGGTTCTAGTGCTAATTTTAATATTATGATTGGTACCATTATTAACTATTTATTTGAATACCCATAATCTACAGGTAACGATTTAAGAGAAGTGTGGAGCAGAAATATTCAGGATATAGACTATTTGTC
>NZ_RCYB01000153.1 GCF_004168205.1 Catenibacterium sp. co_0103 | reverse complement strand
CACTATAGTTTTGGTGGATTTGAGTTTGGTTATATATTTGTGTCCGCGCAACGAAGGCGCGGGGAAATGGAGGAAATTATGAAACAAAGATTTATTAAATATATATGTTTAAGCATATTAGGAGAAATGGCTATATCGTTTTATATACTTGCTGATACATTCTTTATTGCCCAGGGAATAGGGGATAAAGGACTCACTGCATTGAATCTTGCGATACCTGTATTTAATTTTATTTATGGGATAGGACTCATGTTAGGAATAGGATCTGGTATTAGATTATCTATTTTGAAAATAGATCACAAGCATGATGAAATCAATCAGGTATTTGATCATACAGTGCTTTTAGGACTTGTAATAGGAGTACTTTTCATGATTACAGGAGTATTATACAGTCCTTCTCTTGCAAGAATGCTAGGAGCCAATGATGCGGTATTACAAGATACAGTCATTTATCTAAGAACTATTATGATATTTACACCTGCCTTTATCTTCAATAATGCGCTCAATGCATTAGTAAGAAATGATAACAATCCCGCTCTTGCGACAACAGCTATGATTGTAGCTTCACTGATGAATGTTGTACTAGACTATGTATTTATATTCTTATGTCATATGGGAATGTTTGGAGCTGTTTTTGCGACTTGTCTTGCACCTTTGATTGGCTTAAGTATTCTCTCTTTACACTTCATTAAAAAGAAGAATACATTCCATCCCGTTCAGCTTCATTTTCAGTTCTCTATGATTAAAAGAATTATTAAACTAGGTTTTCCTTCTATGTTGATAGAGATATCAAGTGGTTTAGTTGTTCTTCTTTTTAATACACTTATATTAAAGATTACAGGTAATATAGGTGTTGCTGCTTATGGTGTTGTATGTAATATATGGCTTGTATGTGTTGCAATATTTAATGGTCTTGCAAATGGTATGCAGCCTCTTACTAGTGAATCATATGGTTCTCATGATACAAAGAATCTTATTATGTTAAGAAGAATGACTCTTACTATCTCTTTATTAATATCTTTTACAATTTACTTAACAGTCTTCATAAACTCCTCTATGATCACTTCTCTATTCAATAAGACAAACAATCCAACATTATATACACTAGCAATAGAAGGCTTTAAAATCATGTTTATTGGCTTATTCTTTGCAGGGGTAAACATTGTCTTAACGACATACTTTACTTCAATAGAAAGCGCTAAAATAGCTTCTACACTTATTCTATTGCGTGGTGTAGTTCTTATCGTACCTGCATCTATTATTCTTTCACAATTAGGTATGAAAGGAATCTGGGCTTCATTACCACTATCTGAAATCATGACTACATGTGTAGGACTTACATATCTCAAACTTAAAAGAGCGATTGACTAAACCGCTCTTAAATTCTTTTTCTTAATATTATATAGAGTATGATTGAAAGAAGAGGAATAAGAAGATACATTCCAACTATGATGAACATATTAGAAAGAGTACTAAAGGCTTTTGTCTGTTCATATAACATCATAGACATAGATATTGTGCTATAATGGAGTATCGATATCGCAATGACTTCTACACCTATAAGTAGATAAAATAACTTAGACATCTTTGCCTTTATTAATAGGAATGTAAGGAATAATGATACAATCAATAATGGTAGAAGCTTAAGAAATAAGCTGCTATAAAGAGTTTGAGAAACATTCATAATATTCACCTGCACTTTCGTTTATGTTTTTCCTCTACAATTATTATATGAATTATTTAAGAAGGAGTAAACATATATCACTATTTAGAAAAAAAGTCTATTTATATGTAGAAGTTACAGGAGTCTTGTAACTTACATTAAAATAGATTAAAATACATATAAAAGGGGAATCACTATGAAAGAAACGACTAAATCAATTATCTATGGGGCAACTCCTATAGCACTTTATATCATACAAACTTCATCAACAGAATATGTACAGAAGTTCCAGCATGCACTCACATTACTTACACAGGATCAGAATTATTCTACTGCTATTTCTTTTTCCATTATCTCAAATATCTTAATTGCGATATGTTTTATTCTTATGTTTGTGATGGCAACCAAGAATAATGTCACTAAGCTCATCAGTGCTGTTTATGCTATAGTAGGTCTATTCCTTCTCTTTGACCAATATACTGCCACTATTCAGAATCATCTTTATACAAATGTGATTACACAATTCACATATAATAATATTTCTTTGATTGTGATAACGACAGTAATTATGATTTATAATCTCTATAACCTTCTAAAAAAATAGAAATCAGTGATGATTTCTATTTTTTTATAGCCCATAACCTTTAAATTTATTGATATAAATTATATAATTATTATATATGATGAAAAATATACTAAACAACTAGGAATTAATGCATGTTGGTAATGCTGATTCTATTGATGCTAGGGAGGAAATCTAATGGAAAACGTTATGAACAATACATCAAAGGTATTTGAATCGCACATAAGAATTCAAATGATTGCCAGTTTAAGTGTTGAAGATCTCACTTATAAACAGATGAAAGAGATTCTAGGTTGTACAGACGGGAATATGACAACACATACTAAAAAGCTAATTCAAGAAGGATTTATGGAAGTGAGAAAGGAATTTGTAAATAATAGACCACAGACAACTTATCATTTGACTGATGAAGGTAGAACACAGTTTGAAGAGTATGTAGCTTTATTGAATAAATTAGTAGAAGAGGGAAAAAATGCACAGAAAGTCTGATTTTTATCAGATTTTCTTTTTTTTCTTTTTGGATAGTATATAATAAAGTTGTAGTGATAAGTAGTAAAGATAGTCATATAGTTCATGATCATATTAACAGGAGGAAAGTGTGAAACAAAAATCAATCAAAACGTATAAAAAAAGACAAACTTAAAAACAAGTTTGAATAATTTAGAAAA
>NZ_RCYB01000152.1 GCF_004168205.1 Catenibacterium sp. co_0103 | reverse complement strand
TTTTTCTAAATTATTCAAACTTGTTTTTAAGTTTGTCTTTTTTTATACGTTTTGATTGATTTTTGTTTCACACTTTCACCTCAAGATATTATAGGAATAACTTTCTATGATTGACAAGCGATATGAATTTGGTAGAATGAAATTAATTAAAGGGGAGTAGCTCTTACAGAACCGTTCGTCAACACGTTATGATTTACATAACCGGATTGTTTTGGTCATTTATGATCAGCGAGACCTTTAATAAAACGATTGTTTTTATTAAAGGAGGAATACAAATGTATAAAAAAACAATTGAAGAAGTAGTAAACTCTTTAGATACAAATATTGAAAAGGGACTGACTTCTTCTGAAGCAAAGAAGAGACAAGGCATATATGGTACCAATGAACTAGAAAAGCCACAGAAAAGGTCTCTTCTTTTACGTTTTCTAGATCAGTTTAAGGATGCAATGATTATTATTTTAATTATTGCAGCAGTGGTATCTATTGTTGTAGAACCAGGAGACTGGATTGATTCTCTTATTATCGTAATAGTCGTTATGATGAATGCGATTCTAGGTGTTGTATTAGAGAGTCATGCAGAAAAGAGTCTTGAATCATTACAAGAATTATCTGCACCACAATCAAAGGTATTAAGAGATGGTGTGAAACAGACTATTGCCTCTAAGGAATTAGTACCTGGTGATATTATTATTCTTGAAACAGGGGATATGATTCCTAGTGATGCACGTTTAATTGAAGCTTATAACTTAAAGGTAGATGAATCAGCCTTAACAGGTGAATCTGTTCCTGTAGAAAAGACAACTGATCCTATTAGTCAGGATGTTGTGATTGGGGACCAGACAAATATGGTCTTCTCTTCTACAGTAGTCACTTATGGTCGTGGTGAAGCAATAGTTACATCTATTGGTATGAAGAATGAAGTAGGTAAGATTGCAGGCATGTTGAATGCGAGTGAAAAGGAATTAACACCTTTACAGGTTAAATTAAATGAAATAGGTAAAACAATTGGATTACTTTGTATTGTGATCTGTGTGATTGTATTTATTCTTGAATCATTGAGTGGTATTAGCTGGTTAGAATCATTTAAGACAGCTGTTGCGTTAGCTGTTGCAGCTGTACCAGAAGGACTTGCAGCTACTGTTACTATTGTCTTAGCTGTTAGTGTGACTAAGATGGTTAAACAGCATGCCATTATTCGTAAACTACCTGCAGTAGAAACATTAGGTAGTACTTCTATTGTATGTTCTGATAAAACAGGTACATTAACACAAAATAAGATGACTATCTTAAAGACTTACTTAGATGGTGATGAAGTAAAAGATTTAGAAGAAGCAGATTCTAAAACTATTGATATGTTGAATGCATTTACCCTATGTTCTGATGCTTCTATTGATGATGGTAAGGTACTAGGTGATCCTACTGAAGTTGCACTAGTAGAAGCAAGTAAAAAGATGAACTTTGAAAAGAAAGCACTCATGGAAAAGTATCCACGTGTAGGAGAATTGGCTTTTGATTCTGATCGTAAGATGATGAGTGTTATTGTGAAGGATGGAAATCATTATGTGTCTATTACTAAAGGTGGACCTGATGTGATCTTAAATAGATGTCGTGATGTAGATAGTGACCAGGCTATGACTGCCAATGATGAAATGGCTAAAGATGCATTAAGGGTTTTAGCTGTGGCAGTGAAGATATATGATACAATGCCTACTAACATTACAGTAGAAGAAATAGAAAATGATATGGACTTTATTGGGTTTGTAGGTATGATTGACCCAGCTCGTCCAGAAGCAAAAGAAGCCATTAGAGTTGCTAAGCATGCAGGTGTGCGTACTATTATGATCACTGGTGACCATAAGACAACAGCGACTGCCATTGCGAAGGATTTAGGTATTTTAAGTGAGGGACAGGAAGTTATTTCTGGTGAAGAATTGTCTCAGATGTCTCAGGAAGAACTAGAAAAGAATGTAGAAAAATATAGTGTTTATGCACGTGTGGCTCCTGAACATAAAGTAAATATCGTCAAAGCATGGAAATCAAAGAATAAGATTGTCGCTATGACAGGGGATGGTGTCAATGATGCACCAGCCTTAAAGACTGCAGATATTGGCTGTGCTATGGGTATTACAGGTACAGATGTAGCGAAGAATGCTGCTACTATGATTCTAACAGATGATAACTTTGCGACTATTATTCAGTCTATTAAACAGGGTCGTGGTATTTTTGATAATATCCAGAAGGATGTACAGTTCTTATTATCAAGTAATGTTGGTGAAGTACTTGCTATCTTCTTAGCTTCTATTATTGCGTTAATTAATCCTTCTTGGGGATTTGGTGTGCCATTATTACCTATTCATTTATTATGGATTAACCTCATCACAGATGCTTTACCAGCCTTTGCGATTGGTTTAGAACCAGCTGAAGATGATATCATGGATAGAAAACCAAGAGAAAAGGATGAAGGTTTCTTTGCGAATGGCTTAATGGTGAAAGTCATCTGGCAGGGTGTGATGGTAGGTTTACTTACTTTAGTTTCTTATTCAATTGGTCAGTATTTCAGTAATCATGAATATGCGATGACTATGGCCTTTATTACTATGTCAGGTGCTGAATTATGTCATGCTTTTAACGTAAAGAGTCATCATTCAGTATTTAATAAACAGGTATTCAACAATAAGTATTTATGGGGTGCAACAGCTTTAGGTCTTGTATTACAGTTAGCCATCATCTTTACACCTCTTTCTCATTTATTTAGTTTAGTTCCTCTTGATCCATCTCATTTCGCGATTGCAGCATTACTTGCATTCTCAGTTATCCCAATCGTAGAAATCTCTAAACGTTTCAATAAACGTTAACACCTGCATTGCAGGTGTTTTTTGGTAATTTAAAATAACTAGGGGTTTCCTAAATTTTAATTATCACGCAGTAAGGGGTGAATCTCACCCCTTAT
>NZ_RCYB01000151.1 GCF_004168205.1 Catenibacterium sp. co_0103 | reverse complement strand
ATTTACATAGTTTACACATAAAAAATATCCTCCTGGTTATTACACCTAGAGGATATCTTTATTTCTAATCAATTTTATGTACTTTTTTATTTAATGTCCTTGACACGGGGTCCACATTAATGAGTTAGGTATTTTTTTCAATCATACAGAAAAAGCCTTAGAATATCTGAAACCGGTTAGGAGGATCTCTTATGCTAGAAAAAATATATAGTTTTAACGGAAAAGACATTACAATGAATGTATGTATACAAATCAGAGATGTAGTGAAATTATTACAGGAACATTTTCAAATCAGTTTTGAAGAAGCTGTATTACGTTTCTATAAATCGGAAACATATAAGACGTTGCAGGAAACAGAAAACGGTCTGTGGGCAGAGTCAGCTGAATATATAGCAGATAGATATTATGAAGAAACGGCAGGCTAATATTCCGACATCAATAGAGTGGTTGAAGAAAGTGGACAAGTGAGTTTAAAAGAAAAGGCTAGAGTACATTTGATATCTTAGCTAATTCAAAATAACTAGGGGTTTCCTATATTTTATTTATCACGTAGTATGGGTGTAAATGGGAGCTTATTGTTTCAAGCTTATTAAGAGGCTCAAGTCATAAAAATGCAAAGGTAATGCATAAAAACATTTAGTAGCATATTACAAGTTAGTTTATAGAGCATAAAAGGAATCCTAAACACTAAGGATTCCTTTTAAAGTAGACTTGCTTCTTTTTCAAATTCTTCATAACTATTTACAAAATGATATGGTTCATACTTTCCATAGGCAGTAGGTCGACTGATAGTAATAATTTCTATATCATACCCAAGTCTTTCTTGTATTTCATCCGCAAACTTTGCCATTTCTTCCCCAGGTTCTGTCTGTAATGCGACACATCCAGTTTTATTCATCCTCTTTGCGATAAGATAACACATATGTTTATACCTCCTGCTTTGATTCTACTAGCTTCACACTATAAGTGCAATATAGTTTATCTTCTCTTGATAATCACTCATTCCAATAATAGAATACTCATAAAGGAGGTTCCTATGGATATCAATAATGTATATGTAAGAGATGCGATTTTGTATTATACAATCCAACAATATTTCAATTCTAACGATAAGAAAACGAGTCAATTTATAACACAATTAGATCACTTCAATTACAGAAGTGGACTCATACATAATATCCCTTACTTATCCTTACAATTACACGTATCAGAAAAGGATTTCTATCATACCTATCTAAGAGTCAAAGGCAGTTTTAAAACACTCCCAGAAGACGTTATATTAGTTAAGAAAGGTGATGAGATATACTCTAAACTATTAGCTATGATTCCAATATCACCACCATATTTATTTCTTAAAGGCAATGTACACTTATTAAATGAAAAGTCTGTCAGTGTAGTAGGGAGTAGAAATGCTTCTAGGGAAGCAATGGAAAAAACGGAAATACTCGTAAAAGCATTAGTCAAAAGAAATATAGTAGTCAATGCAGGACTTGCGAAAGGCATAGACACAATAACCCACCAAACAGCATTAAAAAACAATGGAAGAACTATAGCTGTCATAGGAACACCTATTAATCAGTACTATCCTAAAGAAAACAAAAACCTTCAACTCACAATTGAAAAACATGGACTTGTTGTCTCACAATTCCCACCTTGTAATAAAGTATATAAATGGAATTTCCCTACAAGAAATGCGACTATGAGTGGTATTTCTATTGCGACTATTATCATGGAAGCAGGAGAGAAGAGTGGGGCATTAAGACAAGCAGATCACTGTATAAAGCAAGGTAGAGACATCTTGATACCTTACTCATTACTACAATCTTCTCTCTTATGGCCTAAAAAGTATATACAAAAGGGAGCACATACCTTTAAGAATATAAAAGAAGTATTAGAACTATTAAGTAAAGAAATAGATTAAAAGGAGAGCATATATGTGTATTGAAATAGAAAACTATAAACAACATAATTTATTCAATTACTTTGATTACAACCAACTAGATACTGATGCTGAAGATTTACTCAATACTCTATTGAATAATCCAGAATACAACTTAAAACTCAATAAAAGAAGAGTACCTGTTATGGGAATTGCGAAAGTTTTAGGCTTTACAATCTATACTACAAAATTCAATGATTACCGTATCAAAGCAACAATAGGCATATCAAATCAACTCATTGATAAATACAAAAGTAATAAGATCATTATTTTAAGTAGTGAATATACTGATGAAGAAATTCTTTTCTCTTTATGCTATGAGTTGGCTCACTACATCTATGATAGTAATCCAAGTAATGAGTATTCTCATACATATAGAATCAATGATATAGAACTAAGAGCTATTCGTTTTGCGGATGCTTTATTAATGCCACTAACATCTTTCAAAGAAGCATATACTGAGTTATCTCACAATATTAATGATCTAGAACTTCTTATTCGTGCATTATCTGATACATTTAATGCGCCCCAAGTTGCAGTACAAAGACGTTTAAAACAAGTGATAAATACAAAGCTTTAAAGGAGTGTCAGATTTTTTATGAGTTTAAGCTTGAATAAGTCAGAGAAATCTGGCTTATTTTTTATTGCAAGAATGTTCATGCTTCTATAAGTTGGAAGAGATAAAAACTAATATGCATTTTTATTAAGTAATCTTTACGTATAAAGGGTATAGATAATATAGGAGACTTATTTTGTATCTAGAAGAGAGTATTTTCATAATCCATGACAAAGAATTAAGCAGAGTATTAAATTGCTTAAAAGAGTTTTAGACATAAATATCAGTGAGAAAGGATGATTTTATGAGCAAAACAATTGAACAGCTTATTGAAAGCTTAGATACAATACCTTTTTCGTATTATAGAACTAGAAGTTATTCAAGTAATAATTCTAGTTTTTTATTTTATTTAGAAGTGATATCATATCACTGAAGAGAAGTTAATCAATATAACTTGAGACATCCATAAGGTAAGCTCGTAAACAAC
>NZ_RCYB01000150.1 GCF_004168205.1 Catenibacterium sp. co_0103 | reverse complement strand
ATCAGGACTTCTTTTCGTCGTGGAGATAGAGAGATAGAGGGCGCGAAAAAAAAGAGCATCACCTTACGGTGATGCTCATTTGGCAAGGACTGTCAACATTCTGTCCTTGACTTTTGAACCAGTTTACTCAGTCTGCTTATTGTGCTGTGAAGCTTTCACCCTTCAACATCTTCTTAATATATTCTTTATTCTGTTTAACGCTATTTTCATCAGGAATCATATAATACAAGTTTGTGTTAGGCATATAATAACCACCCTTCATCATCTTACCACTACCTGATACCATAGATTTCTGGAATGACCATTCAGCACCCGTATTAAGCTGATCATTGGCCACACGCGCCATTTCATTCATTGGCATATCAGTGACGAATGTACCATCAATCGCATTGAGAATATCCGTATAATGAGTAATGATGGCAGGAGAAGCCATTTTCTTAATAATAGCCTGTAATACATCCTGCTGGTTCTGTGCTCTATGACGATCACCACTCGTATAAGCATGACGTTCTCTTGAGAATGATAGAGCCATCTGACCATTCATATGGTTCCAGCCTTCTTTAATAGGCTGTCCTGTCCAGGCTTCTAAGTTCTTATCAGAATAAACATCAATACCACCTAAGGCATCTACAACTTTAACCAATGATTCAAAGTTCACACGTGCATAATAGCTGATATCAACATCTAAGAACTTTTCTACAGTCTTGACAGTATTCTGTGTACCTGTTAAGCCAGAATGTGTTAATTTATCCTTCGCTTTCGCATCGACAAGAGTTACCCATGCATCACGAGGAATACTTGTCACAAGCACCTGATGAGCAGGGACATTGATTGTCATCAAGATATTAACGTCACTACGCGATACTTCCTGAACACTACCACGAGAGTCAATACCTGAAATATAAACGCAGAACGGATCTTTTAAGATATCGAGTGTCTTTTCTTCTTTAATCTTATTATAAGATTTAAACTTACAGTTCCAGATGACTCTTGTATCCTTGTTGAATGACTCTTTGTATTCATTCACGAGTGTACGAGATCCTTCATTCATAAGAATGGCATCTGCCTGTTTATTATAAAGTGCATCCACAACGGCTTCTACACCATATAATTCACTAATACCATAACTCGATACTTTTTTACTTAGTTTATCTAAGGCTTTATTGATCTTTGTTCCATTAGGATTATAAGCCACTGTCTTATTTAAGATATCTTCAGCCTTATAATAAGGACTCTCCTTCTTTACGACGAGAGAATATGTGACATAATCGTATTCACTTGTCACCTGATTAACAGCTGCCTTACCTGTTTGAATAAATACACAGCACACAAGTAAGAAGATACTAATAACTACAGAAATAATCTTACCAATAAGTGGTCTGATCTGAACATTTCTAGACTCAATAGAACTAGATTTTGCGAATAAATACATAAGTAATGTAAGAATTGCAAGGAATGCCCCTATCACTATTAAGAAACGCATTGGTAAGATATTAACTAACGCAATACTTACCACAAGTATAATACTTAATACTGCCTGTATACCGATAATAAATCGATGATCAGTTATGAAATTCAATATTTTCTTCATCTTTGTCCCTCACTTCTATTTGATGATCTTATATTCTTTCATTAAAGCGACACGTTCTTTCCCTATCTTAATTGTCTCTGTCGCTTTATTATCTTCTCTTGATGAAGATTCCTTCATATATGTCACTATACGTGAGAACCATGCAATAGGCAATAAATAACCATGCTTTTCTAGATAAGGATATCTTCCTACTAGGTCCTTACGACTTGGGAAGAGTGTACTTCTTAAAGAAGCATGGGCTTTTTTACCTTGTGCATCTAAAGTAATCGCTTCGAGTGTCATATTAGCTGAATGCTTACGGCTCATAGAACTATTACCATATACCCCTGCATCAAGTATATCTTCTAATAAGTGGTCCATATTCTCACTTAATTCTAAATACTTATCTGGAATAGGTGCATCGTGTAAATACTTCTTACCAATAGATAATAATGTTGCCCCAAAGACTTCTAGATGAATCTTCTTAAGATCATTAAAAATAGAGTCATAATCAATCTCATAGTGAGAGTCAAACATCATAATATCTGCGACCTGTCTAATACCTACACCACTATGAAGGAAGTGTTTAAAGGCATGAAGTATAAGAAATAAGAAATGATCTGTTGGACACATAGTCGATACTTCCACACCCTCTATCACTTCAACAGTACGTCTCTCATGGGCTTTCTCAAAGAACTGGTTCCATGACCCATAAGCAACTGATTCTTCCTGGAAAAGTGTCTTATGAAGTTCTATATAAAGTGAACTTCCCTTTAACTGATAAGGGACTTCATAAGGTTCTAAATCATCTCCTGTCACTAAATTATGTTCAGTGAAGAACTGGTGGTAAGTAGGAAATAATTCTTTAGTAATCAATAAGTCCTCATCCCCCGATACTCTTTCATCAGGGATAGGATAAAGTTTTCTTGCAATAATACCCTTTACCACTAATGGATAAAGTTTTGCTTCATTCATCTTACTAACAAGCTGTAAGAAATCTCTTGTAGAAAGTGCCTGAGTCATAGCTGCACGCATAGAAATAGCTTTGACCTGTGGGTTCACACCCTGAGATTTATAGACTGCTTCATAAACCAAAGGTAATATTTGATGAATATGTGCAAGATTATATAATTCTGATAAATCTTCTTGTGAAAGTGGTTCCCATTCAACACTCTCACCCTTCAAAGAAGCACTTAATGCTTCTAATAGCTTTTCTTGTATTTCTGTCATATCAATTCCCCTAATGAGACTATTTTATAATAAAAATACAATTACTGCAAATCACCTTCGCAAAAAGGCAAAAAAGAAGGAGTAACTAAATAGACTTGGGGTTTACTCAAGCTTTGAAAAAGTCAGGGGTATAAACTCCTGGCTTTGCTTTTGGGCTGTAAACTTTTTAGGGGCAGTTTTTCGCTATCTGTTTTGTTTATTTCATAAATCATTTATCATGTTCTTAAGGTCAATAAATCTATAGAAAGAAAAAAAGGATAAGCATCGAAGTTTGGCCACCGAAATGCTTATCCTGTCCAATAAGAACACTATGATAATAATAAAACTTTCATCTAAAATCAAGCATATTACTGAAAATCAATATAAAAA
>NZ_RCYB01000149.1 GCF_004168205.1 Catenibacterium sp. co_0103 | reverse complement strand
AGAAATAAGGGGTGAGATTCACCCCTTACTGCGTGATAATTAAAATTTAGGAAACCCCTAGTTATTTTAAATTACCATTGATTTCAGGACCTTTTTTAACAGCTGCCTTTCTGGCCGCCATCTATTCTTATAATTGTATTGTTGATGAAATTGGCTTCATCACTAATAAGAAACTTCACAAGATAAGCCACTTCCTCTGGTTTACCATAACGGTTCACCATAATCTTTTCTTGTTCCTCTTTTAAGAATTCTTCATCATATCCATCTAGTTCATTGTCTGTTCCAATGAATCCTGGTGCTATAGCATTCACATTAATATATGGCCCATATTCAAAGGCAAGATTATGTGTTAATGAGATTAGTGCCGCTTTAGAGGCATCATAATCAATACACATTGGATAATAAGTATTTATACCATTGGTAGAAGAAATATTAATAATACGTCCATATTCCTGATCAAGCATATGTCTATAGACACGCTTACTACAATTAAATGCCCCTACGACATTGACATCCAATGTCTTTCTAAACTCATCTGCTGTCTTAAGATGAAAGAGATTGGATAAATCAACAGCAGCATTATTAATAAGAATATCAACACCACCCCATTTTTTCTCTATTAAAGAAATCATAGCATCCACTTCTTCTTCCTTTGATACATCCGCTTGAATAATCATCACACGTACATCATAATTCTTTTTAATCTCTTCTTCTAATAAAGCCGCTGCTTTATTAGAAGTAAGGTAGTTGATCACTACATCATAATGGTTTTTCGCAAGTTCTAATGCGATGGCTTTCCCTATCCCCTGAGCACCACCAGTTACAAGTACAACTTTATTCATATGTGAAAAAAGAGCTTATATTAAGCTCTTCCTGCGTATTTTCCATCAGATGAGAAGACAACGATTTCTTCGCCTTCTTCAATAAACTGAGGTACTCTTAATGTTAGACCAGTATTAGTGACAGCATCCTTAGTCTGGTTAGATGGTGCACCTTTAATAGCTGGGTCTGTCTTAGCAACAGTTAATTCAACTTTTTCTGGGATAGATACAGATAATAAATCACCTTCAAAGAACATAAGAGATGCTTCTCTTCCTTCTACGATGAAATACTTATTGAATCCAATCTGTTCTTCTGATAATTCATAAGTATCATATGTTTCCATATCCATGAAATAATAAGTAGAATCAGCTTCATATGAGTACTGTGCTGTTTTCTTTTCAATGTTAGCAGCTTCGAATTTTGTTGAAGCGTTGAAGTTTCTGTCTTGTGTAGAACCAGTTTTTAGGTTCTTCATCTTAGTCTTTAAGATAGCAGCACCTTTACCAGGTTTTACATGTTGGAAGTCTAAAACAACCCAAGGATCGCCATCAACGATTAATGTAAGTCCAGTTCTAAAATCTCCTGCAGCAATTGCCATAATAATCACTCCTGTTTCTATATGTTTTTTACGTTCCTATTGTAGCAGTTTTATAAGCTACTCTCAAGTTATAGAGAAATTTAATTAGAATAAAGATAGTTTTTCGTTTGTTTTCTGGTGTTCTCTAATATATTTAGTCCATTTAATATAACCATAAGTTGTATTAGTGAAGTAACCAAGTTTAAGAATTAATAATACATATTGTCCAGATAGGATGTTAATAATCGCTTCTAAAGCAGCACAGATATACCATGCAATCCACTGTTCTCTTAATCTGAAGAAGATAAATAAACCATTCGCAATACCTACGGCAGAAGCACAGGCATCAATATAAATGATCCATGTTTCTAATGTCTTATTTGTATAGAAATCAGTTGCAATATCTAAACCACTGATGAAATAACCAACAACGACAGTCCATACAAAGATACCTACAATAACAAGTACTTCCTGGTAACCTTTTAGTTTTCTTACCATTGTTAATTCATCTTCTTCTTCATCTTTATGCTTAGACCAGTTGATATAACTGATGATATCAATTGGAAGCCAGAAGAATAATGTAGTCACCATTGTTGCAAAACGATACATTAATACAATACACATTGCGATTTCCGCAATTTCTACAGCAACAGATACTAAGAAGTTGTAACGAGACTGTTTAGAAATGAGTAATTCACATAAGATATTTAAGAATGTATCTAAAAGATACAATAACATGATAACAATACCATTAACACCATTTGCACTTTCTTCTGGGAATGCAACAGCGAAAATAGTAGCAAGTACCATGATAGTCATGAACCAGCTCTTTTCATATGTTGTAAACTGTTTAGAGAATAACAACATCAAAGCCAATGATAAGCTTAAGATAAATAAAGAAGATGCAAGGTTAAAGATATACATAGTCTTATTTGCCATGACCTGCTTATAAGAATTTTTAACTTCTTTCTGACTCACATCTTTGTGATCAAAGTATAAGTCAGTTCCATTACTTGTCTTGAATTCATAAGCAGTAATAGTCTTATTCTTTAACTGTGTATATTCTTCATAAGAATAAGAAACAACAAGCTGTTTGTCACCTTTACTATATGTAACATCACATACTGTGTTGTCTGAACTATAGTCTTCATCCTGTGTATTTCTTTTCATTACAATGCTTTGTACATAATCCACTTTACCAGGATTAGAATGTACTTCTTTAAGACCTACACAAAGAGAAATAATTGAACCTAATACTAATGTAACAAGAACAATAATTTCAGCTGTTCTTAATTTCTTTCTAGGTTCGATGTTGTTTTTAAAAAATTGAATCATACTACAAACTCCCCTTTAATTTTAAAATCAGTATTTAAAAAAAATACTTCACAATTATAATAAATAATCACTTAAAATGGTAGGTCTTTTTGTAAAAGTTTATCGTATTTCTTTCAACATTTCTTCAGGTGTAATATCAAATAGATTTGCAAGCGCTATAAGATTAGTTGTACTTGGATCAGAAGAACCAGTTTCCCTTAGTTAAAGATATGACCCCTCATTATCAGTCTACTTTTCCAATAAATCGGTAGTATATCTCTATTTCCTGTATTCTTTCGTTATCCTCATTCGTTGTTGCTTCGTGAATAAGGATTTTTTCTATCATTGCATTTAACAACGGTGCTGTCAGTTCCTTTGGTACGGAATACTCCTTAATTAACTCAATTCACTTTTCAGCACCTATCATATCCTGTTCCATTTTACTTAATTCTTCTCTTAGGTTGGTTATCTG
>NZ_RCYB01000148.1 GCF_004168205.1 Catenibacterium sp. co_0103 | reverse complement strand
AAGAAATAAGGGGTGAGATTCACCCCTTACTGCGTGATAATTAAAATTTAGGAAACCCCTAGTTATTTTAAATTACCGTGATTAGATTTGCACAGAGGGGCTGCTTTGATTTTATTCAAATCGACAAAATGAGATTTGACGCTCTATTAATGCTATTGAACCCAATCGATAGCATTCTTTACAAGTTTGACAAATGGTTCATAGGTTAGATTTTGGGTAGTGTGTGCAGGAACGATACAGCAGATTTTTCCCTTGCCATAGGTGTGAATCCATACAGCAGGCTGAACGCCGTTCTTTGAAACGGTTTCTGCAAGAATCGTTGTATCAGTATTCGGAATCATTTTCATTACATAATGTTCGTCAAAATCAGGGAATATGAATTCGCCAATGTCTTCAATAATCGGATGTTCTGCTATCGGTTTTACAGTAAGTGGACATTTTTTGGGATGAGTGATAAAGTTACTTCTTACAACATTTGTGAGGATTGCGTGATTTTCTGTGTAATCAGTAAGTGCTGCGTGAAGCATAATCGTTCCCATACCATTCTGAACATCATTCAGAAATTTCTCCGTCCATTTTTCATCACACCAGATTGGAGTAGGAATCTGATCATTTTCAATAGGATCTTTGAAAGACAAAAACAAATCAAACTGCCCTTTGAAATAATCATTTGGGTTCTTTGTGAATGTTACTTCATAATCTGCGTTAAACAGATAGTCCATCATAGGCTTGATGGAATCATCGTGATGCCAGTAATCGTGTACCAAAACAAATACTTTTTTACTCATAAGTTATACGTCCTTTCATCACCATTTTATGGCTAGGTTTTTGTGAATTCTCGTTTTTAAGATGTGAGTTAAATTCATATTTATTTAACTCAAACTTATTTTCATTATAATCTTTCGGATGTGTTGATTCAACGAAAATAATGTAAAAAAATCCCTGATTTACTATTTCAATATGATGAGTATAGTGATGAAATGTCTAATTCATTATCCAAAGATGAATTCTATACCCTCAAAGAACTATATAAAGGGATTCCCCAAGGAACTGAAGATGATCCCAGCGATGAACTAAACTATTTGAATTTTCAATGGTATATGAAGGAAGAGCTTCAGGAGATCCCAAACATTGCTTTCCAATTATCGATACTGTTGAAGAAATACTTATAAAAAACGGAATTACATTACCTGATTGTGGAAAATTGTCATTCTCATCCATCAATGAATTGAATGGTTGGGGCAATGATTTTGATGGAAAATTTTTATTGATTATTTAATCTGTGGCTTTTTTTGATGACAAAAAGGTAAGGTTGACACAAAAAATGTGTGAATGATATACTTTAATTACAGATAGGCTATCTATAATTTTTGAGAGGAGCCGTTTATATGGATGAATTATATCAACAGATTATTGATACATATATGGAGACGGGGTCTGTAAAGAAAACTGCAGAATCTTTAAACTCCTATCCGATTAAGGTAAGGCGTGTTCTGATTACGGAAGGCCTGTGGCATAGTAAGACCAGTGATCAGATTGCGGAACTTTCAAAGCAGGGATTAAATGTAGCAGAGATTGCAGAGAAGCTTATCATTTCTGAGAAGAATGTGCAGTCTTATATGCCATATAGCCGGGGGCAGTATGGTGGTGAGGCGCGAAGTAATGAAGCAATCCGAAGTGAGGGGTATAGAAATCGTATGAAAAAAGCAGCACAGAATCAGGTGACAAAGACTGAAGTAAAATCAAAAAAACAGACAGATGGGATTCAGGCACAAAAGAAGAAATTGGAAGAATTAAGGACAGAGCGGGAGCTCCTTTTGAATGAAAAGAAAAAACTCTGGAACAAGATCGAAGCAGAGATGAAGCGTATTCCAATGGCAATGGAACTTCATCTGGAACTGGATATGAAATATGTGGATGAGAGAGAAACCGAAATTTTAAAGAACTATGGCCGAATGGAAAAATCCATTTCCAGAGACTTTATTGTTCCGGGAAACATGACATTACACGCCTTGCATTATGCAATTCAAAAAGCATTTGGCTGGGAGAATAGTCATCTTCATAGTTTTGTTCCAACAGAGGAAGAATTTGATAAAATGACTGATGGAAGTAAGGTTTCCGAATGGACAAGACAAGTTGGTATGTATTTTCGATTTCCAAGTGAAAACTATGATGATATTTACTGGGATGATGATTACGAAGAGGATATGAGCTTTAAATCATGGCTGAAGAGAAAATACAGCGGCCCGTATGAATATGGCGGAATGGGGGAACATTACCTGATGTCACAGTTGGAAGTCGAGCGTTTTCGTAAGAATTTTCCGGAAATTCAAAACAAATCGACAGATCAGCGAGACTGGAATGTGTATATGGAAGGCCAGTGCGAAGAAATGATTGAACGGCCTATGCTGTGCACGATTCTTAATACACCTGCAGAAAAAACAGACTGGACGAAATGGAAACAAGAAAAAGAGGTTTCTTTAAAAATTGTTGAGAATGAAAGAAAAGCAACATTACAGAGATTTCAGACAATGCAGCATAAGATGGATTTGATTGCTGAAAAATGGAAAAAACTCATTTCAAAGAAGGGTGAGCCGAATCGAGGTAGATTATTACCTTATTTTGAGCAGATGGAGGAACTGGATAGAGCGATGCGTACTCTGATTATTGACAATAATCCGGAACCAATCCCTGCTTTAAGCAGTTTGATTTACAGATATGATTACGGTGATGGTTGGGAAGTGAAGATTACTTGTACCAATGCCTGGTTTGATTGCAGCACATATGCTCGTGACGAAGAAGGAAATATGAAGAGCGATAGAAATGGATTCGTTCAGGAAAAAGCTCTTTATGTAGATGCTTTTGGGAATGAAATTATCGGAGATTTTCTGGATAAAATCAAGGCCATAAAGAAGAAAGAAAAACCTATTTGTACAGCATGGGATGGTATGAATCTTGTGGATGATGTGGGTGGAATTGGCGGATTCTGTAAGTTCCTTGAAACCATTAACGGAAATAATTTGGAAGAGAAACGCTCATATAAAACCTGGGCAAATAGTCTAGGCTGGACTGGGCGCATGTCTAAGCCAGAGAATATCCTTTAGTTGTATGAAATATTAGTTTTTTTGATCATAACGATATTTAAAAAGAGATGCAAGGAGTTATAAATTAATGCTCAATTTAAGAAAAATGTTGCTACTAGATCATTAAATTTAACTTAACGCCTATTTTTCTACTTTATAGCCACCTAACTCAAATCAT
>NZ_RCYB01000147.1 GCF_004168205.1 Catenibacterium sp. co_0103 | reverse complement strand
GACTGCCCTTTACAAGTGGAAACCCCCAAATATTTAAAGCGAGTTTTTTATTGACCCCCCTTAAAAATTAAAGGTTCTAGATTACTAACATTGCATTTTGTTTACATTAATATTTAGGTGTTAATCCTACATAGATATCTTTGTAGTGTTTTGCACTCTGTTCCCAAGATACATCTTTTTTCATATTACGAACTACCATATCATCCCAGTATGTTCTATTTTCGAAGTAAAGTGTCTTAGCACGATTGATTGCATCATATAAAAGACCACTTTCATATCTGTCGAATGTAAATCCATTACCAGTGTTATCAAATAAGTTATAAGGCTGTACTGTATCTTTTAATCCACCAGTTTCTCTTACGATTGGTACTGAACCATATCTCATACTAATTAACTGAGTTAATCCACATGGTTCAAATCTAGATGGTACTAATAATGCATCACATCCAGCATAGATGTTATGTGCTACATTTTCATTGTAGGCAATATAAGCACAGAAGTTACCCTTATACGCGTTTTCATAATAACGGAATGCATCTTCATATTCGGCATCACCTGTACCTAATACAACAAGCTGTGTATGTTCATCCATAATATGTGGAATTACACTATTTACAAGATCTAGACCCTTCTGGTTAGTCAAACGTGAAATCAAACCAATAACAATCTTATGATCATCTACTTCTAATCCTAATGATTCCTGTAAAGCTTTCTTATTTGCTTTCTTGTTTTCAATAACATTCATACTATCATATGGCGCAGCTAATAGTTTATCAGTTGCTGGATTCCAGATATCTGTGTCAATACCATTTACGATACCTACAAGCTTGTTATGATGATATCTTAAGTGTTCTTCAAGACCTTCACCATATTCTTCTGTCTGGATTTCACCAGCATATGTATTACTTACTGTAGTTACAACATTACTATAAGTAATACCACCCTTCAACATATTCGCATCCAACCAATTCTGTGTGAGGCAGTCTTTATTAAATACATAATCAGGAAGTCCTGACCAATACTGAATAGTCTTTCTATCATAGATTCCCTGGAATCTTAAGTTATGAATAGTAAGTACACAGCTTGCACGTCCTACATTGCTGTCTTTAAAGCATGTTCTTAAGTATAGTGGAACTAAAGCAGCCTGCCAGTCATGACAATGTACAACATCAGGTGTCCAATCTAAATAGTTAAGAGCTGCAAGAGCCGCTTTACCAAAATAACAGAATTTAGGAATATCATCGATTAGATTAGTATATGGATTACCCCAAGAGAAGAATTCATCGTTATCAATAAAATCATAAACAACGCCATCTTCCTGGTATTCCATAATACCTACATAATACTGTTTGCCATCTGAACATAAGTCCATAGAGAATGATCCTTTATATTCCATCTTTTCCTGGAACTTCTGTGGAATACATTTATATCTAGGAATAATAACCTTAACATCACAATTCAACTTAGCAAGACTCTTAGGAAGAGCAGACATAACATCTCCTAATCCACCTGTCTTTACAAATGGATAACATTCAGAACCAATGAATGCTACACTTCTACGTGGACCTAAATCAACTGGTGCTGGAGCAGGAGTTTCCTGAACGACTACTTCAGGTTTCACTTCAACTTTCTTTTCTACTTTAGGTGCTTCTTCCTTCTTAACCGTTTCTTTCTTAGCTGTTGTTGCTTTCTTAGTTGTCTTCTTTGCAGTTGCTGTTTTCTTAGCTATTGACTTTTTAGGTTCAGCTTTCTTTACAGGAACTTCTTCCTTAACGACTTCTGCTTTTGCAGCTGCTTTCTTTGTAGTTGCAGTCTTCTTAGCTGTTGTCTTTTTAGGTTCAGCTTTCTTTACAGGAGCTTCTTCCTTAACAACTTCTGCTTTTGCGGCTGCTTTCTTTGTAGTTGTAGTCTTCTTTGCTGTTGTCTTTTTAGGTTCAGCTTTCTTTATAGTTTCTACTTTAGTAGCTGTTTCCTTTACAGGAGCTTCTTTTTTAATTGCAGTCTTAGTGGCTGTAGTTTTCTTAACTGTTTCCTTTACAGGAGTAGTTTCTTTTGTTGTATCCTTAGCAGCAGCTGTTACTGTTTCTTCCTTAACAGCAGCTGCTTTTGTAGTTGCTTTCTTTGTAGTTTTTTGAACTGTTTTCTTTCTCATATCTTCTTCTCCGATCTTTAAAATAAAATCAAACCATAAAACCTAAC
Organism: Catenibacterium sp. co_0103; assembly: GCF_004168205.1. Classification (GTDB taxonomy): domain Bacteria; phylum Bacillota_I; class Bacilli_A; order Erysipelotrichales; family Coprobacillaceae; genus Catenibacterium; species Catenibacterium mitsuoka_A. The sequence goes on along the minus strand of NZ_RCYB01000147.1, from coordinate 1,083 downwards.
TTTCCCATTTTCTCTTGCAACATCCCCTACTATTACAATCAAACTATAAGTTCACTTAAAGTAAGTAATGTATTCAAAATATTTCTTTATTTATTGTACCATAATATGTAAAGGTTGTTTATACAAAAGAGACTTATTCCTAAAAATGGATTTATGGACGTTCCTTCAAATACTTATTATTATTATTATATATATTCTTATTTACATAAACATATACCCTCCCTGAAAACAAAAAAAAGATTAAACAACACTGCACGTATGTTTAATCTCTTTACTTATAGTTTGGCGTCCCAGATAAGATTTGAACTTACGACCTTTCGCTTAGGAGTAACAGAAAGTCACTTTTCAATACTTTCCATTAGTTTCTAATAATTTCTAATAGTTTTATTAGATGGAGATGCCTCTAAATGTACAAAATTGAATTGTAGTTGTTAATGAATAGTTGATATAGAAATGATATAATTAGCTCAACAAATATGACAAAGAATACTATGATTTTTTATTTTTTTTCGCTCTTTTTAAGAAAATTGTTGCTTTAGGTTATCTTATTCGGCAAAAATCCCATAACGATACTCATAATTGGCTTCCTTAAGTGAAATGGGCATAGGCGTAGCTCTCACCATTTCGTTACTGAAAGCCTCTGTATCTATAATCATTCTAAGAATCTCAGCTGCCATTTCCTTTCTTTTGAATGTATATTTAGCCTGCTTCTTAAGAAGCAGAAAATCTAGATAACCTTGTATATATCTGGTTCCAACGCCTCTTGTTGTCTGTATCATTGAACTCACTTCTGTCATCATCTCATTGACAGAACCTAATGATTTTCCATCATCGGTAAGATATCTCTTCTCTATGGGAGATGTCTTTATCTTATTGTTTACTGCTTCAAGATAGTTGGCAAACTGCTGTATGCTTGCCTTTGAATCTGATATGAACTCTTCAACATCTTCAAAGTAATCTTTATTCGCTTTATATTTATCAAATGATTCACTTCCAAGACCTGATACCTGCATCATCATATGATCATTTTCATCTGTAGCACAGACAATGGCAACCTTGTGATGAGATATTCCTCTATATGCA
>NZ_RCYB01000146.1 GCF_004168205.1 Catenibacterium sp. co_0103 | reverse complement strand
GCATAAAAGCAAAGCCAGGAGTTCATACCCCTGACTTTTTCAAAGCTTGAGTAAACCCCAAGTCTATTTAGTTACTCATTATTGATTCTCTTTTTTTATTTCTACTTCAAATGCAGGAACTTTACGATAAGAAACACCAGCCACATCTAACATACGTTTAGCTGCTCTATCACTTTCTGTTCCTTTGTATTTTTCATCTTCATAGACAATTTCTTTGATACCACTCTGAATGATTGCTTTAGTACATTCATGACATGGGAATAAAGAAACATAGATACGACAACCCTGTAATTTCTGAGTAGAGTTAAGTATTGCGTTTAATTCGGCATGTACAACATAAGGATACTTTGTATCATATAAAGCCCCTTCTCTTACAGACCAAGGGAACTTATCATCTTCACATCCTCTTGGAAGACCATTGTATCCTACCCCTACGATACGATTATCACTATTTACTATACAAGCGCCAACCTGCGTATTAGGATCTTTAGAACGATAAGCAGAGAGTTTAGCCACTCCCATGAAATACTGATCCCATGTAATGATCTGCTTATCCATTGTATTCTCCTCCTAGTTCTTTGATCTTTTCTTCAAAGAAATTAGGTAAAGGTGCTTCAAAGTACATATGTTCATTGGTTCTAGGATGTACAAAACCTAATACCTTAGCATGTAGATACTGACCATGTGTGTTATCATCATTTCTAAAACCATATTGAGGATCACCATAAACTGGATGACCAATGTATTGCATATGAACACGGATCTGATGTGTTCTACCTGTTTCTAGACGACATTCAATAAGTGTCATATCATCATAACGTTCTAATACTTTAAAGTTAGTGATTGCATCTTTAGCATTCTTACTAGTGACAGCCATCTTCTTACGATCCTTGCTATCACGTCCAATAGGTGCTTCAATACGACCTACATTATGGTTAATAACACCATGAACGAGTGCTACATAACGACGTACAACTGAATGTTCTTCTAATTGTTTAGATAATGAACGATGGGCATTATCATTTTTTGCGACCATTAATAAACCACTTGTTTCTTTATCAATACGATGTACAATCCCAGGACGTGTAATACCATTTATTGCTGATAAATCGTGACAATGATAGAGTAATGCATTCACAAGTGTTCCTGAATAAATACCTGCTGATGGATGAACAATCATACCTGTAGGTTTATTGACGACAATCACATCTTCATCTTCATAAATAATATCTAATGGGATATTTTCAGGATTAATTTCAGTACTTTGAGGATCTGGTAAAGTGACCTGGATGACATCCTCTTCTTCTACCTTATAGTTAGCTTTTTCAACATTATCATTAACAATAACCTGTCCTGCTTTAATCCATTTCTGAATCTCAGTACGTGAACGATCAGGCATATGATTTAAGATTACTTTATCTAAACGCAAGCCTTTTTCTTCTAATTCTGGTGTAATTGATTGTATTTCCATTGTTTATATTCTCCAATTCCTAAATCTAAGATGATTAATAAAACACCTATTACAACACCCATATCGGCAATATTGAAAATAGGAAAATCATAACCAAATACAAAGAAATCTAAAAAGTCTCTTACATAATGAAAAACAACACGATCATATAGATTTCCTAGCATACCACTAAATATAAGCACAATTCCAAATCTTAATAAGACCTGGGATTTGTCACTCTTGATAAAATAATAAATAAGCATAATACCAGCAATAATAGAAATTGCATAGAACATAAAGAAATGCCCTGAAAGCATACCCCATGCGGCACCTGTATTATGAATATAAGTGAAATAAAAAAAGTTTTTAATGACCTGATAGCTCTGGCCTAACTGCATTGATTCGTTGACTACAAGTTTCGTTACTAAATCGCCACCTAATACAATAATAAATGTGATCAAGTATAAGAAACCGTATTTAAAATTTATTTTTTTCATTTAATCATCCTTTCCTCAACGATTATAGCATGTCTTTAAAAGATATAAAAGAAAAACAGGCGTAAGCCTGTTACATGCAATATAAGATGATGCATAAGAAATGTAGAACACTACCAAGTAAGATCCATAGATGCCAGATACAGTGCATATAATGGATCTTTTCTTGTAATCCATAGAAGATTGTACCGATTGTATATGCCACACCTCCAGCAACTAATAAATAGATACCATTCATTCCAATAGTACCAGGAAGCAAATTAAACTTAAAGACAATACACCAGCCTAGAACTAAATAACAGGCCATAGAGAACTTCGCAAACTTCTCGATATCATAGGCATTTAATGTAATCCCTAAAATAGTGACTGCCCATACAATACCAAATAATACCCATGCCCAGAATGGATCTGCCTGTCTAACTGAACATAAAAGTACTGGTGTGTAGGTTCCTGCAATCAAGACAAAGATGCTGCAATGGTCCATAATTTGGAATACTTTCTTTGCCTTTAAATTAGGAGATAAACCATGATAAATAGAACTCATTGTATATAAGAGTATCATAGAGACACCATAAACGATACCAGATGCTAAACCATATCCATTATGATGTAAACATGAAAATATAATACATAATACTAGTGCTACAATACCAAATACAGCCCCTACTATATGAGTCACCATATTAAATATTTCTTCACCACGTGTATAATCAGGAAGTAAACGGTCATCTAACTTTGTACGTTTCATATCAATCACCTCTTGTACAGCAAGTTTAACATATCTATTATTTAATGTCAATATATCTAGTTTTAAAGTCTAGATGTTAACATTCGTATGTATTCCATTGTTTAATGATACGATGAGACTCACATTCATATATTGTATTAAAGAGTGCTGTCTGATTTCTCCATAACTCTCTGTCTACATGAAAATGCCAAAATACCAATGCGTATAGGTTGTTTTCTTTTGTATATCATTTAAATATGTTGTCAAAGGGAATTCCTGATAGATATCACCTTTTATATGATATTTTTTAATAGTTGATAGAAAATAGACTGTTTCATCAGGTGCTGTATGAGTAATAATGTAATCTACATGATCTACGCTATCTAGATGTCGTAAGCCATTCTCATATTCCTGCTTGCTTGGCATTTCTTGTGGCCACCAGGAAACATTCTCTTTACGTAATGGCTGATCAATAGAATAACCGCCACCAAAGGTAAAGAATGTTTTTCCTTCTATTGTATAAACTTCTCCACGCATTAAATGAATAAGGTTATGTCTGATTTTATGGACAAATCCCCCATTCCATGATTTCCTCCATTTCCCCGCGCCTTCGTTGCGCGGACACAAATATATAACCAAACTCAAATCCACCAAAACTAT
>NZ_RCYB01000145.1 GCF_004168205.1 Catenibacterium sp. co_0103 | reverse complement strand
GAGCATCACCGTAAGGTGATGCTCTTTTTTTTCGCGCCCTCTATCTCTCTATCTCCACGACGAAAAGAAGTCCTGATTTTATGGACTTTTCCCGATATATTATTTATGATTTGTCTAATTAGTATAATGCATCAAGATCCTTATAATAGTCCAGTTCTGGATAGTTCTTCCAGTTCAATGGATCCTTAAGCAGTTTTTTGACCTCGGCTGTTGCTTCATGAAAATAGAAATTTAAAGCCTTACTAATCTTCTCAATGATTTCCGAGATCTTCTTCAACTGATTCTCTACAAGTTCCTGCTGTTTTACCCATTTCCTGTTTTCGTCTTTCATCTTCTTCATATCACGCATGATGATATCGCCTGCATTCCTTAATAATCTGGACTGCTGCTCATTGATCTTCTGACGTTCTTTACGGAGTTGCTTCCTCTTTTCCTGCATTTCAAGCTTAGCTTCAATGATCTTATCAAGAGGCATAAGCTCTGATGCCTTCACCCCATAATAGTTGTCTAATGGATACTGACCTGTCACCTTGTATGTATAGAACTCACTTGGAGATAGTGCTGCAAGGGTATCCTGATATCTTTCATTATTATGCATATTGATATAGCCATCGATGAGTCTTCTTACAGTATCTATATCCCCACATCTTGCGATGATGTCAATGACCTCTGTCTTCATGCGCCCAAAGAATGATTCCATAGGGGCGTTGTCCTGACTGTTTCCTCTTCTGGACATTGACTGGATGAAATCATTCTCATTAAGAAGCTGTTTGAACGATGTTGAGAGATACTGTGAACCCTGGTCACTGTGGCAGTATACTTCCAGATTCTTAGGGAACTCGTCCTTATGATTCTCCATCATATTATTGAATGCCTTCTGAACAAGAGATACATCCATTCTGCCTGATACATAATGACCTAGTATTTCAGTTGTATAGGCATCCTTGAATGCACACATATAGGCTGGAGTACGGCTATAGCCGTAATGTATATAAGTGATATCGGTAAGGATGACCTGTCTTACTCCCAGCTTGAAATTGCGGTTAACGAGATTAGGCTTTGCCATGCACTCATGATGGTGGGTTGCCTGTCCCTTGTATGCATCCTTTTTGGGAAGCTGTGCAGTTATCTGCATCTTTTTCATAATGCCTGAAGCTCTTGATACGCTGATGTTGTAATTGAACCTTCTGAACATATGTCGGCGGAAGGTTCGCTTTCCAGGAACGAATCCAAGTGTTTTAATGATCTTCTTGAAGCACTGAATCACATGGCTTTCATCCATTTCTTTAGCTGCCTGCTTACCGTCTCTATCCTCCCTGCGTGACACATAATTATAATAGCCCGTACTGCTTACACCAAACATCTTGAAGACTCTGGTGTTGGTATAACCATTCTCTTTTGCCTTTCCTCTGCTTATGTAGTCATAAGCCATGAAGAGCTTGTCCTCCTTTACTTCTTGTCGCTGTAGGATGAGTATATCTCCTCCAGTATGGAAGGCATTTTTTTTTGAAATTCTACGTAATCCTCAAGATATCTGATACGAGCCTCCTGGTATGCAACCTTCTCTTCAAGGCTCATTTCAGGCATCTCCTCAATAGGGATGCTTCCATCATAGTTCTCAGCCTTTGGTTCAAACTCCCCGTTCTTCGCTTTCTGTCTTGCGCGCTTGGCTGCAGACTGAGCACAGTTCTTTCCAAGCTTCTTAGTATCGAAACCTAATGATTCATAAGCCTCGATTGATGTCATTCCGCTTTCAAGCTGCTTATAAAGTGCAACATAGAAGTCCTTTGTATAGATGAATGCATCCATATTTTTTGTAAGCTCTGCAACGAACTTATTATCTGAATGTTCAATAACTGCATCTCTATGTGCCAGTCTCTGCGCTTCTGTCTGCTGCTGCCTGTTCTTCTTTCTTTCCTGAGCCATATAATTCCATATCCTCCTCTGTTAGAGCGCCAAGCTCAACCGCACGCTTGAGCGCCTTTTCTCTCGCTTTTTTCATCATTTTATCATATTTTTCCTGCTCGTTTTGAAGATAATCTGAATATTCATTATCAGATAATGAATTAAGATAGTCTTCATATTCAGTTGGTGTCATCTTATTACGTGTCCACTGAGGACGCTCATTATTGTAGTAGTATACATAATCATCAATCATTTTCTTCACTCCTTCCGGAGTGGAACAGCCTGACAGGTCGCATTCATCCTTCATATGTCCAAAGAAGGATTCCTGGCTCGCATTATCCCAGCAGTTACCCCTGCGTGACATGGACTGGCTGTATCCCAGTTCCTTGATTCTGTTCTGGAAAAAGTCATTTAAATAGAGGGACCCCTGATCAGAATGGAAAATAGCGTCTTCAGCAGGGTCAAGAGTATCTACTGTATCCATAGCTAGATTAAGATCATTGCCTGAAGAAGTGATATGACTCACAACTCGCCCGCTTACTGCATCCTTTACACATGACAGGTATTCAGTTCTATTCAGCCCGTATTTCAGATAGCTCACATCTGTAAGCAGTATCTCACCCGGTCTTGCCAGACGGAACCTTCTCTTAAGAAGGTTTGGCTTCCTGTTGCTTTTTAAGTTTTCTCTGTTCGTTTTCAATTCAGTACGCTCCCTGCGGATGGCGCATATGCAGTTGTATTTTCTCATCAGTCTGAGAATCTTGTTTCTTCCAAAATGAACACCACATATATCAGGAAGCATCATATAGATGGTGCGTGTTCCTTTTCTGAATCCCTTATAATCCATGACCTTTTTTATGTATTCAAAATCAATCTCATCCTGTCTTTCCTTCATGCCGTAATTATCATCTGAGAGTATTGAATAATAGGAAGATTTGGATATGCCAACTCTCTTTAGTATGGAACGGATGGAATAGTCATACCTGTCGTGTGGAAGGTCTCTGATCCATATGCATAATGCCTTCTTCTGTTCAGGGGAAAGGGAAGGAAGAATTTTCCTGATCCTTTCAAAATGCATCATTGACAGTTTTTCTAGTGCTCTCATCCTGTTGTGCTGAATGCGGCATCTGAACTCCTGATCACACTCAATCATCATATTATCAGAATCGCCATTCCAGGATATGAGCTGTTTCTTTATTTTATTTCGCACTCTGATAGGAAGATCAGAACCATCAATCTCAAATATGCCAAGAATTTCATCGATGGAATAACTAATGAATATTATAGCTTCATCATAGAACTGCTTTTTGAGTGTGAAATGGGTTGCAGTGCATCTCTTGATATATGGATGACCAGAGTATTTCTCTACTGCATCAGCACTTATCTTTTCTTTAGGTTTTTCTCCATCTTCAAGTTTTCTTTTTAATTCATATATTCTATGATATCCGACTTTATTGGGATCAAGACCATAAGATTCAAGCAGGGATTCAATGGACACAGAAGGATATTCCTTGAAGGCTTTATCGATGAAATCAGAACTAAAATTAATTCCTTTTCTTGATTTAACGAATACTCTGGAGTCAATCAGAAATGAATTATCATATAA
>NZ_RCYB01000144.1 GCF_004168205.1 Catenibacterium sp. co_0103 | reverse complement strand
CTTTCCCTGCTTTGCCTTTTTAAGAAGACCAAAGAATGATTTAAATGAACCATCTACTTCCTTCAGTATCTGCTGTGTCATATTGGAATTAAGCGTTCTATAATTATCAGACGACTTCAGAAGTGCATAGTTCTTCTCATAATTGAGATATTTGCCTTCTGCAAAGTAGTTTTGTCTGATGTTATAGATTGCCTGATTGGTAAGATTCGTTGCAATATGACATAATTCCTTGATGGAACGATAGTCTTCCTTAGACAGATGCTTTACCTGCTGCTTGACTGTAAGATACATATATTTAGCCTCCTTTCTACAGATTTAGAAAAAAAGCTTCCCATATATTTTATACTCTCACTATTCCAAAATTTCTCAAACAAATTCATCATCGGCATTTATTACCCACCTATGTTTTATATTGAGATGGGGGTTTCTGCCGTTTCTTTAGATAAATTTGTTTTCTCGTAAATCCTTTAATTTAGAATTAACCTTTTATGGCTATCTTTATTACAGAAAGATGTTATAATGAAATAGGAAGAGAACATTAGCACCTGCCGATTCTCTTCAACTGCCTCATGCCAGTGACCTGAACGCTGGCTTTTTTTGTTAGAAAGGGTGATTATGATGAAAAGATTAGCACATAGAGGGTATAGTGATTTATTTCCAGAGAACACAATGTCTGCTTTTGAACAAGCAGTCAATTCTTCATTTGAAGGGATAGAAACAGATGTACAGATGACAAAAGATGGCGAACTTCTGTTACTACATGATGATAAGATCAATCGTACAAGTAATGGTAAAGGTGTTTTAAGAAATATGACATTTAAAGAAGCACGTCAATATAATTATAATAATAAGATGGATATCACAGAACAGATTCCTACGCTTGATTCTCTCTTGACATTGCTTGATTCTACCGATAAATTATTGAATATAGAAATCAAGGATACTGTATCTAGTGGTCTTGAAGAAAAATTAAGAGATGTGATTATGAAGCATCATATGACAGATCGTATTTATTTTTCTTCTACAAGTCTAGAAAGATTATTAAATATGCGTGCTTTAATGCCTGATTCTTATTGTGCTTTAATCGTACTAAGAGGTTATAAGAAGTGTAAACAGCAGGTGATTGATCATCATTTAGATGGTATTCATAGTCGTTATTCTTATTTGACACATGAAGAAATAGTAGATTTAAAAAGTAGACATATTAAAATAGGTGCCTGGACAATTAAAGAAAAAGAACAGTATGACTTCTTTAAGAAAGAAGATATTGATTTTATATTTGCGAATGGATTATTTGAAGAGGATAAATAATGAGATTAGATAAATTTTTAAAGTTATCACGTATTATTAAGAGAAGAACATTATCTAAAGAAATAAGTGAGGCATCACGTGTTAAAGTAAATGGTAAAGTTGCTAAACCTGCCACTAAAGTGAAAATTGGTGATGAAATAGAAGTCAGCTTTGGACGTACTATCTTAACAGTGAAAGTATTGATGCTTAAAGACCATGTATTAAAGGATGAAGCATCTTCTCTTTATGAAATTATTAAAGAAGAAAAAGTAGAAGAAGAAACTATTTACTAAGAGCCTTTTGTAAGGTTCTTTTTTTAATGGCAGAATAATGGTATAATTCGATTAGTTAAGGAGTTGACTCGAATGGCTAAAAAGAAAAGAAAAATGGGTAATATATATGGAATTGTCTTTCTTATAATTTCTGTATTTCTTATTTATACTTTATATGCAAAAGTACAGCATATTAAGACTGAAGAGGCCACTTATCAGAAACTTGTTGTACAAAAGAATGAATTAAAGAAAGAAAAGGCAAAACTCGCAAAAGAAGTAGATAGTTTAAATGATAGTGATTATGTAGTACGTTATGCGCGTAGTCATTATATATTTTCTAAAAATGGTGAAGAAGTGATTATTCTACCGGAAAACAAATAAGCATGTGCTTATTTGTTTTTGTAAGGAGATAGTATGTTTCAAAAGATTTATAATAAATGTAGAGATAAAAATATAATTGTTTATCTTCCTGACGATTATTATCAAAGTGAAGAAAGATATCCTATACTTTATATGAATGATGGTCAGAATGCCTTTTTTGATGATCAGGCTTATATTGGTGTCAGCTGGGGTATAGAAGATTATTTAAAGAAAAGTGGTTTAAAGGTTATTGTAGTAGCTATTCCCTGCGTCTTTAGTGAATATGGTCGTGCAAGTGAATATGGTCCCTGGGATGTTGACAGTGGTGTCTTAATGCGTGATGAGTCTCATGAGCTCATTAAAGGAACTGGAGAAGAGTATTGTGAATGGTTGATTCATGATCTAAAACCATATATAGATGGCCGTTATCGTACATTAAAAGATGATACGGCTATGGTAGGGAGCTCTTCTGGTGGAGTAATCACTGCTTATGCCTGTATGAAGCATCCAGATGTATTTCATAAGGGTGCTGCATTTTCAACTGCCTATTGGCTCTATCAAAAGGAATTTATTGATTTAGTGAAGACAAGTGACCTAAGTGGAATTGAACGTTTTTATTTTGATGTAGGTGGGAAAGAAGGTTATGATGATGACTCTTTGAGTCAGGATTATTTATGGTCTAATAATGAAATAGAATATTTAATAAGACAAAAAGGAATTGACTATATGTATCGTGTCTTTGAACATGATGTGCATAGTGAAACCTGCTGGAGAAAAAGAGTACCAGTCTTTATGTCTTATTTATATGGAGGAGGAAAATATAAGTAACTAAATATATTGAATATTGTGATTAAATGTGTTCAAACTCACTCAAAGGAGAGCATTAGAATGAACACATCAAATATCACGAATTTTAAACAAACGGATTTTATTGACTTTTAGGCGTATCTGTTAAGATATTATAACGGTGAGATAGAGAAGGAACTTTGAAGGCAAACCGACCCCAAACTTATAGGCATTATTATACTTATAATCATCATTTACTAGATCAAGTTGCATTTTTAAGATATTTTTGTAATGCGAAAGAACTATTGTAGACCAGTGTATTGGAGATTATGGAAACCGCGTAACGATTTATTAGATGAAGTAATGGAACAAAAAATTAAAACCATAATTTGAATACCCTCAGACCACAGGTTAGTGAAAAAAATATTTTTAACGCCTAATAAACGGTGTTCATGAAGCTGAATTTGATGAATAAATTTTCCATCTATTCTATAATGAGATTAGAAATCAGATGGAGTACTCATGCAGGATATTATTTCAATATTCCATGTGTTCTCCTGTAGGTTGCAAAGGGCTTCGTAAGTATAAAAAACTGATAGAAAGGGATGAGGAAATTGCTGAAGAGCTTCAAGGCGGAAATAAATCCAACAGAGGAGCAGAAAGTCAGGATTCGTAAAACAATAGGTACTTGCAGATTTATCTATAATTTCTATCTTGCTCATAACAAGGAACTTTATGAAAGTGGCAAAAAGTTTATGAGCAGCAATCAGTTTAGAGTATGGCTTAACAATGAGTATCTTCCGAGTCATCCA
>NZ_RCYB01000143.1 GCF_004168205.1 Catenibacterium sp. co_0103 | reverse complement strand
AGTTTTGGTGGATTTGAGTTTGGTTATATATTTGTGTCCGCGCAACGAAGGCGCGGGGAAATGGAGGAAATCATGAAGGAAAGAGAACTCAAAGAGAAATGTTATATGGAAGCGTTGGATGGTTCTATCTCTAACGTTAAAGTTGTACTTAATCATATGAAAAAGATTGATTTACAGGAAGGAATACTTGAAGAAGCAGTACTTAATAAAGATCGTATGCGTACAATTCTTCATCTAGAACTTGCATTAGCAGATTATTGTATTCTTTTAAGAAAGATGAAAGAAAATCAGTTTATTAACTATTTACCTCAGATGAGCAAAGATATTAATGCGCTTATTCATTGTAATCGCTTTGAGTATCATGAACAGATGATTATCGTTTATTCACAAAGAGGAGAAGAGGATATCGATGTTGAACGTTTGATTTCCTTTGGTGAAGAAATCTTAGAAAGTTATGGTTTAAATATCTAATTTTTAAATCATGCTTATTGAATTTCAAAGTGGATAATGCTATTATCTTTGAAGTATACGGAGGATGAAAAGTTATGAAAAAAAGACCTATTGTTTTATGTATTATGGATGGTTATGGATTAACTGATAGAGTAGATGGTAACGCAGTAAAACTTGCTAATACACCTAATCTTGATGATTTAATGGCAATGTATCCAACTACAACTATTAAAGCTTGTGGTAACGCTGTTGGTTTACCTGAAGGACAGATGGGTAACTCAGAAGTTGGTCATATGAATATTGGTGCAGGACGTACTGTTTATCAGTCACTTACTTTAATCAATAAAGCAATTACTGAAGGTACTTTCTTCACAAATGAAAAATTTGTAGAAGCAGTAGAAAACGCTAAGAAGAATGATTCTAAGTTACATATCTGGGGATTATTATCTAGCGGAGGAGTTCACTCTTCAAATGAACATATCTATGCTTTATTAAAGCTTGCTAAAGATGCTGGTTTAACTAAGGTTTATGTACATGCATTCTTAGATGGACGTGACGTAGCACCTGATTCAGCAGTAGACTTCGTTGGTGAACTTGCTGAAGAAATGAAGAAAATCGGTGTTGGTGAAATCGCATCTATTTCTGGACGTTATTATGCAATGGACCGTGATAAGAGATTTGACCGTGTTAACTTAGCTTATGAAGCAATTGTTGATCATAAAGGAAACAGCTTCACTGATCCAGTACAGTTCGTAAAAGATTCTTATACTGAAGAAGTATTTGATGAATTCGTAGTACCTGGTTATAACTCAGCAGTAGACGGTGCTGTAGAAGATAATGATTCAGTCATCTTTGCTAACTTCCGTCCAGACAGAGCAATCCAGATTGCTACTGTTATGACAAATCCTGATTTCTATGCAGATAAGGGATATACACCAGCAACTAAGAGAAATGGTATCTATTTCGTATGTATGATGAAATATGCTGATTCAGTAAATGGTCATGTAGCATTCGCTTTACCAGAATTAACTAACACATTTGGTGATTATGTATCAGCTCAGGGATTAAAGCAGTTAAGAATTGCTGAAACTGAAAAGTATGCCCATGTAACATTCTTCTTTGATGGTGGAGAAGATAAGGAAATCGAAGGTGCTAAGCGTGACTTAATCAACTCACCTAAGGTTGCTACTTATGACTTACAGCCAGAAATGAGTGCTTACCTTGTAAAAGATAAGTTAATCGAAGAATTAGATTCTGGAGAATTCGATGTAGTCATCGTTAACTTCGCTAACTGCGACATGGTTGGTCATACAGGTGTTATTCCTGCAGCTATCAAAGCAGTTGAAGTTGTTGATGATTGTGTTGGTGAAGTATACGAAAAGGTTGCTGAACTTGGTGGTACTATGTTAATCACTGCTGACCATGGTAACGCAGAAAGACTTCTTGATGAAGAAGGTAACCCATTCACAGCACATACTACAAACGATGTACCTTTAATCGTAACAAACTCTCACCTTGAATTAAAAGAAGGCGGAAAACTTGGAGACTTAGCTCCAACTATGTTACAGCTTCTAGGACTTGCTATCCCAGAAGAAATGGATGGTACAAGCCTTATTAAATAATTGAACTATTAAAGCGAGACGTCTTAGTTTCGCTTTTTTTGTATTTGTGGTAATATAGTCGAAAAGGAGAAATGAAAATGAAGAAATTACTCATTTTATGCCTTACTTTAATACTTTTAGGATGTAGTACATCTTCAGTTAAAAAAAAGAGTGTAAAAGGTATTAAAGAGATACAATATACAGAATTAAAGAAACTCATGAAAGAAGATGTTTCTTTCATGCTTTATCTAGGTCGTCCTGATTGTGGAGACTGTCAGGCCTTTAAACCTATCCTTGAAGACTATCTTAATAAGCATCCAAATGAAGGTGTTTATTACCTCAATATCAAAGCATATCGTGATGCATCACTCAAAGAAGATGCCACCAAAGAAGAAAAAGAGTTCTATAAGAATCTCTATAAAACATTTGATTTTAATTGGACACCCACATTAGAAGTCATCTCAAAGGGTTCTGTACAAAGTAAATATCAGTATCTTGATGAAGACTATTATGCGATTAAGGATCGTAGTCAACAAATCAAAAAGAAAAAAGAATTCATTCAAGAATTCAAAGTATTTATGAATCATTATTTTAAGGAGTAATAACTATGAAATGTCCACATTGTCATAAAGATATCAGACCCACAGATCACTTCTGTCCACATTGCGGTTATGATTTAAGAAGAAATCCACCTAGAAGTACAACTATTCTAGGTCGCATGATGAAAGGTTATTTAGTCATCATGTTACTTACTATTGCGCTTCCTATGGCTATTGTATTCTATAGTCAGTTCTTTACAGGAAAGTCAATTACATCTAATTTCCAGCAGTCAAAACTTTATGAGTTAGGTGAATTAAAGAAATCAGAAGGAGAAGAAGTCTATCACTTTGATTCCTCTAGCGCATTTAAGAAGAAATTTTCTAATGCTGAAACATTCATCAAACCTGCTCAGTCTTATAAGAAATCATTAGAAAAACAGTACGGTAAGACATTTACTGCTACTTACGATTATTCTGTTTATTCCAACAATGATCTCTATACAACTATTACATGTAAGACATCTTTGAATGATGATACAACTCTTGTGATTAAACGTACTTATAATCGTTCAAAGACAGATTCTATTAAAACAATAATCACAAAAGATAACTGTAAAACTTTCAAAGATCTTCTCCAGGAAGACAACAAAGAATTAATCACATCAGTGATTGATCAGCCTACATACAATAAGCTGATGAAAGCTTTCCACAATAAACAAGAAGAATTTGAAACAAATAAAAAATTCTTAGGCCATTATGGCTTAGGTGCTTATATCAATGATAGTAAAGTATCTCTAGTCGTTTACCCGGGAAATAAGTACCAATCACAATTTAAAGCACAAACAGAAGGAAACCATTCTCTTGCTCGTTAACGAGTATTCCTCAGGGAAGTATGCATAATGCGAACCTTTAATTTTTAAGGGGGGTCAATAAAAAACTCGCTTTAAATATTTGGGGGTTTCCACTTGTAAAGGGCAGTC
>NZ_RCYB01000142.1 GCF_004168205.1 Catenibacterium sp. co_0103 | reverse complement strand
ATAGTTTTGGTGGATTTGAGTTTGGTTATATATTTGTGTCCGCGCAACGAAGGCGCGGGGAAATGGAGGAAATCATGCAAAAGCTGTATATATTGACAGATTAGGTGTAAATGTTAAATATTCAAAAAAAGGTATTGGTAGTCTAATGCTTGATAAAGCAAAAGAAATTGCCAAAACACTTGATGCTGAATTTCTTAGACTTTTTGTGGTTGATATAAATATACCAGCAATTCAACTGTATACTAAAAAAGAGTTTGTAAAGGTTAATGGTGTTTACAATGAGGTATTTGATGATGGTTTTGTATTGCAGGAGTATGGTTATGAAATAAGACTTTACTGAAGGCAATTATTGCGATATGTTTGCTTGTGAAGAATACTCGTATGCTATTTTTAATTTGATGCATATGGGACTTGGAATCTTCAAAATCATAAGGATCAATAAATAATTTAAAACTGTGACTATGAATGAAAATTACTGAAATAACGAGCATACTAGACTTGAATATGTAGGATATTTTCAAAATGAAGTATCTTATACTTGGAAACGGAAGGGCATTCCTTAATTCTTTATATTATCAGGAAAAAGTGGAGATCTCCTAAAAAAATACCCCTCTCATCATGGATGGAAGGGGTTTGTGCAGATATGTGACACTTTTAATAGATGACAGCATCATCAACTGTGAATCCGTCAAGTGAGTTTTCTTTCACTTGAATGCATATATAAGTGATACTTGAATCACTTGCAGCAAAGAATTGACGCTTTGCTGCAGGGCTGATTTTTAACCAGTCACCTGCAGTAATTTCAACAGTATCTCCATCAATGATAGCAGTTCCTTTTCCAGCAATAATTCCATAGATTTCTTCATTATTTCTATGAGAATGAACGAAAGGAACACCTGCACCAGCAGGAAGAGAATTAATACTTACTTCAGCACCAGTTAAAGAAAGTGCTTCATGAAGCTCTGTACGACTTTCATTACCAACATTTGTTTTTGTATAGTTTGACATTTGAATTACCTCCATTTTTATTTGCAACCTTGTTGCTTGAGTATAGTATAATCATTTATACACTCTAAAAAAAGTACGCACCTTTTTGTAACTGTACATAATAAAATGAATATACTATAATATTTTTGAAATGAGGTGACTGCATATGAAGACAAAAAAGGAACTTCCAGAATGTCCTGTTGCAACATCAGTGTCTTTAATTGGTGGTAAATGGAAGTTATTGATCATAAGAAATTTAAAAAGTCGTCCATGGAGATTCAATGAACTTCAAAGAGATTTAGATGGAATTTCTCAAAAAGTACTAACTGATAGTCTTAGGCAGATGATAGATGATGGCCTTGTGTATAGAAATGATTATCATGAGAATCCACCAAGAGTTGATTATGGACTGACAGATCTTGGAAAAGAGATGATGCCAATTATTGATGCATTGGCAGATTTCGGTAATTATTATAAGACGATTGTTGATTAAACCTAAGACTCCTCATCACTGAATTTAGTTCTAGTGGTGAGGATCTTATTTTTACATATAATGGCATAAAAAGATCTTACAAATAATATGAATCACTTCTCAAGTCAGTGAATCAAAAAGAACAGATCAACACAGAATTTATTTTGAAAAAGACTGGGAAGGGTAGTCGGATTGACTGGGTATGAGAAACAAATCAAAAAAGAGACTTATTTTTTTTGCGATAAGTCTCTTTTTGTTTCTTTCTTCAAAAGATGAAGACTACTTAGGGTTATATACCTTTTTTAGAAAAAATCACAGAATTATTTTCATATTTTGCTTCAAAAGTTGCCTGGATAGAAAGCTTCATAAATAGTTTTCTGTCTACATCGCTGACCATAACCGATGTATGGGCCTGACATCCTTTTAGATTAGGAAGCTGTTCCAATGCTTTCTGAGCATTTGGATCAGAAGCTGCGCTGACAGATAATGCAATCAACACTTCGTCCATATGCAAACGTGGGTTTTTGCTTCCAAGATACTGTGTTTTTAAAGTCTGGATTGGTTCAATTGCTGCAGGTGAGATGACTGGCTGACTGTGTGGAATACCAGCAAGCTCTTTGAGTGCATTTAAAAGGAGTGCTGCGCAAGGACCAAGGAGATCTGTAGTCTTACCTGTGATCATGCGGCCGTCTGCAAGCTCTAATGCAGCAGCAGGAGCTTCTGTTTCTTCTGCACGAGAAAGAGCAGCGTCAACAACTGGACGATCGTGGACCGTAATACCAGCCTGATTCATAAGCATCTCGATTTTATATACTTCTTCCTCGGAACATTTGCCAGCAAGAGCGCGTCTTCTTGCATCGTAGTAGCGACGGATGATTTCCTGACAAGAAGCATCCCTACATGCGGCATCATCACAGATACAATTTCCGGCCATGTTAACTCCCATGTCTGTAGGAGACTTATAAGGGCTTTGTCCATAAATACGCTGGAACATTGCATTGAGTACTGGGAAGATTTCTACATCGCGGTTATAGTTAACTGTAGTCTTTCCGTAAGCTTCTAGGTGGAAAGGATCAATCATATTTACATCATTCAGATCTGCAGTTGCAGCTTCATATGCAAGGTTAACTGGGTGTTTCACTGGGATATTCCAAATTGGGAATGTTTCGAATTTAGCATAGCCGGCGCAGATGCCTCTTTTATGCTCATGGTAGAGCTGGGAAAGACAGACTGCCATTTTACCACTTCCAGGTCCAGGTGCAGTAACAACAATGAGTGGACGAGATGTTTCGATAAACTCATTCTTTCCATAACCTTCATCACTGACAATATGTGGAATATTAGAAGGGTATCCTTCAATTGGATAATGAAGATATACCTTAATTCCAAGCTTCTCTAATTTGTTTTTAAATAAGGAAGCGCTCTGCTGTCCGCTGTACTTTGTAATAACGACACTTCCTACAAACAGACCATGTTCTTCAAAAATAGACATCAAACGAAGGACATCTACATCATAAGTGATGCCAAGATCTCCACGTACTTTATTTTTTTCGATATCTTCTGCGCTGATAACAATCACAATCTCGGCCTGGTCGCTAAGCTGCATTAACATACGCATCTTAGAATCCGGCTGGAATCCTGGGAGTACACGAGATGCATGGAAGTCATCAAATAGTTTTCCACCAAACTCTAGGTAGAGCTTGTTGTCAAATTGAGCAATGCGTTCGCGAATATGAGCAGACTGCATCTGCAAATATTTTTCATTATCAAATCCTATGTTCATCATTCTATCCTCTTCCTATAATCTTATTTTTAAACAGTTCATTCTATATTGAACTAACATTTAAAACTACCGTCTAACAATATACTACGGAATATGGGAAGTTTACAATCTTTTTATAATCTTTTTTTTTGAATACCCACAAACCACAGGTCAGTGAAAATTAAATTTCATAAGCACCGATTAAACGGCGTTCATGAAGCTGAACCAGACACATGAGTTTCCCATCTGTTCTATAATTAGATTAGAAATTAGATGGAGGTATAATCATATGTCAAACAAAGTATTAAAGCCTAAGAAAGCTTCTCTTTATCAGTTCACTCAGAAATATTCCAACAATA
>NZ_RCYB01000141.1 GCF_004168205.1 Catenibacterium sp. co_0103 | reverse complement strand
CACGGCAAGTTGATAATGTCCCAATTGGGACATTATCAACTTGGATACATTGAGACATTATCACATTGGAATCAGATAAGCGAAAACAATTGCAGAATTACTCTTAAACTTGCGGGGTAGGAATGCTATAATGGGTGTAATTATGGAGGCAGTTATGATAAAAGGTTGTATATTTGATTTAGATGGAACATTAGTTGATTCTTTAAAGGATCTTGCAGTTAGTACAAATCATGCTTTGGAGGCATGTGAGTTAGCACCACATCCTATTGAAAACTATAAACAGTATGTAGGTAATGGTGTTTTAAAACTAGTAGAACGTGCACTTGGAGAAGATCATCAGGATTTGTTTGATCAATGTTTACAAGAATTCATGGACCACTATAAGGATCATTGTTTTGATTACACAGCACCATATCCTGGTATTAAGGAATTAGTAGAAGATTTACATAAAGAAGGTATTAAACTTGCTTGTGTTACTAATAAACCACATACAGTAGCTGAAGTGATTGTACCTAAGCTATTTGGTGATCGCTTTATTACTACATATGGAGGATGTGCAGATTATCCTAAAAAGCCTGATATTACTTCTTTAAACCTTGCATTAAATGATATTGGTTTAACCAAGGATGAATGTGTCTTTATTGGGGATTCTAATGTTGATATAGAAACAGGAATTAACGCTTCTATGAAGACAATTGGCTGTGATTGGGGATTTAGAGGGGAAGCAGAGTTAAAGGCTGCAGGAGCTACTAAAATCGCTTATAAGGCACATGATATCAAGGAGTATGTAGATGATTGGAATAAGTAAATGCTTATGTGGCTATGATTGTACTTATCGAGGAGATTCTAATAGAATAGAAGCATTAGAACTTATTGATAAGAAAGGTGAAGCAGTACTTATTTGTCCTGAAGTGTTAGGAGGACTCTCTATTCCTAGAGATCCTGCTGAAATAGTTTCAGAAGAGCCATTATGTGTAGAGACAGTTAATGGTAAAAATGTTACAAAGGAATATGTAGAGGGAGCACAGAAGGCACTAGATATACTTAAAGCATTTGATATTGATTATGTTATTTTAAAGAGCCGTTCACCTAGCTGTGGTCTTAATCATATTTATGATGGCTCATTCTCCCACAGGGTCATTGATGCAGATGGAATCTTTGTACGTTTACTAAAAAAAGAAGGATATAAGATTTATACAGAAGAAAATTATCCAGGTAAGCAGTAAAAAATATACAAAGTAAGCGCTAGACTAGAAAAATAGGAATGAATATATTAGAATATGAGTATATGAAATAGGAGGAATATATAATGGGTCATATTTTAAAGGTCCAGCCAGTTTTAAAAGAAAAGATCTGGGGTGGAACTAAGTTAAGAGATGTTTATGGTTATGATATCCCAAGTGATCATACAGGAGAAGCATGGGTTATCTCAGGTCATAAGAGTGGCGATTGCCCAATCGTTGAAGGTGAATATAAAGGAAAAACAGTATCATGGATGTTTGAAAATCATCGTGAATTATTTGGTAATGTAGAAGGAAATCAGTTCCCATTACTTGTAAAAATTATTGATGCTAAACAGGATTTATCTGTACAGGTACATCCAGATAATGAATATGCAAAAATTCATGAAAATTCTTTAGGTAAGACTGAATCTTGGTATGTATTACAGGCGGATGAAGGTACAGATATGGTTATGGGTCATTATGCTAAAACTAAAGAAGAATTCATTAAGGATATTGAAGAAGATAAGTATGATGAATTACTCAATCGTTTTAAAATCCATAAGGGTGATTTCTTCTATATCCCAGCAGGTACATTACATGCGATCTGTGGTGGTTCATTAATCTATGAAGCACAGCAGTCTTCAGATATCACTTATCGTGTTTACGATTATCATCGTAAGGGTGATGATGGTAAAGAAAGAGAATTACATGTACAGCAGTCAATCGACTGTACAAAGGTACCATCTGATTTAGATCAGAATAAATTATTTGTAAATACTAAATTAGACCATGGTTCTAAGACTAGATATTTAAAGTGTGAATATTTAACTGTTGATCATTACTTAATTGAAGGAAGTACAGAAATTAAAAATGATGATCCATTCCAGTTAGTATCAGTCATTGATGGTGAAGGTACTGTCAATGATATGCCTATTAAAAAGGGTGATCAGTTTATTATCTGTTCAGATGTTGATTTAGTACATTATGAAGGTGGACTAGAATTAATGGTGACAACACTATAATTCATTTAAGAGCACAAAAGTGCTCTTTTATTGACTTCTATTGAAATGCTTCGTATAATTTTGGTATAAAATTGATGATAAGGAGAAAAGGTATGGATATATATGAAAAAGCATTAGCACTTCATAAAGAACATCATGGTAAGATGGAAATCAATGTGAAGGTACCAATGGAAACAATGGAAGATTTGTCTATGGCTTATACACCTGGTGTTGCTCAGCCATGTCGTGAAATCCACAATAATCCAGAAACTGTTTATGATTATACATGGAAGGGGAATAGTGTGGCAGTAGTCAGTGATGGAACTGCGGTACTAGGACTTGGTGATATTGGCCCTGCTGCAGGACTTCCAGTAATGGAAGGTAAATCTATCTTATTTAAGAAATATGCGAATATTGATGCTGTTCCTCTTTGTATTGATACAAAGGATCCTCAGGAAATCATTAAGTTCTGTAAACAGATTGCTCCCACTTTTGGTGGTATTAACCTAGAAGACATCAGTGCACCACGTTGTGTAGAAATTGAAAGAACACTAAAGAAAGAATTAGATATTCCTGTATTCCATGATGATCAGCATGGTACAGCTATTGTCGTTACTGCTGCTTTAGTCAATGCCTTAAAGGTTGTTGGTAAGAAGCCAGAAGACGGGACTGTTGTAGTCAGTGGTACAGGTGCTGCAGGAAGCTCTATTATCCATATGATTCATGACTTAGGTGTTAAGGAAATCTATGGCTTTAATATCAATGGTATTGTGATCAAGGATGATTATGATAAGTATGACTTCTTAACTCAGGAATTAACAGAAATTACAAACAAATCTAATAAACGTATGACTATGGCAGAAGCAGTCAAAGAAGCAGATGTCTTTATTGGTGTTTCAGCTCCAGGTCTTCTTACTAAAGAAATGGTTCAGTCAATGAAAGAAAAGCCAATTGTATTCGCAATGGCTAATCCAGAACCTGAAATTAAATATCATGATGCAGTAAATGCAGGTGCTGCAGTCGTAGGAACTGGACGTTCAGACTTCCCTAACCAGATCAATAATGTATTAGCCTTCCCAGGCTTATTTAGAGGCGCTTTAGATGTTCATGCCACTAAGATTACTGAAGGTATGAAATTAGCTGCTGCAAAGGGCTTAGCAAGTCTTGTAAGCGATGAAGAATTAAACAAGGATTACATCATCCCTCGTGCGACTGATGCGCGTGTAGCAGTGACTGTTGCAAAAGCAGTAAGTGACCAAGCTATTAAAGAAGATGTAATTGCGCATAAATAATGAACCTTTAATTTTTAAGGGGGGTCAATAAAAAACTCGCTTTAAATATTTGGGGGTTTCCACTTGTAAAGGGCA
>NZ_RCYB01000140.1 GCF_004168205.1 Catenibacterium sp. co_0103 | reverse complement strand
GACAAATAGTCTATATCCTGAATATTTCTGCTCCACACTTCTCTTAAATCGTTACCTGTAGATTATGGGTATTCAAATTATTTTTTCATAAAATAAAAATTTAAATTTATTAATACAGTTATATTCTTTGCATGTTTTTGCTACTTATAAATAAATGGTAAAATTAAAAGAGAACCATAACATATAGTTCTCTTAGTTATTGTTCTACAATGACGGTTTGGAATTCAAAGTCTGCATAGTGTCGACGATTGAATGTCAACTCAAATACAGAGCCATTAGAAAGGTATGTTGTCTGTTCTTCCTGGATATAAGGTTCCCCTTCACCTAGTCCTAAGAATGACTGTTCGAGTATTGTAGACAGTGCTGATGTGATCTTTAAGTGACAACTCTGAACCGTCATATGTAACTGATTGATTACATATTTATACAATGAATCCTTTAGGACATCTGCTTTCAAGTTAACTAAACGATATAGTGGAATATATGTAATTTCTACACAATAAGGTTTTCCATCAACAGAACGATTTCTAATAATATGATAAACAAAGTCTCCTTCATCTATCTGTAGCTTTTCCGCTATTTTCTTATCACTTGGTATAACCTCAAATACTTTAATATCCGAAGTTACATCATGTCCTTCAAAACGCATAGAAAGACTGCGCATACGGACAGTTTCATTGTTTTCAGATACATTGAGTTCTTTCACAAATGTACCTGCTCCACGGCGACGAATAATGAGACCTTCTTTTACTAGAATCTCCAAAGCCTTCTTCATCGTTTCTTTATTACAATGGTAATTAACACATAACAAGTATTCGTAAGGAAGTTTCTGGCCCGAAGTATATTCTCCCGACTTAATCTTCTCTCTAATTGCATCTGCAATATCTCTATACTTTGCCACAAAACCACCTCCTTACTTAAAAATACCATACTTTAAAAAAGAATGCACTGTATAATTCTTATTTTGTAATTTTTTTACACCAAATCTCTTTATGTTCTAAATTATAAAGTGTGAATGTTTCATTTTCATAAACTAAGAAACTCTTTACACCTTGTTTTGGCAAAGAAATAGAGTTTGGATTCACTGTGTAGAAGCCATGGTCTTCAAATACTGGAACATGATAATGTCCATAAAGGAATACATCACCCTTCTTTAAATAAGGCATATTGTCTTTATTGTATAAATGTCCATGAGTAATATAGAAATCATGTCCGTCTACATTAAGTAATGCATAATCACTTCTCATAGGGAAGTCTAAAACCATCTGATCTACTTCTGCATCACAGTTACCTCTTACTGCAAGTATCTTATCTTTATATTTGTTTAATAGAGGAATACACTTTTTAGGTGCATACCCTTCTGGTAAGTCATTTCTAGGACCATGATATAAAATATCACCAAGGATGATTAAACGGTCTGGCTGCTCTTCATCAAAGTAGTGCATCACCTTTTCTAGGTCATTATAAGAACCATGTATATCTGATATGATCATTAGTTTCATTTTATTCCATCTCCAATCCGATTGGGCAGTGATCACTGCCCAGTATGTCACTATATATTAAACTCTCTTTTATTCTCTCTTTCAATGAATCAGAGACAATAAAATAGTCAATTCTCCATCCAGCATTTCTTTCTCTTGATTTAAACATATAGCTCCACCATGTATAAGCATCTTTCTTATCTGGATAAAGATATCTGAATGTATCAATATAGCCATGAGATAAAAGTTCTGTCATCTTATTACGTTCCTGATCAGAGAAACCTGCATTATGATGATTGGATGAAGGGTTCTTTAAATCTATTTCATGATGAGCTACATTGAGATCACCACAAAGGATGACAGGCTTATTAAGAGCATCTAAATAGGCAAGGAAAGCATCTTCCCATTCCATACGATAATCAATTCTAGCAAGCTCTTTTTTAGAATTAGGCGTATAACATGTTACAAAATAATAGTCTTCAAACTCTAATGTAATGACTCTTCCTTCCTGATCATGTTCCTCTATTCCTATTCCATAAGATACTGATAGTGGTTCTATTCGAGTAAGTACAGCCGTTCCACTATACCCCTTCTTAAGAGCATCATTAGTATAAAGTGTATAACCTGGGATATCTAATTCAATCTGATCTTTTTGCGCCTTAGTTTCCTGTAAGGCAAAAATATCAGCATTCAATGATTCAAAACTTTCTAAAAAACCTTTTTTTAAACAGGCACGAATGCCATTCACATTCCATGATACATATTTCATATTTTTCTCCTTAAAAAAGAAGGAGCTAGAAAGCTCCTTCTCCATTTTCTGCAATTGCATAACGAACAATTGTTTTCAGTTTTTCACTTGGTGTCTTTTCATAATCATTTAAGTAGACTTCATGATGGAATCCTTCTAAACGCATATTTTGAATAGTAATAAATTCCATAATCTGCTTAGTTGTATTGATTTCAGTATTATAAGCACCCTTATGTAGCATCTGTACGCAATGTCCTTCTGTCATCCTCTTAAGATATATATCTACAATGTAAGGATTATCCTTCTTGTTAGCAGCTTTCTGTTTAATAATTTCAAATGTATTCGGATCTAGAAGCTTTGGTTGTGCCATCATTAAAGTGAACTTAATCATCTTCTTACGAGTAACGTCAAACTTTGAATTATCATAGGTGTCCCATAATCCTTCTAGCGGTGAAATAAGATAAACAAGATTCTTTTCCTGTTTAAAATACTCTCTAATTTCTGCTGACATGATTCGAAGAGCTTTTGATTTTAAGTGGAACTCTTCTACTTCAGGATTACCGATTCCATCAATCATGATGAAATTGAATTCTGGAACATCAACAATGTCAATCTTCTTTGTTGATGCATCATATTGTTTTTTATACTCTTTACGTATACCTTCCTTCATACGGCGCCTCCTTTCTTAAACGTAAACATTATACAAAAATTCACAAGAAAATACTACCATTTTAGTATTATTTCTAAAGAATGTCTTGATAATGTGTCAATTTCATTAATATACTTTTGGGCATTGATTCATAACTGACAACAAAAAAGCTATTCATAAAGAATAGCCTAGATTTACTGTCAGTATATAATTGTATCAATATTTCAATATTTCGCAACATTTTTTTTTAATAATTTCATTGTCTTGATAACCTGTGGTTCATTAGGCATATCATTCCAAGGTGATCTTTTAACATTCGCAATCTTATCTACTTCTTCTAATCCTTCAGTAATTAAACCAAAAGCAGCATAGTCACCATCTAGATGTGGTGCATCAGCATGCATGATAAAGAACTGAGATGAAGCAGAATCCTTAACCATTGTTCTTGCCATTGATAAAACACCTCTTGTATGCTTTAGGTTATTAGTCACACCATTAGATGCAAATTCACCCTTGATAGATGCTGCTGGATGTTCTTTCATATCAGTATCATATCCACCACCCTGGATCATGAATCCTGGGATAACACGATGGAAGATTAAGCCATCAAAGAAGTTATTTTTAATTAAGTTCACAAAGTTTTCTACAGTAATAGGTGCTACTTCAGGATATAATTCACCCTTCATTACATTGCCATCCTGCATTTCAATTTCAAATAAGATTTTTTCCATGATTTCCTCCATTTCCCCGCGCCTTCGTTGCGCGGACACAAATATATAACCAAACTCAAATCCACCAAAACTAT
>NZ_RCYB01000139.1 GCF_004168205.1 Catenibacterium sp. co_0103 | reverse complement strand
GACAAATAGTCTATATCCTGAATATTTCTGCTCCACACTTCTCTTAAATCGTTACCTGTAGATTATGGGTATTCAAAAATACATTTAGTTATTTTTAAAGTGAACAATTTATAGTATAATATGGTCAGAGGTGAGAATATTGGAATATGCTATTGAAATGCTTAATATCACAAAAGAATTCCCTGGTATTAAAGCAAACGACGATATTACTCTTCAAGTAAGAAAAGGCGAAATTCATGCTTTATTAGGTGAGAATGGTGCCGGTAAATCTACTTTGATGAGTATTTTATTTGGTCTTTATCAGCCTGATATAGGTGAAATAAAGATTAATGGACAAAGCGTTAAAATCAATGACCCAAATGATGCCAATAAATATAACATTGGTATGGTGCATCAGCATTTTAAACTTGTTCATAATTTCACTGTATTGGAAAACATTATTTTAGGGGTTGAAGAGAAGGGGTTATTTGGTAAACTTAAAACAGATAATGCGCGCAAAAAGGTGATGAGCTTATCTGAGAAGTATCATTTAAACATTGATCCAGATGCAAAGATTGAAGATATTACTGTTGGTATGCAGCAGCGTGTAGAAATCTTAAAGATGTTATATAGAAATAATGATATCTTGATTTTTGATGAACCTACTGCAGTACTCACTCCACAGGAAATTGATGAGTTAATGAAAATCATGAAGGAACTTATTAAGGAAGGTAAATCCATCATTTTCATTACTCATAAGTTAAATGAAATCAAAGCAGTAGCGGATCGCTGTACAATCATTCGTAAGGGACGTTATGTTGGTACAGTCAATGTAGCTGATGTGACTAAAGAACAGTTATCAGAAATGATGGTTGGTCATAAGGTAAACTTGACAGTCACTAAAGATGAACATAAACCATCTGATGTTGTATTAAAGGTTGACCATTTAAGCTATCAGCCTAAGACTTCAGATAAACTTCTTTTAAATGATGTTTCATTTGAAGTAAGAAAAGGTGAAATTGTTTGTATTGCTGGTATTGATGGCAATGGTCAGAGTGAGTTGATTTATAACTTAGCAGGTCTAGAACAGCCTAATATGGGTCATGTTTACTTAAATGATGAAGAGATTACACATAAGAGTATTCGCTATCGTAATGATCATGGTTTATCTCATATCCCAGAAGACCGTCATAAACATGGGTTAGTTCTTGATTATACTCTTGGTGAAAACTTAATTTTAAAATCATATTATAAGAAAGACTTCCAGAATCATGGCATTATTAATTTTGACGCAATGAATACTTATGCTGATCGTCTTATTGAAGAATATGATGTACGTTCAGGTGAAGGAAGAAATTCTATTGTACGTGGTATGTCTGGTGGTAACCAGCAGAAAGCTATCATTGCAAGGGAAGTAGAACAGAATGATGACCTACTTATTGCAGTACAGCCTACACGTGGTCTAGATGTTGGGGCTATTGAATTTATTCATAAGCAGATTGTTAAGACAAGAGACAACAATAAAGCAGTATTACTTGTGTCACTTGAACTTGATGAAGTTATGAACTTATCAGATCGTATTTTAGTGATGTATGAAGGGGAAATCGTTGCGGATCTTAATCCAAAAGAGACTACTATTCAGGAATTAGGACTTTATATGGCAGGTTCTAAGAGAGGAGAAGGTTATGAAAAGTAATAAACCCGCTTTAATGGAACGTGCCAGCTTCAAATCAATTGTGTCTTCTTTACTCGCAATTTTAATGGGGCTAGTCGTTGGTTTTATCATTATCTTAATTGCTAATCCTAGTGATGCATTACAGGGATTATCTATTTTATTAACAGGTGGCTTTAGAGAAGGTTTATCTAGTATTGGACAAGTTATTTATTTAGCTGTACCAATCATGATGACTGGTCTATCTGTTTCATTTGCTTATAAATGTGGTGAATTCAATATCGGTGTACCTGGACAGTATTTGGTAGGTTGCTTCACTGCTGTATTTATCGCATTAAGAGCAACTTTTATTCCAGATAACTTAGTTTGGATTTTTGCTATTTTAGGAGCTGGAATTGCTGGCGCTTTATGGGCACTTATTCCTGGTATCTTAAAGGCTGCTCGTAACGTAAACGTTGTTATTTCTGGTATCATGTGCAACTATATTGGTATGTTACTTGTTATCCAGGGTATTAAAGCCACTATCTACAACTCTACTGGTGCAGAAAGTTATGCTGTATCTAAAGCACGTAGTATTCCTGGATTTGGCTTAAATCAGATCTTTGGTGATCGTGTTAACCTTGGTATTATCATTGCAATCTTACTTTGTGTACTTGCTTGGTTTATCATGAATAAAACTACTTTTGGTTATGAACTAAAAGCATGTGGTTTCAATAAAGATGCAGCAAGATATGCAGGTATGAACGAAAAGAAATGTATCGTTTTAGCCCTTATGATTTCAGGATTCTTTGCTGGAGTAGGTGGTGCCTTAACTTACTTATGTGGTACTGGTAAAACATTACCAATAACAGAAACATTACCAAACGAAGGCTGGAACGGTATCCCAGTAGCCTTACTTGGCTTCTCTAATCCAATTGGATGTATCTTTGCTGCCTTATTCATTGGTTATATTAATGTTGGTGGTAACTATATGCAGGCACTTAATATTGCGATTGAAGTTATTGACATTATCGTTGCTGTTATTATCTACTTTGCTTCATTCACATTATTCATTAAAGCCTTATTAGAACGTTATCAAAGAAATAAAAAGAGAAAAACAGAAATACAGAATAAAGGAGGTAAAACAGAATGAGTATAGTTTATTTCCTTTTTGCTCAGACTTTACTATTTGCCATTCCATTAATGATCGTTGCCTTGGGTGGTATGTTCTCTGAACGAAGTGGTGTTGTTAACTTAGCCCTTGAAGGTATTATGATTATTGGTGGTTTTGCTGGTGTATTCTATTTAAATTATATGCAGTCTAATGACATTCTTCATGGTATGCCACTTCTTTTAACAGGTTTACTTATTTCTGGTATTGTTGGTGTACTATTTAGTATGCTTCATGCCTTTGCAGCCATTCATTTAAGCGCTGACCAGACTATTTCTGGTACTGCATTAAATATGCTTGCTCCGGCACTTGGTATCTTCATCGCAAAAACTGTACAGGATGGTATGCAGAACGTTTCATTCACTAATGAATTCAGAATTTCTGAAGTTCCTGGACTTAGCAGTATCCCAGTACTTGGTGACTTATTCTTCAAAAACTGCTACTTTACTACATTCCTAGGCATTGCGATTCTTATTATTTCTTGGTATTTCCTTATGAAAACTAAAACTGGTTTAAGAATCCGTTCTTGTGGTGAAAACCCTCAGGCAGCAGATGCTGCAGGGATCAGTGTTTATAAGATCAGATATCTAGGTGTAGGTATTTCTGGTTTCTTAGCTGGTATGGGTGGACTTATCTATATCCTACCAATTTCTACAGAATTCACTTGTACTGTTGCTGGTTATGGTTTCTTAGCTTTAGCTGTATTAATCTTTGGTAACTGGGCACCATTAAGAATTGCTGGTGCAGCATTCTTCTTTGGTTTCATGAAGACATTGTCTTATACATATAACTCAGTTCCATTACTTGCTAAAATGTCTTTACCTGATACAACATATAAATTAATTCCATATGTTGCCACTTTAATTCTATTAGCATTCACATCTAAGAACTCAGCTGCGCCTCGTGCAGATGGTGTGCCTTACGATAAGTCTAAACGTTAAGGTAATTTAAAATAACTAGGGGTTTCCTAAATTTTAATTATTACGCAGTAAGGGGTGAATCTCACCCCTTATTTCTT
>NZ_RCYB01000138.1 GCF_004168205.1 Catenibacterium sp. co_0103 | reverse complement strand
ATCCCAATTTTTATTATTCTATTCATAGGTAACCCTCCTTATTTGTTTGCGGTAATCCCACAATACTATGAATTTTTATTTCTACTCAAAGTATAATGGTAAATCCACGATTGAACAATTAAGGAGAGTTACTTTTTTTGTTTCCTCCTCGTCATTTCATATTGTCTATAATCATAAGAAAAAGGTGGAAATTGAATAATTCACCTTTTTTAAAGCGCAAAAAAAGAGCTGTAATGATTACATTACAACTCTCGTTAATATTAATAGTTACCCTGAGCAATCATGGCATCTACAACTTTTTCAAAACCTGCAATATTTGCACCTTTGATTAAGTCATAACCTAAGCCATACTTTTCGGCTGCTGTAACAGAGTTATTGTAGATATCTACCATGATAGTATGTAGTTTTGCATCTACTTCTTCTTTAGTCCAGCTATAACGCATTGAGTTCTGACTCATTTCAAGTGCAGAAACTGCAACACCACCAGCATTTGCTGCCTTTGCAGGACCTAAAGTACCTTCATGACCTGTGAAGTATGCGATAGCTTCTGGAGTAGTAGGCAT
Source organism: Catenibacterium sp. co_0103 (assembly GCF_004168205.1). Classification (GTDB taxonomy): domain Bacteria; phylum Bacillota_I; class Bacilli_A; order Erysipelotrichales; family Coprobacillaceae; genus Catenibacterium; species Catenibacterium mitsuoka_A. The sequence continues at coordinate 3,271 of NZ_RCYB01000138.1, read as the reverse complement.
ATTAGCACCTTCGATAATATACTTACATCCGTTTTCTACTAACTTCTTAGCATCTTCTTCTTCGATTTCATTCTGTGTTGCACAAGGGAATGCCATATCACACTTAACACTCCAAGGTTTTTCTCCTGGATGGAATTCAGCACCGAACTTTTCAGCATAGTCTTTTAACTTAACATCGTTCTTAGTTCTGATTTCAACAAGGAAGTCCCATTTTTCCTGAGTATTGACACCTTCTGCATCATATACATAACCATCTCTACCAGAGATAGTAACAACCTTAGCACCAAATTCAGTTGCTTTCTGAGCAACACCCCATGTAACGTTACCATATCCAGAACATGCAATAGTCTTGCCTTCATAGCTGTCATTGAAATGTTTTAATACTTCATTACCATAATAAACAGCACCAAAACCAGTCGCTTCAGGACGAATTAAGCTTCCACCAAATGGTAAAGCTTTACCAGTTAAAACACCGTTTTCATAAGCATCTTTAATTCTCTTATACTGTCCAAATAAGTATCCGATTTCTCTTCCACCTACACCGATATCACCAGCAGGTACGTCTACGCTAGGACCGATATGACGGTATAATTCAGTCATGAATGACTGACAGAAACGCATTACTTCAGCATCGCTCTTACCTTGTGGGTCAAAGTCAGAACCACCTTTACCACCACCGATAGGTAAAGTTGTAAGAGAGTTCTTTAAGATCTGTTCAAGACCTAAGAATTTAATAATACCTAGGTTTACTGAAGGATGGAATCTTAAACCACCTTTGTAAGGACCGATTGCGCTAGAGAACTGTACACGGTAACCTCTGTTCACAATAGTCTTACCTTCATCATTAACCCAAGGGACTTTAAACATAATAACTCTTTCAGGTTCAGTAAATCTTTCAAGGATAGCCATATTTTCATATTCAGGATGTGCTTCAATAACTGGTTCCAAACTCTTTAAGATGTTTGTAGCCGCTTCGATGAATTCTGGCTGATCAGCATTCTTTTCTTTTAATTCTGTTAAAACCTTATCAACATATTTCATAACGAAATCCTCCTTAAATTAATTATATTATGCGTATAATAGAATTTCTATAAAATAAGAAATTATTATCACAAAGATAAAGCAAGGATTAAGGTGATAAAAAGCATGAACTACACTTTGTGAGTATACTTTAGGATTGTGATTATTGAAAACAATTTATATATAAAAATTGGTAAATTATTTACTAATATTATTTGTATCAGTATAATATATAGTGCAGAAAGCGTTTACATTTATTTGGGTGAAAATGGCAGAAAACCCCCACATCAATATAAAAATGTAGTCGTTTTGGAATATCTGGAGATTTCTTGGCAAAACATATGAGAACAGATTACTTTGATTCAAGTGGATTATATGATTTATATAACTACATTTCCAAAAAGACGCAAGCATTCTATATTGATGTTAAATATAAATCTTAATGTATAGAGGTATAATTTTATGAGTACTAAAACAATAAAATTTCTTTTCTGTTTTGTTATCTATGTGATTTTATTTATTGCAGTTTCTTTTTATCCTGATCAAACAATTGTGGCAATCCCCATCGCAGATACGCTATTTGAGTTTGTTTCAATACCAACATTTTTCCACTCATCTCTTTTAATTCCATTTGTTGGAAATACAGTGTTACTTATCTACTTCTTTAAGGATGAAATTAAAAACTTCTTCAAATTCTAGGTTAAAAAAGCGAATTATTAGTATATACATAATAATCCTAACTTATAGCAGGGGTCCTGGGAGATAGCGGAAGCTATCTCTTTTCTAATGTTTTTAAGTGCATCTAGAATATGAAAAAGTATTCATCATGCAAAAGAGAATAACCTTTTTAGGAGAGTATATATGAAAAAGTGCTGTAACGCTCAAGGTAGTAGTCAATACTGTCTATTCGTTACAGCCCAAAGATTTTTGAATCAGTTTAGCTATGCAATCTTTTCACCTTTTAATAACTTATAAACGATATAAGCGACTAAAGCACCAATAAGTGGTGATAATAAGAATACCCATAACTGATTAAGTGCAGTGCCTTTACCAAGTATCTTCATAATAACTGCTGGACCAAATGATCTTGCAGGGTTAATAGAAGCACCAGTAAATGGGATACCTAAAATTGTGACAAGTGTTAATGCACCACCAATTAATAATCCAGATAGTCTTTCTAATCTTTCATCATTTACTACATGTAAGTACACTGATACAAATACAAAAGTTAATACAGCTTCTATAAGAATAGCACCCTTTACATCTAATGAAATCATACTTAAAGAACTATATCCTGTTTGTCCAACACCTAAAGTTGTGATAGATACACTAGGAATACATTTAAGAATACCAAGTAGTAATCCACTTGCAAGAAGTGCACCTAATAGTTGTGCCACAATATAAAGGAACATTTCTACGAGAGAGATAGCTCCATTAAAATACATTGCGATAGACACTGCTGGATTGACATGTGCTCCTGAAATAGAAGAGAACATATAATAAACGAATGTCATTGCAAGACCAAATACAACTGCAATACCGATAATACCTGCTACTGTACTATATGTAGAACCTAATCCTGTAGATCCAAGTAATGCATAAGCTGTAGTACCTAGAAATACAAGTAGGAAAGTACCAAGTAGTTCGGATAGAAATTTCTTGATTTTCATTGAATACCTCCAATATTTTTATGAAATGAGTGTAAGACAAATTCAATAACTTGTCAAATGGTCCTAATCCATGTAGAATGTGAAAAGGTGATAAAATGAAAAAATTCAAAGATTTTAGAGTAACAGTATTTATGATTATTATGATTCCTGCATTACTCGCATTATCTATTTATTCCAAAGTTGTATGGCATTCTCAGATGCGTTTTGTCTTAGCTCTTATTATGACAATCACTATCGCATTAATCTGTCTTGCTGGCTATAATCTTCACTTATATAGCGATATTATCATGATATATACATGGAAATATGTCGCATTACTTCCAGAAATGATTGAAGTAAAGGATATTAAATCAATCAAGGCAGTAAGTAAACATAAGATTAAGATTACGCATAAGTATATTTCTTATGCTTATGTGAGTAATAGTGAAGAGTTCATGGAAAACTATCAATTATTACAGGAATCTGCACAAGAACAAGAGAATATGTAAAATCATGTGAAATACCGAACCTTTAATTTTTAAGGGGGGTCAATAAAAAACTCGCTTTAAATATTTGGGGGTTTCCACTTGTAAAGGGCAGTC
>NZ_RCYB01000137.1 GCF_004168205.1 Catenibacterium sp. co_0103 | reverse complement strand
AATTTGCTCCCATAATAACACCACCATTCTATAATCATTATACTACGCAAAATAAAAACCCTGTAAAACAGGGTCACGAAATAAGGTCTCTTTTTTATCGTGTCCATTTTACAGGGTCCATTTTACATTTACTTTCCACAATCATCATTTTCCAGATTATACTCCATGATTATTCTATCCACAACTTCTTCCGGTGACTTGTTATTAACAAATACACGATTGTGTATCCCTATCTTAGCATTAACCATTCCGTACCAATCTAAATCTGCTTGAATTTCTTTCATATAATAATCTTTATTCGCATTTTTGTAATTATCATCAGTATAAATCTCGTCATTTTCATCACTAAATACAAGCCTCGAAAAAATATTCTCTGGAGTATCGTACAGCTCAATCAGTAAATTATCATCTGATATAATGCTTGTTCTAAAGTTTTCAATATAAGAAATGGGTGAAATTGCAAAGACAACATCTTCTTCCATTTTAATAATCTTCTTGATAATACTTCCTCGTTTCTGATCTCTCCACCGTAAATTCTCAGTGTTAAAAAATTCCTCAAGAGATATTTTCAAGCGGTTTTTCACTTCTTCATCTAAATCGACAAACTTAATATCTAATCGTTCAGCAAGTAATTTACCCACAGTTGTTTTTCCAACATTAGAAACTCCAAATAAACATATCTTCATTCCTCTGTCCCCCTTTACTGATATTATGCCTTTAATTAATAAAGCGTTCAATACTATTATCTCATTCTAATAGCAATAATATATTTTCCTAGCCTTAAGAAGAAAAAAGAGCGGTTTAATAATCCGCTCTAGTGTATAGTTTATTTGTCTTGAGAATGTCTTTCACCGATTTGGAATTCTTCATTATGATCAAACATATATCTTACTGAGATAGGTGTGTCTCCTGTTAGTTCAGTGAAGTCTTTTGTATGAATATCCATTTTACCTTCTCTAATAGCCTGTGCAAATGTAACCATGCCATCTGAAGAGAATGGTGCTTCTGAATCCTTTAGGAATACGCCATCAGTTGTTCTAGGGACACCCATTGCATCCCAGATCTGATAGTTTTCTTCATCAGTGACATTTACAAATGGTACATGGTTTCCTGTACTTACATCACCAATAGCACAGAATGTTGAAATAGTCATTAGTTCTAATCCATTAATATTCCATACTTTATGGTGGAATTCATTTGATCTATGTAATGCATGAGCTAATGCTTTAGCACAGTCTTTACGAGAAATATAAGCCATTAGACCATCACCTTGTGAATTAGTAAGTGGTGCATTCATATGAGCATAAGTAAAGTAGTTAGTAACCATTGCTTCAGCATATTGAGAGTTTCTCATGAACTGATAGTCTAGACCTACTTCCTTAATATATTTTTCAGTATAGATATGGTCTTTCTTTTCTACTGATGGGTTTGTTTCATCATCAGCATTAACTAAAGAAGTATAGATAATCTGTTTAACACCTGCTGCTTTAGCTGCATCTACAGCATTCTTATGTGCATTCTGTCTTTTAACACCAACAAATGGCATAGAGATTAATGCGAGAGCATCAGCCCCTTTAAATGCTTCAACTAATCCATCAGGATTATTAAAGTTAGTTACGTGTGTTTCTACACCCTTTTCAGCATATTTCTTAAGTGATTCTTCGTCATAACCACAAAAGATTAAGTTTTCTACTGGTTCTAATGTAAGTAATACGTCAGCAGCTAATTGACCTAAGTTTCCATCAACACCAGTTAACAATAATTTACCCATTTATTTATCCTCCTGTTTTCTATATGTATCATGATAATACTTTTAGAATTTGTTTATAAGTGAGTTATAGATTTAGAAAATGATTTTTAGCTTTTCTAAGCCGTATAGGATGATACAGGTATTAACATCCTCATCGTATAATAACTAACCTTGAGAAGAAAAAAAGAGCGGTTTAATCCGCTCTTATGCATCAAGTGTGTCCTTGTATTCTAAATATTCATCAAATGTTGATAGACGGTCAATTGTACCTTCTGCAGTGAATTCGATAATTCTATTCGCAATTGTCTGAACAAACTGGTGGTCATGACAAGTAAATAGAATGTTTTCTGGAAAACGCATTAAACCTTGGTTTAATGCCTGGATAGATTCTAGATCAAGGTGGTTTGTAGGTTCATCAAAGATTAATACATTTGCATCATGCATCATCATTTTAGCAAGCATACATCTTACCTTTTCTCCTCCTGATAAAACATTCGCTTTCTTTAATGCTTCATCACCAGAGAATAACATTCTACCTAACCATCCTCTTAGTTCCTGTTCATACATGCTGCCATCGGTAAACTGTCTTAACCAGTCTAATAAAGATAATTCACAATCATTAAAGAATGCTGAATTATCTTTAGGGAAGTATGACTGAGTAGTCGTAATACCCCATTTATAAGAACCTTCAAAGTCTTTATCTTCTCCCATGATGATCTTAAAGAATGCTTCTGTTGCTTTATCGTCTCCTACAAAAGCAACCTTTTCATTTGGAAGAATAGAGAAAGAAACATTATTAATAAGAGTTTCTCCATCTACTACCTTAGTAAGGTTTTCTACATTTAATACAATGTTTCCTACTTCTCTACCTGGTTTGAAACCAATGAATGGATATCTTCTTAGTGATGGTTTCATATCTGCCATTTCTAAGTTATCTAATAGTTTCTTACGAGAAGTAGCCTGTTTTGCTTTAGAAGCATTGGCACTGAAACGTGCAATAAATTCTTCTAATTCTTTCTTTTTAGCTTCTGCTTTCTTATTCTGGTCTTTCATCTGCTGGATCTGCATCTGAGAATATTCATACCAGAAGTCATAGTTACCTACATATAGCTGAATACGGCTGTAATCAATATCAGCAATATGTGTACATACCTTATTTAAGAAATAACGGTCATGTGATACGACAATGACTGTGTTCTTAAAGTTTAATAGGAAGTTCTCTAACCATCTGATACTCTTTAGGTCTAGATGGTTGGTAGGTTCGTCTAGTAAAAGAATATCAGGGTTTCCAAATAAAGCCTGGGCTAATAATACTTTGACTTTCTGGTTACCATCTAAGTCTTTCATATACATATCATGGTATTCTGTTGTAATACCTAAACCATTTAACATGATTTCAGCATCACTTTCAGCATTCCAGCCATCCATGTCTGCGAACTCACCTTCAAGTTCTCCTAGTCTTATACCATCTTCATCATTAAAATCAGCTTTAGCATATAGCTTTTCTTTTTCCTGCATGATTTCAAATAGTCTCTTATTACCCATGATGACTGTTTCTACTACTTTGTTGTCATCATAAGCAAAGTGGTCCTGTTTTAAAACAGATAATCTCTTATTAGGTTCAATAATTACTTCACCTTTGTTTGGTTCTATTTCACCTGATAATATTTTTAAGAATGTGGATTTACCAGCACCATTTGCACCAATAATCCCATAACAATTTCCTTCAGTAAATTTTACTGATACATCTTCAAATAAAGCGCGATCTCCGTATCTGAGTGATACATTATGTGTTGATATCATAGTCTACATTTCCTTTCGTACAGAGATGTATTATGCCATATTTAGTTGATTATGTCTAGTAAAATTGAGATATAGGTGATGGATAGAGATAGTAGTACTATTATATAGAGAATGAGAGAGTAGTATGAGTAATGGAATATAAGGAGTAACTAAATAGACTTGGGGTTTACTCAAGCTTTGAAAAAGTCAGGGGTATGAACTCCTGGCTTTGCTTTTATGCTGTCAACTTTTTAGGGGCAGTTTTCTGCTATCTGTTTTGTTTATTTCATAAATCATTTATCATGTTCTTAAGGTCAA
>NZ_RCYB01000136.1 GCF_004168205.1 Catenibacterium sp. co_0103 | reverse complement strand
TATTGTTGGAATATTTCTGAGTGAACTGATAAAGAGAAGCTTTCTTAGGCTTTAATACTTTGTTTGACATATGATTATACCTCCATCTAATTTCTAATCTAATTATAGAACAGATGGGAAATTCATGTGTCTGGTTCAGCTTCATGAACGCCGTTTAATCGGTGCTTATGAAATTTAATTTTCACTAACCTGTGGTTTGTGGGTATTCAAATCATATTTTTATTCTAATATATGAAGGAGCTTTTCTTACTCCGTTGTATTAATCACTATTTTATTTCTTCCATAAGCTGTCGGATTTTTCTCAATGTACACCGTGTAACTGCCAGGTCATCTTCTTGTATATTCGATATGATTTTTTCATAAGCTTCTATCATTTTTTCTTTCTGACAATTACTTAATTCAATTGCCTTGTTCGTCAAAACAAGGTATGTTCTTTCTTTTTTTTCATCTAATTTCCAGATAATATATCCTTTATTTTCAAGACTTTTTACCATCTTAGATGTTTCTGGAATCAATAATTTCATGTATTCTGCCACTTCTGAAAGATATACTCCTTCATGACAGTCTGATTTTTCAACACATTCCTTTATACTATAAAGAAACAAATAATCTGTTCTTTCAACAAATTCAAATATACTTTCAACATTGATGCTCTTTAAAAAAAACTCCTCTGCACTGGTTCCTGCTCCCATATTATCGTTCCTCTCTTTCTATATATTCTTTTTTGCTGACTAGACTCTTATATGCCGGGCGAATGATCTTATCTGTAGTTATCAATTCTTCCAGGCGATGTGCACTCCAACCAGCAATTCTTGCTATCGCAAATAATGACGTGTACAATTCTCTTGGAATATTCAACATGTCATACACAAAACCACTATAGAAATCTATATTAGGACTTACTCCTTTGAATATCTGACGCTGCTTTGCAATCAACTTAGGTGCAATCTTCTCAATATTGTTATAAAGGGTCATATCTTTCTCACGTCCTTTATCCCTTGCGAGTTGTTCTACAAAGCCTTTGAACACCCTTTCTCTCGGATCTGAAATAGAATATACAGCATGTCCCATTCCATAAATAAGTCCTTTCTGATCAAACGCCTCTTTCTTCAAAATCTTGCTCAGATATGATGCAATTTCCTCTTCGTCTTCATAATCTTTCACATGACTTTTAATATCATCCATCATATTCATTACCATCAGATTTGCACCGCCATGTTTTTTTTCCTTTTAAGGATGACATTGCTGCTGAAATAACAGAATAAGTATCTGAACCTGAAGATGTTACTACCCGTGTAGTGAATGTAGAATTGTTACCACCACCATGTTCCATATGTAACAATAATGCTATATCCAGTACTCTTGCTTCCAGTTCTGTGAATTTTGTATCTGGTCTTAATAGGCGCAGGAAATTTTCAGCAATAGATAAATCTTTTTCAGGTCTATGAATATACATACTTTCGTTTTTTTCATAATGACAATAAGCATGGTATGCATATACTGCTAACATAGGAAATGCTGCGATCAACTGCATACTCTGCCTTAGCACATTCGGAATTTCAAGACTTTCTTTCTCCTTATCGTAAGAGCCCAATGTAAGAATACTTCGAGTCATAGAACCCATAATATCTGATGTAGGTGCTTTCATAATGACATCTCTGGTAAAGTTAGTCGGTAGTTCCATACAATCAGATAGTCTTCCCTGAAATTCCATTAACTGTGTATCAGTTGGCAATTCTCCGAATAAAAGAAGATATGCTCCTTCTTCAAAGACAAACCTTTTTCCTTTACTTCCTGTTACTAAATCTTTTATATTATAACCACGATAAGATAACTCGCCATCACATGGACTCTTTACTCCATCACGATATTCAAAAGCTTTTATATCAGAAATATTTGTAAGCCCCGTCAACACACCTTGGCCTTTTTCATCTCGTAAGCCTCTTTTTACACCATACTCTGAATACAGATTCTTACTAATGCTATCATTTTGTTCACAAAAAATTGCTTGCTGTTTCATATAATTTTCCAAATTGCTCATTTTAATCGCTCCTTTCATTCTGTTACGAACTTACATACTATACTCAGATATTCTTGTTTCCAGAGCATTCAGCATTGTCTGTTCTTTTTCTTATTCTTATTCATTAGCAATACAATACAATGGAAAACTCAATTTAACATCAACAACGTTTGTTTTTTCATCCATGCAAAATCTTCTTTGTACAACAGACTGTTAGATATAGCAAAAACGGCCTTTCAAAAACAGTTAACTTCTAAATCAACTGTTTTTTGAAAGGTCGTTTCATCAGATTCTTATAGCAATCCAGCAAATAATCTCATAAATAATTGTCCCAGTCGCAAATATGCACTTCGTCCGGTTTGATATTGGTCTGTCACATCACGACATTCTCCCATCGTTCTTATCAGATCATTTTTTATTTCCACAACTGCCTGACAATCTGCCATAAAACAGCCGTTTTCAAAATGGTGATATAAACTTCGATAATCCAGATTAATTGTTCCACAAGTTGCCATACAGTCATCTGCCACACTCATTTTTGCATGGCAGAAACCAGGAGTCCACTCATAAACACGAACACCATGTTTAACTAATCCATGATAAAAAGAACGAGTTATATTATAAATGAATTTTTTATCAGGGATACCAGGTGTGATAATTCTTACGTCTACCCCTCGCTTAGCAGCCAGACATAACGCATGCGTCATTTCATCTGTTATGATTAGATATGGAGTCATAAACCAACAATATTTTTCAGCTTTATTTATCATACTGATATAAACTTCTTCTCCTACTTGCTCATTATCCATAGGGCTGTCTGCATAAGGTTGAACAAACCCAGTTTGCTGTGCCGCATAATCATAGTGGAAAAGGTATTTACTAAAATCAGAATCATTAGCATCCTTATCACTTACTGCATTCCACATTTCCAAAAATGTCACCGTAAGCGACTGAACAGCATCTCCTTCTAAACGAATACCTGTATCTTTCCACTGTCCATACGGGTGTGTGTAATTAAAATATTCGTTTGCTAGATTATATCCACCTGTAAATCCGACTTTTCCATCAATAACTGTTATTTTTCTATGATCACGATTGTTCAAAAACAGATTTAAACCTGGCATAAACGGATTGAATACACGGCAATGAATTCCTATTGCCTCCATCTTTTTCACAAAATCTGTGTTAATAAAGCCTATAGAACCCATATCATCGTAGAATACTCTAACTTCCACACCTGCTTTTACTCGCTCTTCCAGAACATCTTGAATCTTATGCCATGCTTCAGCGTCTTCTATCGCATGATATTCCATAAAGATAAACTTCTGTGCTTTCTCCAAATCCTTAATCTGTGCCTCTAATCCTTTCACTGCTTCATCAAAATACACAATATCCGTATTCTGATAGATTGGATACTGCGAATTTCTTTGTATGTAACTTGCTATATTTCCTGCTTTCGGAATTGTTTCTTTTATTCTGCTCAAACACTCCTGACTGTCCGGAAGCATTGGTAACAATTTGCTATCAATTTCTGCATATCGCTCACGCATTTTATGTGTGCCACCATTCAAACCAATCAACAAATACAGGCCTACACCCATAATTGGGAAGATTAGAATTAAGATGACCCAAGGCATTTTCATAGAAGAGGTCTTATCTGATGCGTACAATCCCAAAACCAAGATTCCACTCAAAATCCTTGTAAATAAATTTATAATTTCTGCATATTCATTCAAGCGTGTTACGATAGTAATAATAAAAATTACTTCCAGAAGAATGCAGATTATGGAAAAACACAGCCGTTTTACCAATGGTATTAAGTTAAACAAAACTAATACCATCAGGTAATTAAGTTAAGGTGTCAGCTATATAAACGGCAGACACC
>NZ_RCYB01000135.1 GCF_004168205.1 Catenibacterium sp. co_0103 | reverse complement strand
ATGCCAGCCACTACGTGGCTGGCATGGGTACATGTTTTTAATTATTTCACCTGTCTACTTGACAGGGGCGCATCAAAGTTGGTGCTTTTTTTGTTAATGTAAATTATAACTGTTTAATGAATAATTGTTTTAAATTATCTAAAGTGATTTCCTTAATGAAGGACCTTATAAAGATGATTTAACTGAAGTAAATAAGAAATGCAAGACTCTTATTCTTCAAAATATAATGTATCAATTAATTCTATGCTTTGTTCAAGTGAAAATCTAGGTGTTGTGTATGATATCAAGGATAATGGAATCACAAAAGATATTAAGTATATTTTGTTGTATTCTCTAGATAATCATAAACTAGTGACAATTGCATGTCGTTCTGATACAAGTGTAGAAAGAGCTGATTTCTATTTATGGGCTATCGTTTTGTTAAGAATTTTATCAGAAGAAGATAATTCCTCAACAGAATGGCTTTCATTACTCGCAGATTCAATGGATGGTCCTAATCAGGTAGGTGATTATTATTTCAAACTTGATATGGGTGATGAAAACTATATGCTTGTCGTGTTACCTAAATAATAGAAACAATTAGAAGAATTCTTTTCTAAAACTCGTGTTATAATAGACACGAGTCCAAAGAAAGGAATTCTTCTTTTTTAAGTAGAATAAGAGTATCAATGAAAGCTATATTAGTTATGACATCGGACAATCCCTTCTACATAGATGAACTCAAATCATTATGTATTGCATGTGATATTGAAGTAGAAGATGTTGTTATTCAGAAATTAGAAAAAATTAATCCTGCCACTTATATTGGTAAAGGTAAAATAGAAGAAATCAGATTAAGATTAGATGGAGAAATGGTTATCTTTGATGATGAACTATCTCCATTACAGGTAAAGAACCTTACTGATCAATTACAAACAGAAGTAACAGATCGTACAGATTTAATTCTTCGTATATTTGAACAGCGTGCACAGACAAAAGAAGCAAAATTACAGGTAGAAATAGCAAGAGACCAATATTTATTACCAAGACTTGCAGGAATGCAGGAACATATGTCACATCAGCAAGGTGGTTCTGGGTTTAGAGGATCTGGTGAAAAACAGATTGAGTTAGATCGTCGTATCATCTCTAGAAAGTTGTCCCGTTCTAGAAAAGAACTAGCACAGATTGTAAAACAAAGACAAACACAAAGAGAAAGACGCAAACGTAATAATATTCCTGTGATTGCTTTGGTCGGTTATACAAATAGTGGAAAGTCTACTTTACTCAATACCTTATGTCAGAATAAAGAGAAAAAAGTATTTGAGAAGGATATGTTATTTGCAACATTACAGACTTCTACTAGAAATATAAAGATTAAGAATCATACATGCTTGCTTACTGATACAGTTGGTTTTATTGAACGTTTACCACACAATCTGATTCAGGCATTTCGTTCCACTTTAGAAGAAGTGAAAGAAGCAGATTTATTACTCCATGTTGTTGATTCAAGTTTTGAAGATTATCAATTACAGGTTGATACAACCAATAAGGTATTAGAAGAATTAGGGGTTGAAAATACACCTATGATCTATGTGTACAACAAGGTTGATTTAAATAAGTATGGTTATGTACATCCTGTTACTCCTTATGTTTTTATATCTGCAAAGGAAAAGATTGGTTTAGATTTGTTAGAAGATGAAATAAGTCATATCCTCTTTAAGGATTATGAAACTTTCCAATTAGGTATTCCTTATGATAAGGGAGAAGATTTCAAGTATCTTTATGAGAATACCTATGTGGAACAGGTTGACTATCGTGATGATTATATCTATTTACAGATAGAAGCTAAAAGACAGGATATTAAAGACTATCTTATGTACATCCTTTTTAATTAATGAAACGGAGTTTCATTAATTAACCATTTTTTGTATATTTTATGAAACGTTATAATAATCAGCCTTGAAACAGTTTACATTTATAAGGAGTGATTGATAGAATGTATTCATAAGATAAAGGAGACACATAAAATGGAAAGAAAAATGCCAAAAGATTTTTACTGGGGTGGTTCAGTATCATCATTCCAGACTGAAGGACACAGAAATGAAGGGGGAAAGGGTGTTTGTATCTATGACGTAAGACCTATGAACCCTGAATTCTCTGACTGGAACGATGCAATTGATGAATACACTCGTTATGATGAAGACATCGCATTAATGAAAGGTATGGGGTTTAACTTCTATCGTTTCTCAATCTGCTGGAGCCGTATCATTCCTAATGGTACATTAGATGAACCAGTAAACGAAGAAGGTGTAAAGTTCTACAGTGATTTAATTGATAAGCTACTTGCTGCAGGCATTGAACCAATGATCACTTTAGTACATTTCGATATGCCTTATCATCTTGTAAAGAACTACAATGGTTTTGCTTCAAGATATGTTGTAGACTGTTTTGAAAGATATGCAAAAGTTTGTATTGAAAGATTCGGTGATAGAGTTAAACATTGGATGTCATTCAATGAACAGAACCTTCATTCAATGATGTTAAGAGTTTCTAACGCTGAAGAAATTCCTGAAGGTGTAAGTCTTCCTAAACATTTATATCAGGTAAACCACAATGTTATGATGGCTCATTGTAAAGCAGTACGTGCTTTAAGAGAAATGCAGCCAGATGCTAAGTTCTGTGGTATGGGTGCAATCACTAATATTTATGCATATGACAACAGCCCAGAAAATAATTTATTTGCAACTCAGGCTTATAACTTATTAAATGGTTATCTTGTTGATACATTTGCTCAGGGTAAATATCCTGATTACTGGAATGCTTACTTAGAAAATCGTGGATGGATGCCTACATTTGAAGAAGGCGATGAAGAACTATTAAAGTATACTGTAGACTATATCGCATTCTCTTATTATCGTTCTAATACAGTTAAGACTGGTATCTTTGATTATGAAAGACCAGCTTGTGACTGTGTGAATGAACAGCAGATTCAGAATCCTCATTGTGAAGCCAATGAATGGCATTGGGAAATCGATCCAGTTGGATTCAGATGGACTTTAAATGATTTACATCATAGAACAGGTTTACCAGTATTCGTACTTGAAAATGGTATTGGATGGCGTGAAGATATGACTCAGGAAGAAGTAGATAAGATGCTTGCTGAAGGTCGTACAATCGAAGATGATTATCGTATTAATTATCATAGAGACCATATTCGTGAAATGGAAAACGCAATGTTTGAAGATGGTGTAGACTGCTTAGGTTATATTACTTGGGGACCAATCGATATCCTAGCTAGTATGTGTAATATGGATAAGCGTTATGGATTTGTTTATGTTAATAGAACAAATAAAGATTTAAGAGATATGAAACGTATTCCAAAGAAATCTTATAATTATATCAAGAAAGTATTCGAATCTAACGGTGCTGATTTAGACTAATACTTGCTTAGACCATGTGAAATGCATGGTCTTTTTTTATGTGAATTTATCTAAAAAACCAGCAGAACCCCCACCTCAATATAGAATATAGGTGGGGGATGAATGCCGTTAATGCATCTGATAGAGAAATTTGGAGTAAGAAATAGTATAATACATATAGGAAACTTCTTTTCCTAAATCTACAGAAAGGAGGCTAAATATATGTATCTTACAGTCAAGCAGCAGGTAAAGCATCTGTCCAAGGAAGACTGTCGTTCCATCAAGGAATTATGTCATATTGCAAAGAATCTTACTAATCAGGCAATCTATAACATAAGACAGCACTACTTTGCAGAAGGCAAGTATCTCAATTATGAGAAGAACTATGCACTTCTGAAGTCGTCTGATAACTATAGAACGCTTAATTCCAATATGGCACAGCAGATACTGAAGGAAGTAGATGGTTCATTTAAATCATTCTTTGGTCTTCTTAAAAAGGCAAAGCAGGGAAAG
>NZ_RCYB01000134.1 GCF_004168205.1 Catenibacterium sp. co_0103 | reverse complement strand
ATCAAGGATCCACTAAAGGATGAATATTTATTACCTATCTATATTGGTGAACTTCTAAGAGAAAACAAATTAAGTGTTAAGGTATTAGAAGTACAGGATTCATGGTTTGGTGTGACTTATAAAGAAGATGCACCTGTTGTAAAAGCTTCTTTTAAAGAATTAATTGACAACAACGTATATTCAACTGATTTATTCAGCGATATTAAATAAGACTCCAAAATCGGAGTCTTTTTTCTATACCTTCTTGAAATGTATTGTGATATGAGAGCCATAGGCACGTTCAATCAGTTCATCCTCTCCTATGACCTTTACAAGATTCTTAATCTGATTTTTCAAATCTGATTTATGAATATAGAATATTGTAGTATGTGCATGACGAGCAAGAATAAGCTGTCTCAATATATCTTTATCAGTGACATCTAGAGAATGTCCAAAGATATAGATATTGAGGCGTTCTTCCTGGGATTGTTTAAGCCATGTGAGATAACGACATCCTGTCCTTTTAAATATACGCTGGTAGAATTTCTTGAATTCAATATATTCATTATCCTGATCTTTACGTTCTCCTGTGAGGTATTCATCTATTCCTAAAACTAGATCACATGTTTCTACATCATGTTCAATACTTGCTTTACCATGAATATAATCATATTCTACTTCTGAATTACCATAGAGACGTTCATATGTATTCGTATAATTAAAGCTTAATACTTTATCTATATTCAATACTTGTAGTTTTTCTACATATTTTGGAGTATCTAGGTGGTTCACAAATGCATCTAGATATATTTCTAGACATCGAGTCAAACGTAAGAGATCATGAGTGAGGATATCTCTTAATTCTTTAATAGGTTCCATAGAAGAAAAAGAACAACGATCTCCCCAGAAATCAAGAAGAGATGTGCCTAAATACTCATTGATTCTTGCGACCTTCTGCCCTGATTTAAACTGCATATCACATTCAACTCTGATTGTATCAAGCTTTTGAATGACTTCAGACATCTCTTTTTCAAAATCCTTCCAGCCTTCCCCTATTGTTTCTTTTTCTAGATGAATAAGCCAAAGATTATCTTTAATGAGAGATTCAAGTTCGTTGGATAATTCAGGAGAAAGATGAAGAATAAAATCTATCATACGTGAATCATAATCTAAACGAGATATATCATTCTTTTCTAACGACATACGAAATAACGTAGTAAAATCGATAAAATCCTTATAGGTTGTTGGCAACCCATGTAGTAAATCAAAGCCATTTCCTAATACAAGAAGATTCATACATAGTCCTCCTTCACTGCTTCACTTGAAAGTATTTTTAATGTCTTAAAATCATTTTTAATTCCCATCGCATATAATAATGGCGTTTCTTCTTTATCCATCGTATATATTTCTTGCATATAGGCTTTTTCCATAAAGGTATCTAATAGGGTTTTAATTTCTTCAATACATTCATGATTGATTATATTTTTATCAAATGTCGCTGTCATAAAGTTATTTTTATAGTTAATAGAAATAGAGAGGAGATAATCATATGCTACTGTCACAAAATCATCTGGTACTGAAAAGAAATTGATTCTTTCTAGTTCATTATTTGATAGATAGTTATGTAATATTTTTCCTCTCTTATATTTCTTCAACTGACCAGTATTCTTATATGCGATACTTACACCATAATAAGATATTTTCAAATCACATAAAGCATAGATATTTTCTATTGTATCAATAAATACATCATCCACAAACTTACGTATAGACCCTCTATTGGTAATAGATATTGTTTCCATCATGCTCACCTCTATTACCATTATAAAACAAAAAATCCGCAAATGCGGATTTCATTACTTATTTGCTTCAATTAGATCCATAGCCTGCTTTAATACTGCAGCGCCATCCATACGACCATATGAACGCATATCAATTAACTGTGCAGGAGTTGGTGCTACTTCCTTCTTAACAGTTGCTTCAAGATATCTTACCTGTGGGCCAAGTAATACAACATCTGCTTTGGCGCCGTTTGCTTTTGCTTCATTCGCACCGACTGCCCAGATATTTGCTTCAATACCTTGTTTCTCTGCTTCTTTCTTCATTTTTTCAACAAGTAAGCTTGTAGACATACCTGCAGCACAACACAACATAATATTTACCATATCAATTATCCTCCTAATTAACCTAGTAATCATTATAATACTGCAACCGTTACCTTTAAAGTGTTTTTTATTCACCAAAATCATTTTTCATACTTACTGAAAATACTTCACTATCCCCTGCTTATAGTCACTCAAGATCATTTATGATAAACTAATGTATGAATGGAGTTGATACAATGATTATAGATAAAGTAAACGATTATTTAAATAGTCATTCTTCAAGTACAACTTTGCTTGAATTATGCTTTTATATTAAAAAGAATATCCATAGAATTCCAAATCTAAGCATTGATGACATTTCAAAAGAATCTTTAATTTCTAAAGGTCAAGTATCAAAATGCATAAGAAAATTAGATTATGAAAACTATGAAGAATTTAAAAATGCTTGTATTCAATATTTAGATTTAATCTCAAAAAGAAAAAAATTCTTAAACCCACATCAAAGTTTTGAAACAAATGTGATGCATTTTACTAAAGATTTCATTCAAAATATCCAATATATGATCAATCATATTAATTTGAAGTTAATTCAAAAACTTATACAAGATATCAAGCAAGCAAATAAAGTATATTTATATGCACACGGTGATGTCAGATCTGTTTGTTATAATATCCAAAGAGAACTTCAGATATATGACATTCAGACAATTATATGTGATGCTGATTTTAACAAGGATTATCATTTTCTAGATAATGATATCTTAATTGTACTAAGTACAAATGGACATTCTTTCCATTATAATAAGCGTGTCATTAAACGTATAAAAGAATCTCATGTTGATCAATGGCTTATTACATGTAATGAAAGTATTACATTATGTCAAAAACAAATAATCGTTCCCCTGCTCGATGAAAAATACAGTGAATATATCATTAAGTACATGATAGATATTCTATTACTAGAATTACAAGACTAGTTTCCAAATTGGAAACTTTTTTGCTTTCTTCAATCTCATCCTCTATTCTATAGACAGGAAGACAAACAACATGGAGATATCTATGATTGTTTGTGTCAAAATAAATAGAGGAGGAACTTAATATGGGATTTAAAGAAGGATTCTTGTGAGGAGGTGCCACTGCCGCCAATCAGGTTGAAGGTGGCATATTTGAAGATGGTCGTGGTTTAGCCAATGTAGATTTAATGCCTCATGGATCAGATCGTTATGCGATTGGGACTGGAGAAAAGTGGATAGATCGAATCGATGATCATTATTTTCCAAGTCATCAAGCCGTTGATTTTTACCATCACTATAAGGAAGATATTGCTTTAATGGGAGAAATGGGTTTTAAAACTTTTAGGTTATCTATCGCCTGGACAAGAATTTTCCCTCTTGGTGATGAGTTGGAACCTAACGAAAAAGGATTATTATTTTATGAAAACATTTTTTGAATACCCATAATCTACAGGTAATGATTTAAGAGAAGTGTGGAGCAGAAATATTCAGGATATAGACTATTTGTCTATGACTGATAGGAAATGATCTCTGTAGGTATTTCTTGATTTTATCCATGATAGTCTTTCCCATCTTTCTATGGTTAAATCTATACTCCTGTTCATTCAGGAATAAAGGCATCTCTCTTTTGGTTATTCCATGATATATCCCAGTAATATTATTTTTAATATTACCGATTATTATGTTTAACCAGAGTAGTCTATGATCCTTTTCTTCGTAGCTAATCTTCTCATTCTTTACCTGTATTTCTTCATTTAGTGTATTAAAGCCTTTCTCACCATCAGTATTAAGTAATGCATCATGTGATAATACACAACACTTTTCTATGTTTTTCT
>NZ_RCYB01000133.1 GCF_004168205.1 Catenibacterium sp. co_0103 | reverse complement strand
GACAAATAGTCTATATCCTGAATATTTCTGCTCCACACTTCTCTTAAATCGTTACCTGTAGATTATGGGTATTCAAAATAATTGTCCTTTTTTTAATAATTCATACATGCTGGATTACCTGTGTAATCTGGACGTTGACTGTGAAAATAACTATAAGTTACCTTTGCGGCGCCACTTTTTGTTTTTATCTGTTCATACCACTTTTTTGAAATCTCACTATATGCTCCGAAATAATATTTTTGTTCTCTAATATAAGATAAACAATCTGATGCTCCGTATTGATAAAACTTAATATGAATAGTAGGTTTAACGCTTGAACCAACTGATACAGCAACAGAATAAAGAAATACCACTTTTCCCAAAGGACCTGAAACGAACAAAGAAACGGCACTTCCAACCATACCTATTATTTCAAGAACTTTAAAAGTCATTTTTGACGTTTTATGAAATGGACCTCCTAATTTTTTCCAAGTTGTATATGTGGTTGGGGTTTCCCCATCTACATTTAACACTTCTTCACCCTCAGCAGGCATTAAAGGATCAGGATAATCTTCATCAAGAATTTCTTCATAAAACATTAATTCAGATCCATTTTCAGTGACTAATGATAAATTAGAATTGTTTTCATTTATTAAATATGTTTCTTCGTCAATAGTCATTGTTGATGTATTATTTACTAAATCTTCTTCCAATAAGATATATGTGGAATCAGTTTTATCGTATGCTATTACATCACTTACATTTTCGTCTTTATAGGTATATAAATATTCAAAGTCATAATTTCCATCAGCAATTTGAGTAAGTTTAGAAAAATCGGAAGTGTCTGATGCGTATAATTCTGAATTTTTTAATTCCATATTATCAAATATAGCTTTCCCTCTTTGATTTTTCTTCTTTAAATATGTATTTAACTTTTTTCTTGCATTAATGTTTTTGATTTCAAATGGATTATCACTGTAAGTATAGTTATTATCTTTAGCATAAACAGGAATTAAAACAGATGATAAAACTAAAGCAAAAGCACATAAATTAATCATTATTTTTTTTCATTTATTTTTATTCTCCTTTCTATTTGATTTTTGAATACCTACAAACCACAGGTTAGTGAAAAATAAATATCATAAGAAGCATTTAAACGGCGTTCATGAAGCTGAACCAGACACATAGATTTTCCATCTGTTCTATAATTAGTTTAGAAATCAGATAGAAGTATAATCACATGTCAAACAAAGTATTAAAGCCAAAGAAAGCTTCTCTATATGAGTTCACTCAGAACTATTCTAATAACATCAATAACTGTATTGAATTTTTCAAATCCATGAAATGGCCTGTTGGCTTCTCATGTGATTGCTGCGGATGCCATAAGTATTACTTAGTCAAGCGTGTAAGAAAGACCAAGACTTCATATGTTCTTGAAAACAAATCATGCCATAAGCAGCATTCACTGCTTTCAGGCACTATTTTTCAGAGCTGCAAGCTTGATCTATACAAGCTCCTTTTAAGTATTTTCCTTTTCTTTAATGAAAATAAAGGAATCAGTGCAATAGATTTATGTTCAATACTAGACGTTAACTAGAAGACTGCACTTCTTCTAGAAAGCAAGTGTAGAATTCTTATGTCAATAAGCAATTCAGGCAAGCTGCCCAACGTCCTTTTCTATGAGGCAGATGTCTTCAATATTGGTGTAACCTCCAAGAATAATGCGAGTCGTTCAAGTGAGCAACAGTCTATTCTTGGTATTCTATCTACAGATAAAGAGAAAAACTATCCCCCGGTACCTCAAGTTAAGATCATTAATGATTATACAGTTTTGTCACTTAAGAAAAACATAGAACAGTGCTGTGTATTATCATATGATGCATTACTCAATACTGATGCTGAGAAATGCTTTAATACACTAAATGAAGAAATACAAGTAAACAACAAGAAAATCGACCATGAAGAAAATAATCATAGACTACTATGGTTAAACATAATAATCGGGAATATTAAGAATAATATTACTGGGATTATCATGGAATAACCAAAAGAGAGATGCCTTTATTCCTGAATGAACAGGAGTATAGATTTACCCATAGAAGTATGGGAAAGACTGTGATGGATAAGGTAAAGAAATATCTGCAAAGATCATTTCCTATCAGTCATAGACAGATAGTCTGTATTCTGAATATTTCTGTTCTACACTTCTCTTAAATCGTTGCCTTGCAGATTATGGGTATTCAAAATGAATATTCATTTCTAGCAATATGTTTTTATCATTCGTCAACAGTCTGAAACCACAAAATCTGGCCTATTTGAGGCTAGGATTAATAAAAAGGTTTGAATAATAAATAAGATAATTATAAGTTTTTTTCTTTGGCAGACTTATTCTTTTTACTTGTTTAAAGTCACTCTTATAATCGTAGATATTAACACTGTATTTATCATGCTCATTACGATATAGAATATAAGCATGAGAACCATTAAAATCAATCATATCAAGATGATGCTTCAAGGTATATGTTTTTTCTAATTGATGCGTATCTTGATCAAAAACACAAATCTTATTGCCTTCATTTGAAACAAGATTATAGAAAGAAACATAGATTTTTCCATCATTTACATAAATATTATCAGCATAGCTATAAGGCATATCAATGATTTTTAATTCGTCTGTATTCATGTTTAATTGACCAATATATTTATTTTGGTTATTAAATGAAAAATATAATGTATCTTTATCTGTATAGTACTTACAAATATTATCTCCATATTGGGTAAGACTAATACTTTTAAGTCGTTTTAAATTTTGATCATAAATATCACATGCAATATCATTTTCAATATCTACAAAATTATATACTTTAGAATGACTTGGAACAACCATATAAGAGAAACGAGATTTTTCTTTTATTTCATTTACTTTTTTCTCTTTAAAATTCATCTGAGTTAGATAACCATAATCATTAAGATTAGATACACCATAATAATAGTGATCATCTGCACTGACTGCATCAATGCCTGTTCCAGGTAAATGAAGCTTATTCACTTCAGTAGAATTTCCTTTTATCTGAATAATATTTTGAGGATTCTTATGTCCTTGAAGACCGATATTATTAATATAAGCATAACCATCATGATAGCTTGTGGTATTGAATGATGTGCCTACTTGAGCCTCATCCAATTTTGTAGAAGCAACTTTTTTACCATCATCATTATAATATTTAATAACAGTATATTTTCTTGCAGAAGAAGTTTCAATCACACCAAATGTATAATGGATATTGCTTTGTGATTGTGAGAATGAGCATCCTGTGAATAGTAAGACTGTGGTAATTATTAGAATTGTTTTTTTCATTGTAATCACCTCTTATAAAGAATCATTGTCTTATCACTTGAGACCAATTCAAGAGGATGCACTGCTGCGCCATATTGACTAGTGTTTAAATCTACATTGTATTTATCTTTAAATCCAGCCCATACGAGTTGAGAACAGTAAAATTTTGATCTTGTATTTACATCATAATACTTAATGTTATATGGTTTGCCTCTTTGTGAATAACACCAATCTGCGACTTTTTTTGCTTGATTTTCTGTTACGTCTGTCACATAAAGTCCCCAGCATGTATTTTTGCTTTTATTCCAATCATTTTTACCAGTTACAACTCCATTGGATAAAGCTTCAACAACTCTATTTTGTGAATAGACTATAGCTGCATGACCAGTTGGAATCAGATTTTTATAAGCGTCTCCTGTGACTAGTATTCTGCCTTTTGTAGTAGGGTATCCCCATGTATAAACAGCTTGGCCATCAAGAGAACATGCATTAATTGATTTTTCTTTCTTCGCTATCTGATTGTAGATAATTTTTAATTCATCAGTGTTTTGATGCGCCCCTGTCAAGTAGACAGGTGAAATAATTAAAAACATGTACCCATGCCAGCCACGTAGTGGCTGGCAT
>NZ_RCYB01000132.1 GCF_004168205.1 Catenibacterium sp. co_0103 | reverse complement strand
ATATAATCATAACCAATAGAAAATAAGTTATAGCCTTCAAGGCGCTTAATGCTGAAAAGTTTATAATTCTGAAGCAAGTCATAAATAATGACTAACATAAGAATGAAATAGAAGGCAGCTAAACACACAATAATCCATATCATATAATCAACCTGACCACCTGAATCATTGAGGTCTTTTATAGATATATGTAGTGTTGCATTCATTTCATTCTTGAATTGATTAAACGACTGTTCATTTGGAAAAGTGACATATACTTCTCCTTCTAGTTGATATCCATCACTCAATAGCTTATCTAAATGATAAACATTAAAAGTGAATGTATGATCAAACATAGGAGTAGATTTAACATATTGGTTCTTTGCATAAGTCAAATAAACATATTTCTTATAATGGTTATCTTTATTCTTAGTGATAAACAAATTGCCTTGATATTTATCTAAACAATTTTCTACAGTATGTAATATCTGAGTCGAATCATTATTCATAATATCATGAGGAATTTGAATAGAATAAAAGCCAGGTAATTCTTTTTCTGCATATACAATATGATTAAAGTATTCATGACTTGTGAGTGTATAACTTACAGAAAAGAAGTTACATGTAAGGATACAAAAGATGATAATAATCGCTTTTTTCATAGTAATCTCTCTTTCATATGCACTCTAACATAATAAAAACTGCACTTACATTTAATTGTTGTAAAGTGCAGTTTATTGTTGTCTAGTGAATGACATCAAAGAGAATAATGCCATTGACTAGATAATGGTCTATTTGTTGGTATTGATTGATTCCATGATATTCATTCACGATTTCATTAATAATTGTAAGTCCAATACCATGATCATCTTTATTCTCTTTACTTGTATAGCCTTCTTTAAGCGTTACAGGCTGATTAATTGAGTTTCTTATTTGTATATAGAGATGACTGTTTTTATTTTTAAAAGAGATAGAAACATTACTATCTGTTGTTTTAGAAGAAGCTTCAAAACTATTCTTAAATAGATTATAAATTAACGATGACAGCTTTGAATCATCCATTGTGATAGTTCCTAGTATTTGATCATCTATTGAACTATGTACTTGAGGATATTCTTCTTTGAAATACTGATATAGCATATTAATGATATGATTCTGTGAATCATTATTCGCCTTATATAAGTGATGACTGAGTGTATCTAAATAAGGAAGTAACTGATCTTGTTGGTTTAAATAATAGTTCTTGATCATAAGAAGCTGTTTATTGTAATTATGTTTGAATTTTCTAAGTTCCTGATATTTATGTGTATAAGAAGAAAGATATGTCTGCTGCAGCTGGATGATTGTTTCTAGATTCTGTTTTGATATGTCTTCTTTTTTCTTTTCATAATTCATTTTCAAGCAGAAATACAGTAAGAGCATCAATAATAGTGATGTAATGAGAAATAAAATGATATTCCATTTTATACTCTTATTCATAGAAATATAAAGATTAGTTAATAAGATAAGCTGTGCTGATAATAATATACAGACAGAAGATAGAATAATCAGAATAGAGTTATTAATGATTAAGTGTTCTCGCTTTGTGACAAAACAAAGGAGAGTTATAAGAATTAATGACACAAGTGCACTGATGAATGACTGGTTATTGATCTCATAGAAGGATAAGAATGAATTGATACATATTTGGAAAAATACCATGACAATATAAGAAGAAATGAATTCTTTCATAGAATCTAAGGATGGACCAAATATAAAAATATAAGCGATAAACATTAAGACAATATTGATGATGGAGGGACTGATTTCTTTCTTTAATGCAATCACAATTAAAGAAGTTAAGAAACAAATCATTCCCTTAACACAATGGTGTTTATTGAACTCTTTATTGAATAATAAATAACTGATCATCAAAACATTCAACATGAGTAGTATTTGTTCGCAAAATGAAATCATAGTGTACTCCTTATATAGTCATAATAGCTTTGTTGGATATCTTTGAGTTTACCTCTACTGATCTTGATTATTTCAGAAGTTGTGAGTGTGAGTTCTAAGTGATTGATATCTTTTAAATAATCAAAGTTAATAATATATGACTTATGAACACGATAGAAAGGGAAGTAAAGTTCTTTTTCCATATCTTTTAACGATTTGCGAATGAGATAATCTTTATTATGTGTATGGATTATTGTATAAACATTATCTGCCTTTAAGTAGATGATTTCTTTATAATCAATCATCTGATCATCTAGATAGATACAATCTGTCTTTGATATTTGAAGTAGATATCTTTCTAAGTCCTGTGACAAGGTATGACTGTTTTTTAATAAATAGGCAACTACATGATTACCGAATGCTTCTATCATTCTATCCTGGTATGAAGAGAGAAAGATAATAGGAGTATGTGTTTTTAAAGAGTTCTTAGTCAGAATACCATCTCCATCATTCATTTCTACATCTAACATAATAAGAGAAAATGTATCTTTACTACTTAGAAATGCATTACCAGAAAAGAAGTGAGATACTTTAAAAGGGATAGGGTATTTAAATAATATAGAAGTAATCATTTCTTCTAACTTCTGATGAATTACTTGATCATCATCTACAATCGCAATATGAAACATAACATCCTCCTTGTTTAGAGAGATAATAAGAAATATATGATATTTTGTCAATTATTGTATATAATCCCTAAGAAGACTAGGATTTATTATTACATTGTTTGACCAGTAAATAATAAATCCTTATAATAGGGAAAAAGGAGTGGGGAGAATGGCGAAAACAATTGTTGGTGCAGTACTAGAAAATGATCCAGCATCACGTAACTGGTTTAATGTAATATTGAACTATCCAGGTGTACATGCTATCTTTTTTTATCGCATCAATCATTTCTTATGGACAAAATGTCATATGAAATTAATTGCACGTTTCCTGTCACAGGTAGCA
This sequence comes from Catenibacterium sp. co_0103, assembly GCF_004168205.1. GTDB lineage: Bacteria > Bacillota_I > Bacilli_A > Erysipelotrichales > Coprobacillaceae > Catenibacterium > Catenibacterium mitsuoka_A. The sequence goes on along the minus strand of NZ_RCYB01000132.1, from coordinate 1,040 downwards.
CGCTTTTTTACAGGGATTGAAATACATCCAGGTGCAACGATTGGCAAACGATTATTTATAGACCATGGTATGGGAGTAGTAATTGGGGAAACAACCATTATTGGTGATGATTGTTTATTATATCAAGGTGTGACTCTTGGTGGGGTAGGTACAGGAGAACATACATGTAAAAGACATCCGACCTTACACAATAACGTAATGATTTCTGCAGGTGCAAAAATCATTGGGGATATTACTATTGGAGATAACAGTATTGTAGGTGCAAATTCAGTTGTATTGAAAGATGTACCACCTAACTGTACAGTAGTAGGTGTACCTGGTATGATTGTGAAAGAGAATGGTGTTAAAGTACATCGCGAATTATAAAAAGGGGCATCAGCCCCTTTATACATGTCTCAGTAGCTCAGCTGGATAGAGCATTCGCCTCCTAAGCGAAAGGTCGTAAGTTCAAATCTTATCTGGGACGCCAGAAAGCAACGCCGAGAGCCTAATTACAAGGTTTCTCGGCTTTTTTATATTCAATTCGTCAAGATATTTATGTTGGTTTATAAAGTTTCCTAACATAAATCGAACTTTAAACCATCCGCTTTTGGGGTAAGTGTTACATACATTTCGTATATTTCACAAAAGTCAAAAGATAGTCTACAATTCAATCATAAGGAGGTGTTCCTGTATGTTTGGAATAGAAAAGAAATACCATATCTATATTAACGATGAAGAGTATGATTGTATTTTTCATTGTTTGATTGATTTGAAAAACAATTTGTTAATGCAAGGACGATATACAGATGCTATTGATGATGTCCTTATAAAAGTTCTCAATGCTAAGAAAAAGAAAATAAATGTAGTTTTTCAGTAATAATAAACAATGCCCCCCTGTGATTAGGAGTAACTAAATAGACTTGGGGTTTACTCAAGCTTTGAAAAAGTCAGGGGTATGAACTCCTGGCTTTGCTTTTATGCTGTCAACTTTTTAGGGGCAGTTTTCTGCTATCTGTTTTGTTTATTTCATAAATCATTTATCATGTTCTTAAGGTCAA
>NZ_RCYB01000131.1 GCF_004168205.1 Catenibacterium sp. co_0103 | reverse complement strand
TGGAATAAAGGACGATTAAATCACATTTTCGATTTAATCGTCCTTTTTAGGTACACTATATAATTTGGCGCTTACGTATGAAACATGAGATGCAGACTGACAATAGCACATGCAGTCAAAGTGGAATTTAGTCTTACACTCGAAAAAATGAACGAAATTCCATAGCTTTATTGCGCCTTAAAATACCATGATTTATGACGTTAGAATCTCATTTCTAGTGTACGAATGATTAAGTTCCATTCCCAAAACAAAAAGAATATCAGAATTAATACCCGATATTCTTATGAAAATATAATCCTGAACGACTAAATTCCACATTATTTTCGTTTCTTTTTAAAGTGGAATTTAACTTTTCACTTTAGGTCATTATGAATTCACCATCAATTCTATGATTCATTTCTCTGCCTCCCATTCTGGCAAACGTAATATCCATTTCTGAAATCTAATCTATCGAACAAGCCGAAAGCAGGGAAAATAGTAATTACACATACATTTCAAGAAGTTTTTTTATAAATTGAAACTTTCATTTGTTTCATATTTGTATTATGATACTTGAAGAGAGGGCGTATATAAAAATGAAATTTTCAAAAAGAATGGATCTCTTCGGAGAAAGCATCTTCACTACACTCGCAAATATGCGCAGTGAAAGAAAAAAACAAGGACTAGAAGTCATTGATTTGAGTATTGGAGCACCTAATATTCCTCCAACTCAAGAAGTCATGGAAACAATCGCAAAGGAAGCTATGAAACCAGAGAATTATCTTTATGCGATTAAAGATTCCGTTGATCTTCAGAACACTGTAAAAGAATGGTATGAAAGAAGATATGGTGTTGTGATTGATCCTACAACAGAATTGACTTCATTACTTGGATCTCAGGATGGCTTAGCACATCTAGCTTTAACTCTAGTAGATGAAGGCGATACCGTACTTGTCCAGGATCCATGTTATCCAATCTTTAGAGATGGACCACTACTAGCTGGGGCTCACGTTGTAACTATGCCATTATTAAAAGAGAATGACTATTTAATTGATTTTGACAGGATTGATGAAAAGACAGCTCAGGATGCAAAGTATATGATTGTATCTTATCCCAACAACCCAACATGTGGTGTTGCGAATGATGAATTCTATAAGAAACTCATTGTATTCGCAAAGAAATACAACATCATGATTCTTCATGATAATGCCTATAGTGAATTATTGTTTGAAGGACCCGGACACAGCTTCTTAGAGTTTGAAGGGGCTAAGGATGTGGGTATTGAATTCAACTCATTAAGTAAGACATATGGTTTAGCAGGTGCACGTATTGGTTTTGCACTTGGTAATAAAGAAATCATTGGAAAACTGAAATCATTAAAATCTAATCTAGATTATGGCATGTTCTTACCTGTTCAAAAAGGTGCGATTAAAGCATTAACACAAGATCAATCATGTGTAGAAAAAACTAGAAATGCTTATAAACATAGAAAAGACTTATTAGTCAATGGCTGTAAGTCTATTGGCTGGGATATCGATATGCCTAAGGGTACTATGTTTGTATGGGCAAAGATTCCTGATAAGTTTAAAGATTCTGAAACTTTTGTAAAGGAACTATTTGATAAAACAGGTGTTCTTGTGGTACCAGGTAATGCATTTGGCACTCAAGGTGAAGGTTATGTGCGTATGGCTCTTGTACAAAGTGATGATACAATTGAACATGCATTAGACATGATGGATAAAAGCGGACTATTCAAATAGCCCGCTTTTTTAAATAATATAAGGTATAAAGATCATCAAGCCAATGATAGCTGAAATGATTGCACTAATAAGCACAGCGCCTGCTGCAGCATCTTTAGAGAGCTTTGCAAGAGGATGAATATCCGGTGAGGCTAAGTCCACCACGGCTTCAATTGCTGTATTGACAAGTTCTAATGACAAAACAAGTGCAAATAGAATAAGACAGATCATCCATTCAATCTTCGTAATATGAAAATAGAAACCACATAAGATAACGGCACACATAAAAGAAAGATGTATTTTGATATTACGTTCCTTCTTAATTGTATGGATAATGCCTTCAAAGGCATGCTGAAAAGATTTTAAAAGAGATTGTCTAGTATGTAACATCAAATCTTCTCTCCCCTTTTTCTACCGGAATATCTTTCACTTCCATATCAGTGATGTCTATCCATTGTTCATTTTTCATCTTGTAGATGAAACGATTGATTTGTTCAGGTGTGCCCTGGATTTCTGCTTCGACACGTCCATCAAAGAGATTTCTAACCCAGCCAGTAAGTCCTAACTGAGTCGCATTCATCTGTGCTCTAAAACGAAATCCAACAGCTTGTACTCTTCCTGAAAAATAGATATGCTGTCTAATCATAGTGAAACCTCCTTAAAAGTATACATCACAATACCTGCCGCTACACCGACATTAAGTGATTCCATTGTATCAATAGGAATATAAAGAGAGGCATCAGACATCGCAATTGTTTCATCTCTCACACCATTTCCTTCATTTCCCATCACAAATGCCATCTTATCTGTTGATTTAATATCATCAATGGAAGATGCATTATGTAAGCTTGTCGCAATGACACGTACCCCTAACTTCTGTAGTTCTGGAATAACATGACTCAAATCATCACGGACAATATCTAAATGAAAAACAGCTCCCTGAGTAGAACGCAATACCTTATCATTGTATAAGTCTACACAATCAGGACTCATGACAATCTGTTTAAAGCCAAAAGCAAGTGCTGAACGAAGGATAGTCCCTAAGTTTCCTGGATCCTGTACACCATCTAAAATAAGAACACGATCATAGTGCTTTAAAATATTATCCTTCTTATGACACACAGCCATAATAGGCTGTGGTGTTTTTGTATAGGACAATTTTTCCATAACAGAATCAGACACAACAAGCACTTTATCCTGTCCTTCTAATGATTCATCTGTACTAATAACTAAATCACACAGCCCTGCTTTTTTTGCTTCTTCTACCATGTGGAATCCATCTACTAGAAAAAGTCCTTTTTCATCTCTTGTTTTCTTGTTCTTTAATTTTACAAGGTCTTTAATTGTTTTATTATTCACTGATTGAATCATACATGCTTTTCCTCCAAAATTTTCATACGTTTCTTATAATCAGGCATTCTCTTTTTGACTTCTGCATAGAATCGAGGAGAATGATTTGGTTCAATAAAATGACACAACTCATGCACAATGACATAATCAATCAACTCTTTATCTAAATAGACTAAAGAGAAATTAAATGTCACAAAGTTCAATTGGTCATAACAGCTGCCCCATCTTCCTTTATATTGTTTAATTTGTATACGTGGCATAGGTCGATTAAATAAAGGAAGATATTCTGATGTTCTCTTTTTTAAATATTCATAGAGTATCTGAGAAAGATATATACTTAATGCATTTTCTATATACGAAGTATACACGTAGATACTATCTCCATGAATTGCACATTGTTTCTTCTTAATATCTCTGACAACTATTTGATATTTCTTACCAAAGATATAGACATACCCATCCTCTCTTAGATCAAAATAAGGAACATAGGAAGATAATCGTGCATATAAATCCTCTTCATTTTCATAGATTAAATCACGAATATACTTCTCACTCGTACCAACAGGTGCACTGACTTCTAAATAATTATCTCTGATCTTCACTCTGATTGTTTTCATCTTCTTAAATGAAACAATACAGGGGTATATATGTCCTTTTAATTCAATATTCCATTTTACTCTCTGCATTTTCTTATAAACTCTTCAAATATTTTCTGACTTTCTTTCTCTGTATACATGAATTCAGGATGCCATTGTACACTCCATACAAACTTTTTATTAGGTGCATAACATGATTCGACTAAACCATCTTCACTTATGGCCATAGGTTGTAAATCATTTCCTAGTTCTTTGATTGCTTGATGGTGACAGCTATTGACTGGCAGAATAGTTTTATTAAATAGACTCTTTAATGGTGTACCCTCTACAAGAGTAACTGTATGCTGCTTATTGTCATAAGGTGGTTTCATTCTGTGAGTTATAGTACTTTTATTTGAATACCCATAATCTACAGGTAACGATTTAAGAGAAGTGTGGAGCAGAAATATTCAGGATATAGACTATTTGTC
>NZ_RCYB01000130.1 GCF_004168205.1 Catenibacterium sp. co_0103 | reverse complement strand
AGAAATAAGGGGTGAGATTCACCCCTTACTGCGTAATAATTAAAATTTAGGAAACCCCTAGTTATTTTAAATTACCATTCTTTTCTATACCTACTAACTGATCATTTACTCCTAATGCAAGGCATGTAGAAGTTGTTATATATGAAGTGCTTACTACACGTTTTACTTGGTCTTTAATTGTAATCTGACGTCCTATCTGATCATTCACAATAATTGCATCAGATTCTTCTTCTTTATCTGAAGAACATCCAGGTAATAATGAGATGAGTAAAAATAGACAAACAATTGAAATAATTCTTTTCTTCAAAACAAATCTCCTTACGATATTATTCAGTATATTTTCCGAAAAAATTATATCATGAAAATATGAATAATGAACAAAAAATATAGGATACTAAAAGAAAAAAGCCTCGAATGAGGCTTTTAGTTTAATACTCTTTGATGAGGTGTAAATGTTGTATCATTAATACCCTTGAATGTATAACCAAGGCTCTGATAATGTTCAATAACTTTAGGTAATGCTTCTACAGTTGTATTCTTTGCAGCTGTATCATGGAATAAGATCATAATCTGATTATTACGAGAAGCTGTTGCATTCGCAATAAGTCTTGCAGTAGGCACATTATTACCTGATGCATCTCCACTGCTGACATTCCAGTCATAATACTGATAACCTTTTTCCTGTACCATTCTAGTAAGATTACTCATAATACCTGCAGAATAATGTCTAGAAACTGTATTAGAACTTCCTCCAGGGAATCTAATATAACGAGGAGTAAATCCAATAAGACCCTTAACCATATCACCTACTTTATTTAAATCATTAAAGTAAGCATCAGTAGAAGCATAAACAGTACGATAATCATGACAATAAGTATGAAGTGCTATAGTATTACCTCTCTTATGTGCTTCCTGAATTAAGTAATTATATTTCTGACCATTACCAGTCACAAAGAATGTTGCTTTCGCATGATATCTATCAAGAATATCTAACACACGCTGAGTATTCTGAGAAGGTCCATCATCAAATGTAAGATAAACAACCTTTTCACCAGTAGGTGCAACTGCATTGGCAGGACGTGGATTATTTACAATAACAGTCTGTGTATACTTTCTTTCATTACCAGACTTATCTTTAGTTGTATAGATGACTTTATAAGTACCTGCTTTTCCAAAATCTACTTTGCTGCTGTCTACAGATACCTTAGGATTCTTATCAAAATCATCTTCTACAGTAATACCCTTCATGAAATCAATGTTAGAACCTATTGTCGTATCATAATTTTGAAGACCTGCAAGTAGTGGTGCTTTAGTATCCTTTACAGCTTTCACATTTACTTCTTTTTCAGTCTTATTACCACCCTGATCTTCTACAACAACAGTAACCTTTTGTGTACCTTCTTTATCAAAAGATACATCTTTCTTAAAGTAAGTCTTAGTCTTTGTTTCATCTTTAATATCAGTCACAAGTTCACTTGCTTTAACTTTAGTACCTACTTCTACTGCTTTATTCACTACCTTAAATGTAGGTTTCTTAGTATCTACAACTTCTACATTTAATACGTAGTTCTTCTTGTTTAATGTATAAGTAATCTTATACTTTCCAAGTTTTTTGACGTTAACTTTAGAATTATCTACAGTCACATCACTCTTATTACCTCTTACTTTTTTAATAAAAGACATAGGATTGTAAGTACTATTGATTTCAATATCCTGTGTACTTTCATTAAAGCTAACAGCTGGACGTGTCATAAAATAAATGCCTAGACCAAGCACTAAAACGACAATACAGCCTAATAGGACATATGCCCTCTTTCTTAAATGATGTTTTTTCATTTCTATTCTACCTCAACTTTATATCTTCAACAATTTTGTATTATATATCTAATATGTGTAATTTGTGTGGAAATTAAGAAACACTTAAGAACTTTTTTTAATTACGTATTATTTCATACGTTGTCATCAGGCATCACTTCCGTTTTCAACTTAAAAGAAGAATTACGAAGGGTTGCGTACCTTCGTCATAACGACCAAGGATAACCACCTACCGTATACGGTTGTTTCACATAAAAATTATATCATATAAGCACAGAACTATAGATAAGTTGTTGAGTATTGAAAAAAATCGGAGAGACGTTTTTCCCTCCGAATTTAATATGTGATTAGTTTTCTTTTCTTTTTATAAACCATAAGGAGATAATACCAAGCAATAAACTAATCGCAAAACCAATACCGAGAAGTTCATAGTTGAAATAAGAATACGTGGTATTATTCACAACTTTCACTGCAGGAGTCATACTTACAATAAGACCAGTAATAATACATCCTACAGAGACTATAATAATGGGTAGTTTTTTCATAATCATCACTCACTTGTCTTTAATAGATTTCCTTCATTGTTTGATCTCATTAATACAAGAAAAGTCAAACAAGGAATAATTAGAATAACTGAATTCACTAGGATTAAGATAGAAATAGCTTGTTCTATCATTATAGAAGGTAATATATGATATTGGAAGAAGAATAGAGATAGGACTGAAATCATAGATAGAATGATAGATACCAGACAATAAGAATATCTTTCTTTCAATATTAATTGTAGACATTGTAATCTATTAAGTCCATTCACTAATAGTAGTGCATATTGATAACGTCTAGAAACAATATCAAATATTCCAATAATAAAACATGTACTTATAAACATGACAAACATAATCATAGAGAACTGTTGTATCATTTCAAATCCAAATGTAGTTGTTTTATTTAATATTGCAGAAGAAACAGGATTATAGACCTTTATATCAGAATCATGTTTTTTAATAAACTCAGTTACAGATTGAATGTTCTTATATGAGTTTACTTTGATGATATAGACATTGGACTGATATGTATTGTTTTGTGTATATTGATTTACTATCTTCTGATAAAGATTTGGAGATATATAAATAATGTTTTCTGTTGTTTTTGTATATCGGTTATGAATATCTTTATCTGTGACATTTGCATTAACGAGTTCAAAAGGAATCATGTTGAAGGTGTAGGTATTACTTGTAGGTATTTGAAGAATACCTTTGATATGGATAGTCTTGTTTAGTTTTTGATAGAGAGAATAAGAAATATAGACATGATCAGTATTGAGTTGTTTATTCTCAATACTGAATGATTGTTTTGTATAAGTCTTATATGTTTTCATATTCCCATAATAAGGCTGTATGACAATAGTCTCCTGCGTATTTAAGACATTCCATTGGAAGAATGGCTGAATACTTTGAACCATACTGTTGTTGGATATGTCTTGAATGAGTGTTTTAGGAATAGGCTGACCGCCCATATCATAAGCATTACCACCATCTTTATAAGAAATCCTTAATTCATTATCAATTGCTTTATTAATCATAGTGTCTGTTTCTGTTTGATAATAAGCTTGAAAGCACATCATATATGTCACTATGATCATCATAATACTTATCACAATATTTCTTTTATAATGGATTCTATTGGACTTCTCAGCCTTTAAGTAATAGGTAACAGGATTTGTATGAATATGTTCTTTAGGTTCTATTTTATTGATCTCTGTATAAGATTCTTTCTCTAATATGATTTGCTGGTGCTCTATATGGTAATGTATATCAGCAATCTCCAACATCCCCATATCATGTGTCGCAATCACAACTGTCTTATGATATCTATGACATAATTCATGAATAATCTTTCTCATATGTTCTCTATTGATCGTATCTAGATAAGCGGTAGGCTCATCTAGAAAGATAATATCCGGATTCTTCATCATACAGCATAATATAAGTAATCTCTGTTTTTGACCACCAGATAAAATATCTACTTTTCCATTTAAATCAATATTTAAATCTAATTCATCCAATAGCTTCATCATTTGATCTTTATGAAATGGAACTTCAGCAAGCTCACTAAATAGTTGAATATTCTGTATTGCTGTTAAATCATCAAATAATCTACAATCCTGAAATACAAAACCATAATCATTACTGTCGGTATAAAACTCATTCTTGGAATAATGTGTTAGTCCTGCGAGTTCAAATAATAAAGTAGATTTACCAGAACCACTTTCACCAGTGATTACAGATAATATGAAATGACCTCCTAGTTGTCAAAACGTGGATTTAAACTCATAATAAGAATAGAAAACAAAAAGTGA
>NZ_RCYB01000129.1 GCF_004168205.1 Catenibacterium sp. co_0103 | reverse complement strand
TATTGTTGGAATATTTCTTAGTGAACTGATAAAGAGAAGCTTTCTTAGGCTTTAATACTTTGTTTGACATATGATTATACCTCCATCTAATTTCTAATCTAATTGTAGAACAGATGGGAAATTCATGTGTCTGGTTCAGCTTCATGAACGCCGTTTAATCGGTGCTTATGAAATTTAATTTTCACTGACCTGTGGTTTGTGGGTATTCAAAAAATAATTTCATTAATGGATTTACTTGTAAATTATGGATATTTAAATCTCCCTTTCTTTTCTATACCATCACTTGCATTTTAGATATGTTTCGATTCATACTTTTTTGATAACTAAAATGTAATGCATTTAACGTGCAATATATTGTATTATTCGTGCATTTAATATATAATATGTTTAGAAAGGGGTTGATTGTATGGCTGGAAATACAACAAATGTAAGTATTCGTATGGATACAGAATTAAAGGCACAGGCAGACGTACTATTTTCTGAATTAGGTATGAATCTTACTACAGCATTTAATATCTTTGTACGCCAGTCACTTCGTGAGGGTGGTATTCCATTCAAAATAAATATAGAACAACCTAACAAAGAAACTTTTGCGGCTATGTTAGAAGCGAAAAGAATTGCAAAAGATCCTTCCGTAAAAGGTTATAATGACCTTGATGAATTATTTGATGATTTAAAAAGATGAAAGAAAACAAATATACCATCAAATATACAAACAGTTTCAAAAAAGATTATAAACGTGCTATAAAGCGTGGGTTAAAAATCGAATTATTAAATAAAATTATCACTTTACTTGCAACTGGTGAATCCTTACCTGATAAGTGTCGTGACCATGCATTATCTGGAGATTGGACAGGTTATCGAGAATGTCATATTCTACCTGACTGGCTACTCATTTACTACATAGAAGAAGATGTTCTAGTACTGACACTTGCCAACACAGGCACACACAGCGATTTGTATATTTAACAAATAGTCTGCCACCGTACAGAAACCAAACTGTACGGTTTTTTATATAAAATGAAATATGGCTTTCAACTAACACGCAAGCGTGCGAATTGAAAGCCACGGACTTATAGTTGCATTAAGAAAAATACAATAATACTTATAACTATTACAACACTACCCATAATTATAAACATCTTAGATGCAAAACTATTATAAATTGGTCTGTCTACATAACATATTTTTGGGTTATCTGGATTATAGTAAACAATCATTTTACTATTGATAGGCCATAGTTTTTCTGCCATCTGACGGACATTTACAATAGCCCCTGATTTGATATGCAAATATCCTTTTTCATCCTCAAAAGCGTTAGATTTAACTGGTAGTGGTATACCTGATGCTTTGATAGACTTAATTCCTTTGTATTTCTTTTTAGTCTTATAAGTTACACCATCTACTGCATATTCCGCTATTGGATACATATGTGATTCTCCTGGAAAACTATAGCTAATTACTTTTCCTTCTACACTTTTTGTACATTGTTTATTATGTTTATTAGAAATCATATTCATAAGTATTCCAGATATAATTAATATCAAACCTATTCCACCGTCTATTAGTAATTGTATCCATGCCATATAGATCACCCTACTCGATTATAACATATAAAAGAACGTCTCAAGAAGAGACGTTCTAGTTATTAAGCTCTTTTTTTCTTAAGAAAGATAAATGCAACACAAGCAAGACCCATTAATGTAACCAGTGGTAGGATAGCTGTGCTATCGCCTGTTTTTACATTATCCTTCTTAGTGTCTTCTTTCTTTGTGTTTTCTTTCTTTGTATCTTCTTTCTTAGTGTCATCTTTCTTAGGTTCTTCTGGTTTAGTTTCTACAGGTTTTTCTACTAAAGCATCCATAGCAGACTGTAATGAAGCAATCGCTTCATCAATCTTCTTCTGAGAAACACCATTTGTGTTAGCTACTTCTTTTGCAGCAGCTAAAGCTGATACAAGTTTATTCCAAGAATCTTCTGTATATTTCTTAGAATCTAAGCCTTCAGCCTTAGAGATTAAGGCATTTAAAGTATCTTTGTTAAGTAATGACTTATAAGTAATACCATAACCACGTTTATACTTGATAGTATCAGTATAAAGCTTTGCAGTCATATCATATACAGGAATATCAACTGGAAGTGTTCCCTGAGCACCAAATGTACCTAAAGCAACTTCAATACCTGCAATAATGTTAGGTCCATAAGCAGCTTTAGAAGATGTCACTCCACCAACAATTGCTTCAGTAACATCTACTGAAGAACCTTTACATCCATATACAGCTAAAATAGCATCCGCATTAGCATACATCTGTACATCATATGGTTTATCTACTGACATCACGATAGACTTCTTACCCTTTTCATGAGTATAGTCTACGATATCTTCTACATTTGAATACAACCAATGGTTAGATGAGAAACGACTTGCAGCACTAATTTCTGAGTTAACAAATACTGTATCAGCCCAATCGATATTTTCTTTTACAGCATCCATATTAGAACCATTGTATCTTACTACTTTTACTTCTGCAGAGTCTGGGATAAGTCCTGCTTCTTTAGCACGATTATAACCCATAATCATCTGTGCTCTTTCATTGTCATATGGACAAAGCATTAAGATTTTCTGCTTTTCTTTAACAACTAAAGGTAAAGTATTGTTTTCATTCTTTACAACAGTGACAGCGGCAGCTGCGATTTCTCTTTCAGTTGCTCTATTAGTGGCACTACCTACTGTAGATAAAGCTTTATTTAATGAGAAGTTAGATTCTTTCCAATCTAAGATGCCTCTGTTCTCTTTGACTGTTAAGATTCTTCTGCATCCATCATCTAATCTTGATTCAGAGATTTCACCATTATTCACAGCATTTTCTACATAATCAATAATTGTGTCTAGCTTCTTAACATCTTCCTGGTTATAAAGAACTGTAGGCATACAAATCAAATCAGCACCTGCTTCAATCGCAAGCTTAACTGCCTGTGATTCACCAAATGTATCAGCAATAGCCTTCATGTTCATCGCATCTGTAGTGACTACACCATTAAATCCCATTTCACCCTTTAATAGATCAGTGATGATTGCTTTTGACATAGTCGCAGGTTTCTTTTCTTCATTACCTGTTTTTTCTGAAACAACAGTTGTGTTATCTAATTGTGGATATAAGATATGTGCAGTCATGATCATTTCAATACCCTGATTGATTGCAATCTTATATGGTTTTAATTCATTATTTAATAATTCTGCTTTTGATTTGTTTACGATAGGTAAACCATAATGTGAGTCAGTGGCTGTATCACCATGACCTGGGAAGTGCTTCGCACATCCAATGACATTATAGTCCTTCAAACCAGCAATTGTTGCAGAAGCCATGTTCCCTACTACATCTGCATCATCACTGTAACTTCTTAAACCAATAACTGGGTTGTTGGCATTATTATTAACGTCAACAACAGGAGCTAAGTTAGTATTAATACCAATACTGCTTAATTCACTACCAATAATCTGACCTGCTTTTTTCGCATACTCTGTATTATGAGTTGCACCAAGTGCCATGTTACCAGGTAAAGCTGTACCTGAACCTAAACGGTATACACTACCACCTTCCTGGTCAGCACTAATTAATAGTGGAATACCACCATCTTTTGTAGCTGCTTTCTGCATAGCCATACTTAAGTTGTAAGATTGTTCTGTTTCCTGGATGTTCTGAGCAAAATAAATAAGTGCTCCAAAATCATAGTCTTCGACAATCTTTCTGACTTGGTCATTCATCTTAGTAAATTCATGACCTGTAGTCTGTACACCATCACTTAAGTCTTCATCCCAGTAACGGAAGTCTACCATAAGCATCTGTGTGATCTTTTGTCTTGTACTCATATTAGAGAGTAATTGATCCACTCTGCTTGTGGCATTGACTTTAGATGGCAAAGCCATTGAGAGTGACATAGCTGTACTAAGTGCTATAGCGGATACTTTCTTCATATCGTTTTCTTCTCCTTTCGAATGTATCTAACATAGATATTGTTAGCGCTTACATATCACTTATACAACATATATTTCATATTCTTAATTTTATTCGCTCAATTTAAGAAAATTGTTGCTTTGAGTAATCTTATTCAGCGAATATACCATAACGATATTTAAAATGGTACCCATAAGGAGGACAACAACCTGACAGTTGTGATACCCACCTTGTGGGTATCTTTTTTTCATTTCGT
>NZ_RCYB01000128.1 GCF_004168205.1 Catenibacterium sp. co_0103 | reverse complement strand
AATTTGCTCCCATAATAACACCACCATTCTATAATCATTATACTACGCAAAATAAAAACCCTGTAAAACAGGGTCACAAAATAAGGTCTCTTTTTTATCGTGTCCATTTTACAGGGTCCATTTTAGATTCTTAGAGCTTCTTGTTCTTTTCTTTACATATGTCTACTAGTGGACATGCCTTACAATGGGGAGACATCGCCTTGCAATGATATCTTCCAAAGAAAATCATTTGGTGATGTGTTTTAATCCATCTATTTTTAGGAATAGTCTTCATAAGCTTCTTTTCTACAGTCAATACTGTATCATCCGCTTTCGCAAATCCAAGTCTTTTAGAGATACGTTCTACATGAGTATCTACCGCAATAGCGGGATAACCAAATCCTTCTGCCATGACAACATTGGCTGTTTTTCTTCCTACTCCTGGGAGTGTAATTAATTCTTTGTGAGAAGCTGGTACAACGCCATTGAAGCGTGTCTGAAGAGTTTCAGCCATAGCCTTGATATTCTTAGCCTTATTTCTATAAAGGCCGATAGAATGGAGATCTGACTCCAATTCGGGCAATGATGCATTCGCATAGTCTTCTACTGTCTGATATTTTTTAAATAGATGAGTAGTCAGCTTGTTCACTGCTTCATCTGTTGTTTGTGCTGATAACATTACTGCAACAAGTAATTCTAGATTGTTAGAATGATTCAATACACAGCGTGCATCTGGAAACATTTCATCAAATGTATTGAGTATTCGATCTTGTTTTGTTTTAATCATTTTCCCACCAGTTATAATTTCTTACTTCTTCACTTATTTCCGGCTCTTCTTCTTGATATTTCTTAATATAATTCTTAGAATGAGCCCAGTTTTCTAGTACTCTTTCAATATATCTAAAAGAAAGTGCATTAGATTTCACTGCTTCTCTTAAAGCAGATACAATCATTTCATCATCATATCCAGTTCTTTTAAACTGATTGATATATTCAATATCCATCGTACTCATTGTACGTCCAAAAGCATCTTCAAATATTTCTACAAGATTGACTTCTTCTTTCTTTTCTACCTTCATACCTAGTAATAGCTTTTCTAAAGGTTTGAAATCAATTTTTAAGTTAATACGATCAAGATAATGTTTATCAACAAGTCTAATCATAATATCATCAATTTCTTTAATAGATAGAGAAGAAAATTCCGCAATCTTTTGAGGATATATAGGTCTTACACCTAAATCACTTAAAGTCATCATCAATAATAATATATGTGTTTCTTCATCTTTTAGTCCTATAGACTTTCCTTTAAGTAATAAAAGTTTCTTAAAGTCTATACACTGATAATCTTTCAACATTTCTGTACTCATAGACGATAATACTTCACAAACTTTCCTTCATCTAAAGAGTAATAGAAATAATAGAGGTGCTCATCATTCTGATATTTTCCAAAATAAACAAGATCACCATTTTCATAACCTATAGATAAACTACTTACATTTACTTTATATTCATTATTGATCGTATTGATGACATCTTCCTGTTTAGCGATAGAACCACTATAACTATCTACTAATTTATATTTAGTATTATAAACCTGATAGACCTTCTTTTTTTTCTTGTCTTTAATACGAATGATATAGTAGGTCTTAGAGCTGTTGTATTCATTGAAGTAATAATCATAGTTAAGTTTATATTTATTAATAATCTTATTTCTTTCTAATGCGATATCATTTTCATGATTAAAATAAGGAACATGTATGCTTAACATGCAGAAAGAGACTACAATCAAAATAACCACTAATACTGCAATGATTAAATGATAAATCCAGTTTTTATCTTTCTTATTATAATTCATAACGACCTCCATAGTGCCACTATTATAGCGCATTTAAGATTAAAAAAAAAGAGATTCGTTAATTTGAATCTCTATTAGAACTGCTTAATATCATAAAGAGAATTCTTAACATACTTGCAAGAGTTGCACATACTCCAGCAACATAAGTCAATGCAGCAGCATAAAGCATCTGCCATGCACCTGCATATTCATTTTCATTCAAGTATTGAGATTGTAATATCGCAAGTCCTCTTTTTGATGCATTAATTTCTACTGGTAATGTAATAATCTGGAAAGCTAAAATGCCACACATAAGGAAGAAACCTAAAAAAGCAAGTTTAGTAGATCCTAATGCAAGTCCAATCATAATCGCAATCCAACCTAAATAATTTCCTACATTACATAAAGGAATAATCGCATTTCTTACACGTATTGGCATGTAGTTTTCATGATATTGAATGGCATGACCACATTCATGTGCTGCAACGGCACATGATGCAATTGTTGTACCATGATATATGTCACTCGAAAGAGATACACTATTATTAGAAGGATCAAAGTGATCTGATAATTCTCCATGTACTTCATAAACTGGTACATGAGTCATTCCATGAGAATCTAATATTTCTCTAGCCACTTGTGCCCCTGTGATACCACGACTATTTTGTTTACGACGGTATTTCGCATATGTAGATTTGATCTTGGCCTGACAGTATAAAGAAAAAAACATCGCAATACCTACTAAAATTGTACCAAGCATATAACCTGGATTTGTCATTAAATAATAACTCATTTTCATCAACTCCTGATATCATTATATATAAAAATTATTAACTGTATATAAACAAAAAAGATGCATTAGTTCATTGCATCTTTTAATCTATTACTTGGTTTGAAAGAAACTGTACGACTTGCAGGAATGATAATAGGTTCCTTAGTCTTAGGTGAAACACCCTTACGTTCATGGCAGTGATTGATTTTAAATGTACCGAAGCCAGAAATAAGAACTTTGTCACCATCAATCATACTTTCTACCATCGTATCAAAAACTGTATTCACAAGAATTTCAGCGTCTTTTTTTGTTAAATCTCTTTTTTCAGAAACGATATTGATTAATTCTTTTTTATTCACTTCTGTAATGCCTCCTAATAAATTATCCTTGAGTAGTATAACAAAATCTATCTTCTATTTCAAGAGATAAAATACAAAAAAAGCACGTAATAAAGGACATAAAATGAATTACTATTTTTTTGATTTATAGGCTTTTTCCCAGAACTTATTTCCTTTTTTTAAGAACTGTTTTTTAGAAAAAAATGTGATATCTAAGGCACTTTCTTTCGCTTTTCTTATATCTAATGCAAAATTTTTTAATTCATTAGATATACGCCATGTATAAGGAATATGGTCTAATAAGAAGTAAGCACCAATTTTTAATGTACCTTTATAAACTGCATTTGTTTTCTTACTATATAACTCCATAATCTCTTGGGCATAGTCACAATAATCTGTTTCATATTCATCACAATACATGACACAATAAATTGTTTTATGATTCATTAAAGACTCATTATTTTTCATATAATCAAGCATACATGAAGGGATAGTTTGCGAAGAGATAGGAAACATGAAAATAAGAGTACCATTATCTTCTAAATCTTTATCTTCTATGACCTGTAATGTTTTAATAGTAACATTGTTTTTAAGATAGTGAGCAAGCTTATATGCCTGTTTGTACATTACTTTATTTGTATATATTAAACCAGATAAGATGATTAAAGTATTATCCACGATCAACACCTCCAAATGTCTTAAGAGAATTATCTAATTCTTCTTCTGTACAGAAGTAAGTATTAATAGAAGAAATAGAATAACCTAGAAGTGAGTCATGTAAATAATTCATCAGCATCTTCTGTTCCTGTTCTGATATATCACCATAGCCTATAAGAAGGATTTTCTTAGATTGCTGAGCTAAAGATGCATGACAGGTTGTTCCATCTACTGTTGTATAATAAGGCTCATATGAGTCAATATTACGCTCTATAAAGGATTTTAGGGGTGTATCAAAGCATCCACAATAAATATGAGTCACTAGAATAATTAAAGAAGCCTGACCAATCCATTGATTAATGACTGAAATATCATCGTGATAACGACAAGGCATTTGTTTTTTTAGGCATGTATAGTCTCCTGTACAAGCACTATATTTAATATTGTTCAGATTGACGATAACACTTTCATTAAATAATTCTAAAGGAATATCTTTATCTGTAATGACTATATTTTTCATGTATAAAACCCTCCCTCATATAAGGATACAAGAAGAATTGAACGAATTCAATAAAAAAAGCCCTCCAGTCGGAAGGCATAAAAAAAGGACCTGGCAGCTTGCTATTGTCGCGTCTTCACACTATCGTCGCCGTTATGATGCTTAACTTCCGTGTTCGGGATGGGAACGGGTGTGTCCATCATGCTATCGCCGCCAGATCCTCG
>NZ_RCYB01000127.1 GCF_004168205.1 Catenibacterium sp. co_0103 | reverse complement strand
ATATGCCTGCCACTACGTGGCAGGCATAGGTACATGTTTTTAATTATTTCACCTGTCTGCTTGACAGGGGCGGTTCATAATGAGGCGTTTTTAAGCGGATGTTTTTAGTTTTGTCATTACAATTTATAATGAATTGATTATCTTTAACCTTTAGTCTTATTTCTGTATGATCTGTTACATGTTCTCTAATAAAGATTTCCATCTGTTCAATAATATCTGCATCATTTAAACGAGAATCAACAGGAACCATGACTATCATCTTAATATCATAATCTTCTAAAACCTGCATAAGAATAGTTAGCCTATGATCGAAAATAGGATTATTAGTATGAGATACAAATTGTTTATTCATTAAATCATCTATTTCTTTCTGAATAAACTGATGTGTCTCTTTATCAGAAATCACATGATCAAGCTTTCTTAATACATAAAGCATACGATGTTCTTTCTTTAGTAAAGAATCATATATATGATTGATTCGATCATTATTTTCTCTTTGTATTCTTAACTTCTCTTTTTCTAAGTAATTTTGTCTATATTGGAAGAATAGAAAAAGAAATAATAAACTTAACACAAATACCAATACAGTCATTAAGATGATTGTAGATTGGGGAAGTTCAATAAAAGAAAGAGCCTGCATGAGTAAAGAGCTTAATACAAGTAATACAATCCCAATAAGACCAAAGGTCTTATTCTCTTCAAGGAAGGAAAGATTATTTCTATTATATTTTAATATCTTTAATAACCCCAAGGCAATCATACAATATAGAATTCCGAAAGGAAGTCCATAAAAATCGCTTATATTCAATATAGAAAATAAACGAACAAATAAAAGATTCACAAAAAGTAAAGCGGTAAAGAATAGAAGTGTTGTAGAAATACTATAGATCACAGCTTTATATTTATGAATATAAAGCATACATGCATGTGTTATACATATAAGAGAGATCAATAAAAAGTTATTGAGGAGACTAGGGTTGGTAAAAATAAACATTTCTGTGAGAGTAAGAGGAGCACAAAGAATAGTGTAGGAATATTTTTTTTCTGGTATTAAAATACTGCTGATGCAAAAACAAAGCATTGTGATACATATAGTTAAAAATAAGAAATCAAATATCATAGCTTTTTGTACTCCTTGTAATGATGTAAAAAGTTGTTCTTATAAATACGTCCTACAGTCAGATTTTCATTATTATATAGGATGATATTACGATTGTAATCTTCTACATATTGAAGGTTAATAATCATATTCTTTTGAATCTGAACGAGTGTTGTATTGATGTAATTATTACAGAAATCTTTAAGAGTACCAGTTGTCATATAATCTTCTTTTGGTGTATGGACAACTAAATCATGACCAATAGAGACAATTGAATGGATATCTTGGATAGGAATCTGTAATGAACGCTTACTGTCTTTAAGTGTAATAGTGATATAAAGAGTAAGTAGTTTCTCTTTTAACTGCTTAAAGACAATATTTTTATCATAATCATAATGGTTCTTTCTTATGAACTGAAAAGGTTCAACCTGGAATGTATTAAAGACAAGATTCTCGTGACTTGATGTGAATATAACCAGACAGTTATGCTTATCTTTATGATATTTTGCGATTTCAATACCATTTTTATCATTTAATTCAATATCCATGAATATAACATCATATGTACCTTCTATTTTATCAAAATGATCGGTCACCACATTTATATTCATATTAGGATTATGAAAGTATTCACTTATATCTTCTTCTAGCTGCATTGCGAAAGCAGTATTATCATCACAAATCAGTATATTCATAACGTCACCTCTGTAATATTTTAGCATATTATTTTATTGGATTGAAATGTAATTTTTGTGGAATGTCTTTTATACATGAAAATATGTCTCTTATGCGAGATTTATAGGCAAATTTAATATCATAGTATAACATTTTGTTAACATCTAGATGGAAATTAAAAAAGAGGAAAATAAAAAACATGAGAAAAATAATAATGATTGTCTTATCATTTCTAATGATTTTAAGTATTCCAATGAGTCATGCTCACGCAGATAATACTGTAGAACAGATTTTAGATAATTACACATATGAGATATTTGAAAATGATGAAAAAAGATTTGTGGATGTAATTAATAAAGAAACAAAGCATGTGGATTATATTATCTATGATAAGACTACAGGAGTACTTACAATTAATGGAGAAGTTCAAGATTGTGTTGTGACTACTACTCAGCCTAATGGAGCACGTTCTGTTTCAAATGCAGCTACTTGTAAAATAGATTTTGGTGTAACTTTTAAAACTATAGGAGTTTTAGCAGGTGCTATTTTAGGTATTGCGGCTGTGGCTGCTGCAGTACAAGGTAGTGGTGTGT
Organism: Catenibacterium sp. co_0103; assembly: GCF_004168205.1. GTDB lineage: Bacteria > Bacillota_I > Bacilli_A > Erysipelotrichales > Coprobacillaceae > Catenibacterium > Catenibacterium mitsuoka_A. The sequence continues at coordinate 2,006 of NZ_RCYB01000127.1, read as the reverse complement.
CAGTTAATACTTTTAAAAAGGCTGTTTCATTTATATATAAAGCATGTAGTGCTGTAAGTAAAATAAGTTCCGGAGCAAAAGTTAAAGGATATTTTAAATATACATTACAAAGAAATAGTAATGGAACATCACGTTATGCCAATAGAAGCTTAACAATGAAGTTTGGTAGTGGTCCAAATAAGTCATATAGTTTTGGAAATGGTGGCTGGTGGTCTAGTACTAAACCTTATAGTATGGATGATTAATGCTATATTTAACCTTATATTTAAACAATACCATTCTATTAAGGAGGTGCTAATATGAAAAAATATTAGATTTAAATATCTGTATATGTATAGTAGTTACGTTTTTGTTTGAGTTTTTAGATGGCAGCAATATGATTCCATCTCAATATCGTCTAGTAATAGCGGCTATCATTCTGGTTTTCGATGCAATCTTTGCAATATATGCAATTATTGAAAGTAGAAAGAAAAATCATTCAATTAAAATGTTTTTAGATGATACTGTTTCTACTTTGGTTCCAGCAACTATTTTCATGCTTCTCGTATTTAATGTTGGTCCATTAAAATATCGTAACGAAGTAAAATCTGCAGCTATTTTATATTTAATTATAGGCTTAGTCTACAATTTTGTTAAGGATTGGAAATCGATGAAATCAGTATCAAAAAAATAATAGACTCTCATAGGAGAATTCATTATGAAATTTTTAACAAAGCTCCTCTTTTGCAAATGGGTGGTGATTTTTCGCTTATTTACTATGTTTAGAGCTCATATAATAATCGGTAATATTAAAAGTAGTATTACTGGGATATATCATGGAATAACTAAAAGAGAGATGCCTTTATTCCTGAATGAACAGGAGAATAGATTTAACCATAGAAATGTGGGAAAGACTGTTATGGATAAAATCAAGAAATTTCTACAGAAATCATTTCCTATCAGTCATAGACAGATAGTATATATCCTGAATATTTTTGCTCCGTTTTTCTCTTAAATCGTCACCTGTTGATTATGGGGATTCAAATGGTAGTTTATTATCCTAGAAGATTGTATTGGCAAAGAGATCAACCCCATAATGTTAGTGGCATGCCTTTCCACTACTAATTTTCAATAAAATATAGCAAAATGTTGAAAAGCTAAAGACTCCTTGATAAAATTTTCTCATAGAAAATATAAATGATATCATTTGAACAGAGAAATCTTTTAAAAGCAGATGATTATTCAAAAAAAACAGCCTATTCATATAATCTTAAAGGAGGGAAATTTTATGAAGAATAAGTCAGAGAAAATTTATCACTTTTTGTCTTTTGCGTGTATGGTAGCACTCGCAGCATATATAATTTTGTTTCTTCATCATTTATTAACAGAGAGTGCTTCTTATGTGTCTGGTGCTACTTACAAATTTCTTGTCGGTGCAGAACTTGTTCTATTAATCATAGTATTTATAAGAATTTTCTGGGCATTCAGAAAATTGAGAGAAGTAGGAAAGGGGTAAAGTAATGAAAATTTTAAATTATTAAAGAGAGAAGAAAGAAAAAGAAACAAAAGAAATCAGGCGCAATACCTAGCGTCTAATAAAAAAATAATATACTCTTATATGTAAGAGAGGTTCTATTATGAGAAAAATTCTGAATTATTTTACTGGTGTAATCATTACATTCCTATTTCTAATATTTAATGATCTTGATGCGATTCCATCAAAGTATCGTTTAGGAATAGCTGCAGTTATTTTGATTTTTGATGCAATAGTACTTGCTTATGAACTTATTAATAGTATGAAGAAAAACAAATCCGCAAAAGTATTACTTCAAGAGAATATTTGTATGATCAGTACATTTATGATTTTGTTGATTTTGAGAATAAGTCATCTTTCTCAAGAATGTAAGTTTGTGATTGCAGGGGTGGTAGTCTGTTATATTATAATAAGTATAATCTGTTATGAAATGACGATTGTCAAGTGGAAATAACACATTTCTTTGATTTTCGTTTTTCGTTTTCCGTTTTTT
>NZ_RCYB01000126.1 GCF_004168205.1 Catenibacterium sp. co_0103 | reverse complement strand
TATTGTTGGAATATTTCTGAGTGAACTGATAAAGAGAAGCTTTCTTAGGCTTTAATACTTTGTTTGACATATGATTATACCTCCATCTAATTTCTAATCTAATTATAGAACAGATGGGAAATTCATGTGTCTGGTTCAGCTTCATGAACGCCGTTTAATCGGTGCTTATGAAATTTAATTTTCACTGACCTGTGGTTTGTGGGTATTCAAATTTGTTTTTTGCTTGGAATTATTAGTGTTAAAAATGTATACGCAGCATCTGTGAATAAGTCTCTTCGTACGACATGTGCAGGTACGAGTGCAAGTGTAACAGCAACTTATTATACACATGAAACAACAAGATGGAAGATAAGTAATCCGTTTAATATTGGATATTCTGGAAGAGGCGGATATGCTTCTAAGTCAGGCAAACCTCAGACATCTAAATCTGGTAGTGTTTATAAATGTTCACAGAGAGTAGGTTTTTCTAGTACAGATTATAATAGTGTTACTAGAACAGGATACAGTACATATCATTGGGAAATAAATGGAAATACTAATAAATGGGGTTCGTGTTATACGAAATAATAAGGCTTCTAGCTTTGCTAGAAGCTTTTATTAGAAGGGAATGATAATATGATTGAATTAAAGGACATTTGTATAGAATATGATAGGGTTATTCTTGATCATGCCTCTATTTCTATTCCTGCACATTCTATTACTCTTATAAGAGGGAAGAGTGGTTCAGGTAAGACAGCTCTTCTCCATTGTATTGCGCTTATGGATACAAAAAGCAAGTATCAATACTATTATGATCATCATCTCATAGAAGAAAAAGATAGAAATAATATCAGAAAAGAATGTATCAGCTGTGTATTACAGGAAAATGATTTATTAGCTCATCTAGATGTCAGAGGAACATTACAGTATTTTGCACATATTCATAATAAACATTTATCTGATAAAGATATACAGGATTATCTTGATAAGATGCATCTTGATGTGACTTTGAATCAGAATGTCATGACGCTATCTTTAGGGGAAAGACAGAGACTTTCTATCGCAACAGCGCTTGTAAGTAATCCACAAGTGCTTGTCTTAGATGAACCGACCGCTTCACTTGATTATGAGAATGAGATAGAAATCTATAAAATATTAAAAGAATTAAGTGCGCATATGACCATTGTGTTGGCTTCTCATTCAGAAGAGGCTATAAAGTATGCAGATATTGTCTATACACTAGAAGATGGAAGACTGATATCTGATGGTTCTGTGATTCAAGAAGATATATGTGGAAAGGGTGTTATCTCTCAGGTTGATCATAAGTTCTATAAAGAGTATATAAAAGACTATATGAAACATTATAAGTTCATGTATGTATTGATGATGATGGTGTTTATCTTGACACTTGTATCTGGACAGATGATTCTTGGTATTATTCATCATTCAAGGGATCAAGGAATGCAGATGTTGATAGGACAATTAGAAAATAAGGCTATTATTACCAAAGATAAGCATAGTTATGTGGATCAGGATTATTCTCATTTCATAAAAATAGATGATAAGAATACGTTTCCTCTATATAAAATATATACACAAATAGAAGGAGAAGATGTCTATCTTGTGCCTTATTTCAAGGATGATGATCTTTCTAAATATATAGATAGAAATATCCAGGAAACAAGGTCAGGTATTTATATGGACAATGATACTTATTATCGCCTGAATCAGATATCTTCTCATAATAAAGTCAAACTAGATCTTTATATCACTGATCAAAAAGGAATGAATCAGACAACTCATACATTTGATATCAATGGTGTATTTAGGAATAATAAAAAGGTTCATTATGTATCAAAGAGTCAGAGATATATCTATGTTCCGTATGCAATTCTTCAGGATATCTATAAACAATCAGGATGTACACCACGTTATATAGGTTATATCATTAAGACTAATACCTATAATGAATTGAATGAATTGATAGACTATTATGAATCAAAGGGATATAGAATTAATGATTCATTCACTGATAGAGAGGCTATGAATAGTCTTGATTCTTACTATAAGAATATGATGTTTACATTTGCGGGTGTGATTCTAGTTATTAGTGTACTTATTGATATTGTATTGGAATCTCATCTTCTTATGCAAAGAAAAAAAGAACTTGTACTTCTTTTGATATCAGGATTATTAAAAAAGGATTTACAAAGAATATCCATGATAGAAACATTGGGAAGTATATCTATAGTTGTAGTGAGTTCTACTCTAATCTCCTCAATCATGTCTCTTATATTAGGTACTTTTAATATGGTGACACTTTCTAATATGACTGTCTTATTCATAATTATCTTATTGATAGAAAGAATGGTTCTTCAAAACAAATTCATTAATAAGCTGAATATAGTAGATGAATTAAGAAATGAGGTGCATTAAGGTGATTGAAATCAAAAATTTAAATATATCATTTGGTGACAAAGTAATCTTAAACAATGCATCATTTCATACTTCTCCAGGTGTATTGACTATTATTAGGGGAAAGAGTGGTTCTGGTAAGTCTACTTTCTTAAAAGCCTTTCAATTCGCATATGAGTGTGAATATATCTATGAAGGACAGAGAATAGATGAACAAGATCAAGATAGTAGACAACAGTTCATTTATGATCATATGGTCAATGTACCTCAGATTCCTTTGTTTATTGAAGGAATAACTATAGAGGAACATATTAAACAGTTAGTTAAACTAGGTTATCAAAGAAATGATACATATGAAGAAAAGTTTGGTATAGCTTCTCTAAAGAAAAAATATCCTAGAAACTTATCAGGTGGTGAAAAGACAAGAGCCGCTATCTGTTTAGCTATTATGAGTCAGCCAGAAATATTGATACTTGATGAACCTACAGCCGCTTTAGATTCATCCTATGCGTTAGAAATGATTAAGTATCTAAAAGAGTATGCTGAAGAGGGACATTATGTGATTGTGGCAACTCATGATCAAAGGATGATTGAAGAAGCAGATGTGCTCTATAAGGTTGATCAAACACTTATTCTAGAAAAAGAAAATAAGAGAGAAACATCTCTTATATCACAGATACCACATAATCATAAATTATTTAATCTACGTTTTTCTCATCGTGCATTTAGAATAGTTATGAATATCCTGGTTGCTTTCACAATGATTATATGTGCATATAGCTATAATATTTATGGACATTATAATGCATCTTATGAACAAAAAATCAATACGATTGCTTCGAGAGATTTAACTGTATATAAGGAAAAGATGAGTAATGACTATTATTCATATAATGGTTCAGAATTTCCTATGACACAATCAGATTATAAAAAGATTAAATCTGTAAAGAATATTGAGAGTGTTAAATGGCGTTATGAAAAAGAATACGATGATGTTATGATACTTGGATTAGATACTGAAACTCAACTGAAATATCAAGAAGCAAAACTTACAGGAAAGAAATGTAATCAAACAATAAATCTAGTGAGTATGCAGGTATATGATAATGAAGATGATTATACAAATTTAACTGTAAAGCACAATAATAATAAAGGTGTATATATAAGTAATCAGTTATTATCTAATCAGGATATTTCAGTTGATTCAATCAATATGGATGATCTTAAATTAAAGTTCTATTTACCTATTCCTATGTATGATGCATCAGGTATTACACAGACAGGTATTGATTTAGAAGGTAGTGAATATGTGGATGTTAATACTGTCCTCGTGGATTTAGTAGAGGTAGAACTACCTGTAAGAGGTATATTAAAGGAAGGAACAGAAATAAGTTCAAATTCATATAGTGGTACTAGAAGTATTTATGTCCCACGAAGTGTTATAAATCAATATAGGAAGACATATCATGCAACACAATCGAAGGTATTATATGGTGTGCCTGGTGAAGAAGGAATGGATTATACATATTATGAAGGACCATTACCTTCTACTTATACAATGAGTGATGTGGATCAGGTTATTGTAGAAACACCTTGGAAACCAGGTGCTTATACTGTAAGAGTAGATAGTTTGAAAAATATAGATCAAGTCACAAAACAGTTAGAAAAGCTTGGTTTTAATGTAGAAGGTGCTTTTGTAGATAATAGTGCAATCAATAAGATTCTTTCCAACAATAAACAAGTATTAATGCAATTCATGATTATAGTATTTGTATTGTTGTATGGATTCTATTTCTACCTCAAATACCTCATTCTTAAGGAAGAAAAACAGACAAGAGATTTTCTATATAACTTAGGTTTTACTACTAAGAGAATAAGCAAGAGTTTTAGTCTTACTTATATCAAGAATTCTCTTATGTTAGCTGTTTTGGGAGTAGTATTACTAGAAGTCTTTATAGAGTTTGTTATAAGGATACATATATATAGTTTGATTATACCTGTAACTAAAATGCTGATATTATTATTCTTTATTGCAGCATTCATCATAGAATTCTTTATTCCTGCATTTATTCAAATGATTATGAAAAATCAAAAGGGACTGTAATGAATAGGTAGTATTTATTACTATCTTGAGCGTTACAGCTCTTTTTTTCGGTAATTTAAAATAACTAGGGGTTTCCTAAATTTTAATTATTACGCAGTAAGGGGTGAATCTCACCCCTTATTTCTT
>NZ_RCYB01000125.1 GCF_004168205.1 Catenibacterium sp. co_0103 | reverse complement strand
GTAGCAGAGTAAACTCTGCTGCAAAGGGTGCTGTCAACCACCCTATGATGTAACGCCACTTTAGATAGCAATATCTATTGGGGTTAAAGGTCGGAGGTGTAAACCGTTAGTACGACTGGGCAGTTACAAGCCCATGACCTTTAGGTCGTGGGTAGTTGACACTTATATAATCTTCATTTAATTGTTGATGTAGTTCTCTTGCAATATATCGACTATTGCCTGTTCCTGTAAAATAATAAATCATTTGTGTACTCCTAGTTATATACAACTAACTTTCAATGTAATTTTTTAAAAAATGGTGTATACTTTGTAAAGAAAGAAGGTAATGCAATGAAAAGAAAATGCTGGTGTGGTAGTCAGTTAGACTATCATGATTGTCATGAAGCTTTTGATAAAAAGCTTAAACAATATAAAAAACATGGTTATCTTATTCCTAATCATAAAATGATTAAGAATGAGAAACAGATTGAAGCTATTAAAAGAGCGGCTGTAGTCAATAATGGATTATTAGATTATATTGAAGAACATATTCAAATTGGTATGACAACACAGGATATTGATGATATGGCTGTAGCTTATACTTCAAGTCATGGAGGTTATTCTGCAGATTTAAACTATGAAGGGTATCCTAAGAGTATCTGTACTTCTGTCAATGATGAAGTATGTCATGGTATTCCTGGAGATTATGTACTTCAGGATGGAGATATCATTAATGTGGATGCTACAACTGGAGTAAATGGCTATTATGCAGATGCTTCAAGAATGTTTATGCTAGGTCATGTATCAGAAGAAGCACAGCGTCTAGTAAAAGTGACTAAAGAATGTCTTGAAGAAGGTATGAAGGCTGTAAAGCCTTGGGAAAGTACTATTGCTGATATTGGTACAGCAATTGAAAAGCATGCCCACGCCAATGGCTATAGTGTTGTAGAAGAGTTCTGTGGTCATGGTATTGGAAAAGCCATGCATGAGGATCCTTATGTATATCATTATACACCAAAAGAAAAGACTGTATTAATAGTTCCTGGAATGGTATTTACTATTGAACCAATGATTAACCAGGGAACACGTCATATCCATCTAGGTACTGATAATGACTGGACTGTTTATACAGATGATGGAAAACTATCAGCACAATGGGAACATACTCTTCTTGTGACAGAAGATGGTGTAGAAATTATTTCTAAATAGTTAGAAACATTGTAATATTAACCAGATATGAGAGAAGTCCTTATTTTTAAGGTCTTCTTTTTTGATCCAATAATAGATAGAACCAAAATCCCCAAACATGATATCTGTCTCTTTTGTACAGATAGAATTGCATTGGAATAAGAGAATCCATTCATGCTTGTGGGCTTGTATTTTCTTTTGATCCACTAATGTAGTTGTATAAGAATTGTCATATCCCTGATAGATTGTTTCACAATCACCTTCCATTTCATCTTGGATAATATCCGGATAACCTAGTAACTTGAAGTTATTTTCTTTAAGGAAATATGGGTTATATTTTCTACATATCTTTTGATAGTTCTTTTCATCCAGTCCATCTATTTCGCAGTATGTTGGAAAGCTCAATTGTTGTGATAAGTTTAATGAGAGTTCAGGAATAATGAATTCTTCATCTAAGTCTTTTGGTTAGTCTCTTTCTTCTAAAATACTTAGATTAGGAAAATAATAGACTCTTGCACATCCTTGATCTTTTGCTTCTAGTCCTGCTGGCATTGTATGCAAATCATAGAAGAACAATAACAATCCTTTGGATGGAAGTAAATGATCCACGTCAAAAAAAGAAGCTTCTTCTAGATTAATAGAAGCAACAAGTGTTAAGGGTCTTTCTTCTACGATACCATCAAAGTCTTCTCCTGTATAATAAGGCCATGCAAAGTCTTTAGGTACAAGTGGTTTACCTCCCAGCTTACTAAAGTACTTATCAGGCTTTTTTTCTTTATATTGAAGATATATTTCATTTTTTGCATATTGTCTTATTTTTCTTGCATATTTCATCGTATTAAACATAGTAATCACCTACTTCAATTATAGTTTATCTCCCTTATCTTTACACTTAATTTTCATTTGACTTATTATTTCATTATTAAGACAAATGATTATTATCCTACCTCTTGCTTATATATTCTCTCTACTAGTAAGAAATGGACAGATGAGTATAACACTGATCTGGTGGGCTTTTCCTATTACTGAATTCTTTTTATGTTTAGTAGGTATGAAGCTATTAAAAAGGATTAAACAAAAACTATTTAAAGCATAACGAAAAAGACTGCTTCTGTAGATAAAGGATAAAATGTAGGTTAATGCATTTTATCCTTTTTTCTTTTTTAAAAGAATATCACAATATGTTTTATCATTATTTGTCTTTATGATCATTTCACCTGAATATTTTCTTATTACATTTTCTAATAAAAGAGGATATAACTCAGTTTCACTTTTATCCTTACAATAAAAACTTAATGACAGATAATAAAACTTTGATTTTTCTCTAGTTTTGAATACAACTTCTTTGTTGGTATCAATATTCTCAATAACAAGTTTAAGCAATGAATCTAAAATGATTGCTAAATCAAGGGATTCAATTTCTAAAAGACTGCTTTCCAGATATAAATTCCATTGAATATTCTTATCTTTGTAAACAAGCATTACCGTGTTAAAAATATTGTTAATAACATTGTTTTCTGTTTCTATAAACTGTGTATTATTTTTGATATTTTGTAGTTTCAAGCAAATATTTTTTATGTTCTGATTTTGCTTCTCTTTATTTAAAATAAGAAGAACATTTTCTAGACAATGTTTTAATTTTCTATTTTCATCATTAATACTTTTTGTTGCCTCAATGAAAAATTTCATATTTTCGAATTCAGAATATTGAATATTTTTTATCATCTGTTTGTAATTTTCTTCTTTTAAAATGTTGTATAACACATAATTTAGAACCAACAAAACAGATAAACTAATCAAGAATATAAAATATGTTTGTTGGTCAACACGATTAGACACTAAATTTGTAAAGCTATATGCTAAGGTGAAAAAAGAAATAGAAATGATAATAACTAATATGAGCAAGGATTTGCTAAAGGCAAAATTTCTTTTCTTCATAATCTTAGCAGAAAAGAAACTCAATGAACAAAATAACAGCTTGCTGAATAACGAAGTTAAAATGAGTAATCGAGGCGTTGAAAAAATAAGTGATATACTTGTATGAAATATATTTTGAAACAGAAATAATGAAAATATATTTGAGATGATAATTAATGTTTCAACATATAGTAGTAAGAATATAATTTCAATAGAGGAATTACTAGAATACCAGTAACATATTAAAAATGCGATAGCATTGATAAGAAATAGTGAAATCTGATCAATATGAGTAAGATATGATGACACTGTTAAAATAACCAATGATGCTATAAATAAAAAATAACTATGTAAAAGTTTGTATTTTTCGTTTCTGTTTATACATTGTGATACAAAATATACATATCCTAACGATTCAAAAAAGTTAACAACAAAATCCCCCATAATATAACCTTATCCTCCATCCCTCAAAAATTGCATCCACTTTTCATGAATGTCTTTTATCTTTCTACGGCTGATATAATACTTTTCTTCACTATTTAAAGTTATTTCATCTTTATGAATATCAGATACAAAATTCAAATTTATAATATCAGATTTATTGATCTGAACAAAAAATGGTGAAAGATCCATAAGTATATCTTTTAAGTTCATTCTTGCTTCAAATTGTTTATCGTTGTAATAAAAAACACATTTGTCACTTATTTTAGAAATGACTTTGATATCTCTTTGAACAAGAGAATATTCAATGCCGAATGATGAGATTTTAATTGTTTTATTTTTATTCATATAAAATTGCAGACAACGATCAATTTCGGATATTCCCTTATTATTCAAATCCTTCTTTAAAATATACGAAAATGGTGAAACAGTGAAGGAATTAAATACATATGTTGTGTAAGAACTAATAAACATAATAATAATGTCAGTATTAAATTTTCTAATTTGATTGCATATACTGATTCCATTATATTGATTAATTTCAACATCTATAATAAGCAAATCAAATGAATGAATGTCTACCAATAACTGCTCAGGTGAAGAAAATGTAGAGATTGAAAAATCATTTATACCTATTTTATTAATCCTTTCACCTATAATATCCTTAACTTCATCCATAAAAATAGAATCATCATCTATTATCGCAATTTTCATTATATTAATCTTCCTTTCACCTAAAGTGTTTTCTAATCAATCAAACAATCCTATCACCTGTTTACATCTTAAAAAAATCAATCACTTTTTTCAACACTGGTACCACAAACGGAATAATTCTAATATGAATGGCACATGAACCATTTAGATTAGAAATTTACCTTTTAGTTCATTCATATTGAAATATAGATTAGATCCAATATACTAAAAATGAATTATATAGGAGGTGTAGACAAAATGATGAAAAGGTTGTATTTTTTCACAAAGATTTGCTTTTTTATAGTTGTAGTATCTGTTTCCATATATTTGAAAGAAAAATTTGAATACCCATAATCTACAGGTAACGATTTAAGAGAAGTGTGGAGCAGAAATATTCAGGATATAGACTATTTGTC
>NZ_RCYB01000124.1 GCF_004168205.1 Catenibacterium sp. co_0103 | reverse complement strand
ATCCCAATTTTTATTATTCTATTCATAGGTAACCCTCCTTATTTGTTTGCGGTAATCCCACAATACTATGAATTTTTATTTCTACTCAAAGTATAATGGTAAATCCACGATTGAACAATTAAGGAGAGTTACTTTTTTTGTTTCCTCCTCGTCATTTCATATTGTCTATAATGCATAATTAATCTCCCTTCATCATTAGATTGCCACTCATTATATCATACAATTATCAATAAAAGCCTCTATCTTCATTAGATGCTCAATACTTACATCTATATTCACAATATAGATAATAGTAAAATCCTTACATTGTATAGACACAAAAAAAACGTTAACCCGAAGGTTAACGCCCCTTAAGTTAGTCTGTGAGACTAATTCCAAAATTCATAGTACCTGTATATTTTAATCCAGGTTCTAGATTAATCTTATCATAAAGTACTGGTTTTACTGTATAAGTCACAGTACCATTTTCAGTAAACGAAGCAAGTTCTGTACCTGTTACTATATCATCACCTTTAGTTTCATATACTTTATTATCAGGACTGATCAACTGATAACGAATGACACCAGTATAAGATGGTTTAGATGTTCTTGCTTGTAAAACTAACTGATTGCGATAATAGTTTGTACCCGCTACAGTTACTGATACCTTCTTACCATCTAGATAAGCCACATCCTTAGCTTCAATAGTCATAGGTGTACCTTCTTCACTTAATGCGAGTGATGAAGGAATAGACACTGTATAAGTCGGATCATTCTTTTTCACAAATGAGAATTCAGTAGATGCATCCTGTGCATAAACAGGAAGTGATAAAGCAGAAACTGCCATTAATGCAGTCAATGCACATGTTATTGTCTTTTTCATAGTTTTCTCCTTATTTGATATCGTATAATCCAATGCCATAATCAATCCAACCAGTATAATGAACACCCTTCTGTATAGCAAGGTTAGAATCTACTTTACCTTGTTCTTCAGGATAATCCTGTGATACTGGATACATTTCATAATTGGCAGTACCGTTATCAGTAAATGATGCGAGTTCCATACCCTTAATCTGTTTTTCAAGAGCACCCATCTTAAATTCATCACCTGTACCCTTGATCATAATAGTCATTAAGTATGGCTTATTCCCGTTATTCTTATCACCAATTAAATAAAGACGACCATATACACCATTACCCTTCTTTAATGTAACTGAGATTTTCTTACCTTCTGGGATATACTGTACATCACTTGCAGTAACAGGAACCTGTGTATGTTCTGTTGCACTTAAAGTCACCTTTTCTGGTACTGTCACAGTATAAATAGGATCATTAGGGACAAATAATGAGATATCAGTATGTCCAGTTGATGTATTCGCTGCAAAAGCTGGAGTGATCATCATCATACCTGTCACGAGAGTTGTACAAACTGCTGTCATAGTTCTTTTCATAATCGTTCTCCTCCTTAAAATATTCATATTCAATTGTATCTATATAGACAGAGTGGTATCTGTTATTTCTATACAGCCTGCAAGTTTGCTTTAACGCTTGCTCCATTCATTCTTGTATTCTCTCCATCCATAGAATATGTTTCAATATTCATATAGATAGTATAATCACCCTTCTTAAGTGCTTTATTCACCTTAAAGGATTTAATAGCTTTACCTGGTTCAATATAATCTGATGTATAAATAGGATCACTGTTTTCTCCTACAGTAATATTGTATTTGAAGTAACAATTATTCCCTTCTGGATTTAATAATGTAATATTCCAGTTCTTCTCTCCTGCAGCTACACTTAAGTTTCCATAGCCTGGTATCTTAATTCCTTGATTACCTTGATTAGGGAGTTCTTTTTTCCATTCTGTGGCATCTTTATCAATCACTACACCATTTGTATTTTCTTGAGAAGAATGAATAAAATGATAAGCAGTAAAAGATCCTGCCAGCACTATAAATAACGCAATACATATTATGATGATTCTATTCTTCTTCATGACGTTCCTCCTTCATTGAGAATCCAGCAATACCTAATAATAAGCTTCCTGTTAAGAGTAAACCTAATTCCTTAATAGTCTTACTAGACATGTCACCTGTTTTCACTGGTTCTTTTTCTACTACCTGTGGATCATTATTTCCACCATCAAGTTCAATACTTGTACTTAACGCAAATACATTATGACAATTCATTAATACCATCACACTACAACATAACACCATTAATACTCTTTTCATTCTCATCACTTCCCTTTGACTATAACAATTATAGTAATAGTAGAAGTAATTCACTTGCATATTCCAGTTAAGTGTTTGTAAAGAAAGCAGTCTTAAAAGAAAGAATGTATCTTATTGTACAAAACACAGATGATATTCATTTAATATTTAGTTTGATTTTCTTTCCCAAAATGTTCTAATGGATAGGAAGAAAAGGTCGATATGGAGACCTAAAACCTTCAAAGGAACTCCTTGGAGTTCTTTTTTTATTGCAAAAAAATCCCTCTATAAGGGACCATATCAATTATTAAATAAGTCTTTTTATGATGAGTTAGTTTATTTACCAAATTAATCCAAGTGAGTTTGTTTATTTTGTAGAATAATTAGTTTATTTCATCAATTAAACTAAATGAGTTTGCTTATTTTATCTAATATTTAGTTTATTTACTGTTTTAACATCATACAGTTATGTTATTTTGGTGAAAGTTTATGTTATTTTTCATTCATTTATCTAATTTGATTATTATTACATAAATCATTTATGTTATTTTGGTGAAAATTTATGTAAATTTGACGATTTTTATCTAATTTCATTATTTTTGATCAATTACATAAAAGAAGTTATGTAATTTTTTGAACAATTCATTTCTCTATCTTAAGAAAACTTAAGTACCTTACCATTTAGCCTATTAGTATAATGAAATTAACGGAGAGAATGAACATGAATAAGACTCTTACATTCAGATTTGCGAAACGTAGTAATACAGTACTCATTCTTCAATTCATCAAAGAATTAGCTGATTATGAGAAGATGCTAGATGAAGTGGTAGCAGATGAAGCCACCCTTGAAACATGGATATTTGATAAGCAGAAAGCAGAAGTTATTTTTGCGGTAGTAGATAATAAAGAAATAGGTTTTGCCTTATTCTTCCACAACTTCTCTACATTCCTAGGACGTTCTGGCATTTATCTAGAAGATTTGTATGTAAAACCAGAATGTCGTGGAAACGGTTATGGTAAGGCAATTCTTAAGAAGCTCGCTTCTATTGCAGTAGAACGTGGCTGTGGACGTTTAGAATGGTGGTGTCTTGACTGGAATAAGCCTAGTATTGATTTTTATCTGTCTCTTGGTGCTAAGCCAATGTCAGATTGGACAGTATATAGAATTGCAGGAGATACTTTAAAAGAACTCGCAGACTAGAAGAGGTGTTTCTATGAAGAAGAAAAGGATTATATCAATCATATTTGCATGTATAATTATTGTAAGTGGAATCATGTATTGGAATTATTCTAAAGACTATAGTCATGTAATCAAAGAGAACTGGAATATATCTATTCCTTCAGATTCTGATTATTCTAAAGTATATAGAAAAGATTCTGAATCAAGTTTTAATGGAGATGGTGTCCGTTATCATGTTTTTACATATAAAAATGAAGAACCTATCGAAAAGATGTTTTCCTGGAAAAAAGATCAAGGAGAAACCATCTATGATGATAACTATATAGATGCAACCAATAAATGGTTAGATGAGATCAATATACTTGCAATAAGTCGTCCTCAGCACACAGATTGTGTCTATTGGTATAAGTCACATGAAGATCATAGTGAAATAATCATATTATGGAATAAGAAAGAAAAGAGACTCTATGTAGTGGAGTCCTTCATGTAGAAAGAACCTGTTCAAATGAGCAGGTTCTTTTACAGTTCGTATTTATTTGCAATCCTTTCAAGTACTTCATCAGCATCTATAATGTTACCTTCGTTAGACTGTTGTCTTGAAAGAACCATTAAGTGTGTAATGTTTTATGCCAAAAGAGATATCCTCCACAGCACTATTTTCAAATATAATATAATAATATTTTCATATACCATCTGCTTAATGGATCCTATTTAGTGCTATACTATTAACAAGAAATAGTGAGAAGGCATAAGTTATGGACAAAGTATTAGAATGGGCAAAAGAATTACAGAGCCTTGCACAAGCAGGACTTTTCTATGGACACGATGTATATGATAAAGAGCGTTATCAGCGTATAAGAGAGATTGCAGCAGAAATGATATTAACAAGAACAGATGTACCAGCCGAAAAGATTCATGGATTATTCTGTAATGATGTAGGCTATCAAACGCCAAAAGTAGACACTCGTGCAGCTATATTCAAGGATGGGAAGATTCTTCTTGTAAAAGAGAAAGGGCAATGGCCTGTTCCTGGAGGATGGTGTGAATTTAATCTTTCTCCTGCTGATAATGTAGTGAAAGAAACTAAAGAAGAAGCAGGATTGGATGTCTGTGTTAAAAAGGTTATATCGGTACAAGATAGAGATAAGCATAACCTTCCACCTTATGCTTATGGTGTTGTAAAGATCTTCTACTTATGTGAAGTACTAGGTGGAGAGTTTATTGAAAATATAGAAACAACTGAAAGTAGATTTGAATACCCATAATCTACAGGTAACGATTTAAGAGAAGTGTGGAGCAGAAATATTCAGGATATAGACTATTTGTC
>NZ_RCYB01000123.1 GCF_004168205.1 Catenibacterium sp. co_0103 | reverse complement strand
TTATGAATAGAATTCACAAAGGTTTTGGTTTAGTTGGTCGTGATCAATGGTTTCCAAATTAATAGATAACAACTAACCTTATCTACTGAAAACTTAATTTACAGGAAATAAGAATTTACACAAGATTCTTGACACTATCCCTAATCTCATTGATATATATATATATATTATAATATAAATAATCTTTAAAATATTAACTAAAAATTAATAGGTTAATTGAGGTTTAAGGGGTGTTTATTTAATGATCAATTTAAAAAAGAAAAGTATTATAGTCATTATGTGTATCATTGTAGTGGTTCTTTTAGGTGGTATAGGTATCTATACTCTTACAAAAGTTCCTAAGTTTGTCTTAAAGGATAATAAAACGCTTAAATTAGAATATGGTAAGAAGTTTCCTTACGATGCAATGGAATTATTAGATACTAAAGACATGGATGTAAAAGATCATAAGAAATTAGTAAAGGGATTAAAGGTTAAATCCAATTTTAAATATGAAGAAGGCAAGAATTATTTTGCGATTGGTGATTATAAGATTACAATGACTTTTAATAAGAAAAAACTTATTAAAAAGGTAAAGGTAGTTGATACGACTGCACCAGAAGTCAATACTGATTATGCAAGTATTGATATTGTGAAAGGAACAGATTTAAGTAAATTTGATTTTAATGCGCTAGGTTTATTTAATGCTTCAGATTTATCACCTGTAGAACTAAGTTATGATTTTAGTGCTATTGATGCAAATAAAGAGGGGACTTATACATTAAAGGTGAATGTGAAGGATAGTTCAGGTAATACAACTACTAAAGAATTACCAGTAAATATCACTCCTGTAGCTAATTCAAATCAAGAACTTGTGACTGAGACAATCACTAATGAAGAAGGTAAAAAGGTCATTCGTAATACCTTAAAAGACAAAGAAGTGCCTCAAGAAAAGGCAGTAGAGACAAAAACTGAAACACATTCTAATAATGCATCTCAAGCTAAAAAACAGGTTTCTTCTTCAAATAACCCTTCTGTATCATCTCAATCACCATCTGTAAGTCAGAGCTTTGTTGCTAATATGTCTATATCAAAACATACAACTCAAGCTATTACAGTAGTGGGAAATGGTGGCAGTTCTGCAACTTTGACAGTACATACGAAACACAATGGTGTTTGGACTGAAACATTAAGCTGCAGTGCGAGAGTAGGTAGCAGGGGAATTACAGGAAGTAAACGTGAAGGCGATAAAAAGACTCCAAGAGGTGTTTATAGCTTTGGACAGGCCTTTGGTATTGCAGGTAATCCTGGTACATCTAAAAACTATCTTCAAGTCAACAACAACCACTATTGGGTGGATGACAGCAATAGCTCTTACTACAATAAATTAGTCGATGCGAGCCAGACAGGTATCCAATGGAGCAGTGCTGAGCACTTAGTAGACTATCAAGAAGCTTATAGATATGCCATTGCGATTAACTATAATACATCTTGTACTCCAGGAGCTGGTAGTGGTATTTTCTTACATTGTTCTACTGGCAGGGCCACAAATGGCTGTATCAGTGTCTCTCAAGGTGATATGATTCGTATATTAAAAATGCTTCAAGGAGATGCATTGATTGGTATATATCAGAACAAAAATAGCTTATATTAGTTTTTGTATTGTATAAGGAGAATTAAAATATTTAAAAAATTCTCCTTTTTTACTGTTATTTTTTAAAGAGAGAACTTAAAAAAGACTTTGAATGTAAGCGCTTGACTTAACTATATGCGAGTGATACCATTAAATTGTACAAATGATATCATTACAATTAAATAGTTGATGAGAGGGTATGTACGGGACATACTATCATAGTTTCTAGTATCTCTTTAGAGAGTGTTTTTTTTTGCAGTCATCAACTATCTCCCGATTACAATTATGGAGGAGGTTGTTTTATGGACAACAAAGAAAGCAAGGGTGGCTTAAATAAAAGTCTTAAGCTGATTTTCGTTTACACCGTTGCAACAGGTTCTATCTTTACATTCGTAAACTATTGGGACTCTGTATTCTATGGTTATTGTGGAAGCGGGACATTCCTTGCATTCGCATTAATGACTGTAGCTATTTTACCAATCGCACTTGTATATAGCGAATTGGCATCTATTTTCCACACTGGTGGTGGGGAATTAATCTACAATACTGTTGGCATCAACAAACATGTTGGATTCTTAGCTTCTTGGCTTATTATGGCAGCTTGGATTTCAGTACCACCAGCTGTTGTTATGGCTATCATGACATGGGTCAATAAGACATTAAATCTAGGTCTTGGTACATGGGGTATGGTAGGATGTGCTGCAGTATTACTTGTTTTATATTTCTTGATGAGTATTCAGAACGTTCAGTTCTTAGTAAAGGCTCAGGCAGGTATGCTTTTCTGTAACATTGCAGTTACTATTATTACTGGTTTCTTATTATTGTTCTCAGGACATTGGCATTTATCTAACTTTGGAAATATCTTCCAGACAACTTTAAGTTCCGTAAATGGTATTCCTGGATGGATTATTGGTATGGCGTTATTAATTACACCATACTTCGGATTTGAAACAGTACCTCAAATGGTTGAAGAAGGAGACTTCCCAATCAAGAACTCTAAGAAAGCTATTTGTGGTTCAATCCTTACTTGTGGTTGTATCTATGTATTCTATTATTTCTGTGTTGCAGGATTAGATGGATTACAGGGTGTTCATACAACTCTTGCACAGGATGGTTTCTTAACTATTTTAACTATGCAGAAAGTATTAGGATGGACATTCTGGCCTATTATTGTTGGTATTCTATCTTGTTTACTAGGTATGGGTGCTTCATTACTTGGCTTCTGGATGTCAACAGTACGTATGTTATATTCAATGGCTAATAAGAACTTCTTACCAAAGGTTTTCGCAAAGGTAAACAAGAACCAGCAACCATTATTACCTAACATCTTCTTGTTAGTATTATCATTAGTATTTATCGTATTACAGAACTCATCTGACTTCATGAGTGCATTCTTTAACTTAATGAGTTTCGGATGTGCCTGTGCTTATGCACTTACTATGATTTCAGCTATTTGTATTCATAGAAAACATCCTAATTGGGTAAGTGCAAACACTGTTAAGGGCGGAGATGTTTTCCGTATTCTTGCGATGTTGATTGCAGTTACTATCGCATTCTTCTGTACACTTGGTCAGGGGATTGATTCTTGGATCTGCTTTGGTGTATATCTTGGTGTTGGTATGTTATTGTGGCTCTGGATGGTTTGTGTGAACTGGAAGAAACATCCAGTAGAAATTGAAACACCTGATGGAGTTCAGAAGTTCTAACAATTAAATAGTATTAAGAATTAATGGCAAAGCAAATGATTGCTTGCATATATAAACTTAGTTTAGAAAAGGAGAATAATAAAATGGCTAAATTAGAAGGAAAAGTTGCATTAATTACAGGTGCTGCAGTAGGACTTGGAGAAGGAATCTCAACTGCATATGCGAAATATGGTGCAAAACTAATCATGGTTGACTTATCACCCGCTGTAGAAGATACTGCAGAAAGATTAAGAAAAGAATACGGTGCTGAAATCATCACTGTAGTAGCTAACGTAGCTGATCGTGCACAAATGGATGCTGCAGCTGCTAAGGGTGTTGAAAAGTTCGGTGAAATCAACGTAGCTTGCTGTAACGCTGGTGTTTGCCGCTTAGCTCCATTTGAAGAAATGACTGATGAAATGCGTGATTTCCATATTGATGTAAACATTAAGGGTGTATGGAATACATGTAAAGCAGTTGTTCCTTATATGTTAAAACAGGGTGGAGGTAGCATCGTTATCGCTTCTTCTGTAACTGGTGATATCGTAGCTGATGCTGGTGAAGCAGCTTACGCTACAACTAAGGCTGCATTAGTTGGTTTAACTAAGTGCTTAGCTGTAGAATATGCTAAACGTAATATCCGTGTTAACTGCTCACAGCTTGGTTATGCAAGAACTCCAATGGTTGAAAAGATGGCTGTTGAATCTAATCCAGATAATCCAGAAGCAGCAATCAATGATATTGCAGCAAATGTTCCAATGGGACGTCTTGCTAAACCTATCGAAGTAGGTGAATTATTCGCATTCTTAGGAAGCGATGAATCTAGCTACTTAACAGGTGCTCAGATTGTTATTGATGGTGGTGCTACATTGCCAGAAACAATGTCTATCGGTACAAACTAATATCAATACTTGCCACCTCTTTATAGAGGTGGTTTTTGTATGCAAAAAAAGAGATGAACAAATGTTGGGTCTTTAATTTTTGTGGGGGTCAGACCTTCGCTCTAAATATTTGGGGGTCTTGGAAACAGCACCTTTAAATCTGTGGGGGTCACACTGTGGCTCCCACTTTTTTAGATATTTTTGTGTAATTAAAAACCTTTCGCTGTATCATTAATTTGCTCATATCAACTCAAAGCGAAAGGAGATCACAAATTGGATAATGATCTAAGAATTATTTTAGGGGATTATGAATCCTTTGTACAGTATCATACGACTGAAATCAATGAAAAAGAAGTGATTTATTGTATCACACTTAAGAGAACCATTATCTCCTGTCCAGAATGCGGCAGTAGAATGAACATTAAGGACTATAGAAAATGTAAAGTCATACATAACATGATAAGAGGCAAGAACACTTCTCTAATACTTAAAAAGAGAAGATTAGTATGCAATGGTATTAAGTTAAGCGAACAAATGCCAAAAACCTCTTTGATTTCAAAATCAGAGAGGTCTTTTTATTTTTTTC
>NZ_RCYB01000122.1 GCF_004168205.1 Catenibacterium sp. co_0103 | reverse complement strand
AAGTCTGAAAATGATGTACGATTACAAGCTACACTTGGCAATCAGAACCCCACGGGCTTGCCCGTGGGAGTAGTCAGCAAGCTGTGCTTGTGCGTTTCCAATAATACCCTAAATCAATATTCTTATTTTGCATGACTTACTTTAATATATTTTAGAAAATATGTCAATAAAGTATTTTTTCTAATATTTCTATAGCCTGAGGTAATTTATCTAAATCGATAGAAGAGTAGTTCATGATGAAGGTATGTGATGTATGAGGTATATTCTTAAGATAGTAATGGGAAATTGCTCTTAGATGGATTCCTTCTTCTTTTAATTTATTGATAAGTGTTTCATCAGACATATGTGTATGAATCGTAATAAGGAAATGAAGACCTGCATCTTCCTTGGAAATAGTAATCATATCCTTTAAACTACTTTCTTCTAACATTTTTACAATCGCATCACGCTTATTATGATAATGGTTACGTAATTTAGTAATATGCTTATCAAAATAATGTTCATTAATAAATGATGCAAGAGTATATTGTTCGAAGTTAGAGACTGTACAGGCATAAAAAGAGAGCTTCTTATTATAGAGTTCTAATAAATGATGAGGAAGCACCATATAACTAATACGAATTGTAGAGGCAAGAGTCTTAGTAAAGGTATTCATATAAATAACCTTTTCACTTAAATCAATACTTTGCAGGGCAGGAATAGGCTGTCCACTTAAACGTAACTCACTGTCATAATCATCTTCTATAATATAGCGATGTTCCTTCTTATTTGCCCATCCAAGTAATTCATAACGTCGAGATACAGGCATAATAATACCAGTTGGGAAATGATGAGAAGGAGAGATATGCGCAATATCAACATCTAAATCTTCTAATTGGTTGACCAGTATTCCCTGCTCATCCATATCTATAGGAACACACTTAGCCCCTAAACTAGAATAAACATCTAATATTTTATTATAACCAGGATTCTCTACGGCATAGACAAGATCTAAACCTAATAATTGTACGAGTAATCCATATAAATATTCAGTACCTGCACCGATAATGATTCTTTCTGGTTCAACATCCATATTTCTGAATTCTTTTAAATGATGAGAAATCGCTTCTCTTAATTCATAAATACCACCTACTGGAGGATTAATCATTAGTTCTGATTGGTGTTCATTTAATGCGTCCTTCATAAGTTTTGACCAGGTTGTGAAAGGAAACAAATGGGCTGGTGTCTGATTAGAAGAGAAATCACACCAATAGGATTCTTTCTTAATAGAAGGTTTATGAATCATCTTGGCAGGAATAAGGGGTGTCTTATTATTAATCGGAGATACATAAAAGCCTTTCTTAGGTAAAGAATAAATATATCCTTCAGCCATTAACTGCGCATAGGCATTCTCTATTGTAATAATACTAATACCTAGATTTTTCGCAAATGTACGCTTAGAAGGTAACTTCTCATCTGCTGTCAGATGTCCCTCTAGAATATCGTTCTTAATAAATGTATATAATTGCTGGTAGAGAGATTTATGGTTATTTTCATCAAAACTATATGTAAGCATAAATACCTCCTTTCTTTTCTAACCATTATAGCGTAATCATTTGAAAAAAAGAAGAAAACAGCATAGAATAGTCATATTAATGGAGGATAATCTATGGCGTTAACGGCTAAAAGAATTACAGAGAATTTTAAGGAATTAGAAGATCTTAATAATGAAGCATTTCCTAAAGAAGAACGTGTCTCTATTGAAAGAATGATTGATTTATCTCAAACTGGTATATCAGATCTTTATGGTGTCTATGATGAAAACACATTTGTAGGTTTCTTTATGACAATGACATCTGATACATGTGTTTATTTATTCTATCTCGCAATCTGTTCATCACTTCGTTCTCATGGGTATGGAGGACGTACTTTAAAGTTGATGGATGATCTCTATCAAAGACAGATTGTGTTGGATATGGAACCTTTAGATGATCAAGCAGCTAACTATGAACAGCGTTTAAGACGTACTAAGTTTTATGCGAGTCATGGCTATCGTTCTAGTGGGTATCATTTATTCTATTGGAATCAGACATTTGATTTATTATGTACAAGAGGTCCTTTCCTAAAAGATGACTTTATTGACATTACTAAAGAACTTCAAAGAGTTGTGGATGAATCAGGAGAAGGGGACTTCCATCCAAAGATGTTGAAGGCAACCTATGATATTCTAGATATTATTGATTTATAAGAACCGAAAGGTTCTTTTTTTTCATTTCCTAACACTTAGGAAGTTAAATTGAATGCATAAAGCACTCTAAACCATTACAATGAAGGTACAGGAGGTTCTACGTATGAATAATAGACAGCAGCGTATTATAGATATCCTTCATGATTATGATGAATGGGTGACAGGTAAAGAGCTTGCTTCTATGTTGTCTGTATCAGATCGTACAATCCGTTCTGATATTGAGCATATTAATAAAGAGTATGAATGTACTCTTATAGAAGCCAATCGTCGTAAAGGTTATCACTTAGACGAGATGCTGACAAGTGTAAAAGGAATTACGACAAAGTCAGTGATTCCTCAGACATCTCAGGAACGTGTATCTTGGATTATTAAGGAATTATTGTTTAAACAGGAAATCAATCTCATTGAATTACAGGATCGTATTTATGTGAGTGGTTATACGATTGATAATGACTTAAGAAATATCAGACGCATACTCAATGAATATCCTTCTTTAAAAGTGGTACGTGTAAAGAACCACATTCGTTTAGAAGGTGATGAAAATGAAAAGCGTTCTGTATATAAGCATCTATTAGAATCAGAAATCAAAGGAAATTTCACAAATATTAGTGCCTTGTCTCATTTATGGAAGGATTTTAATCTCATTGATGTGGTAGATATCTTTAAGAATGTCTGCGCAAATAATCATTATAAGTTCAAGAATGTCAGTCTTCCTATGTTGATGATGCATGCTGGTATTGCGATTGAACGTATCAGGAATAAGAATTATTTATATGAAACACAGAGTGACTGTACAGGTATTGATTTAGAATATCATGTCTCAAAGGATTTTTTTGAAGAATTATCACAAAAGTTTGGTATTCCTTATGTTGAAGAAGAAGTCGTTAAGTTTGCTTTCTTATTAGAAGGAAGAGGAAGTCATGTAGACTTAAAAACAGAATCACAGCAGTTAGTAGAAGAGGTATTAGTAGATATTAGAGACTGTTTTGATATTGATTTGAGAGATGATGAAGAACTTTATAATAGTTTAGTTATTCATATGCAGTCATTACTTGATCGTATTAAAGTAGATAAACCTAATACAACAGCTTATTTAAAGGAGATTAAAAGACAATATCCTTTAGTCTTTGAAATGGCGATACATGCCAGTGATGTCATTTCTAAAGCTACAGGTAAACCTTTAGTAGAAGATGAAATCTCTTATCTCGCTTTACATTTTGGAACAGCCTATGAAAGACATATCAATACACAGAAATACCGTGTAGTCATGATTATTCCCCATAATCAAATGCTGGCGAAAGCATGTATGGATAAGATTGAAACACGTTTTAGAGAACGTATGGAAATTATTAAAGTATTCCCATTCTTTGAAAATAATATGATTTCATCACTTCATCCTGACTTGATTTTGACTGTTGTACCTTTACAGCATGAATTGTCTATTAAGACAGTATCAATTAGTTTATTTGTGAACTATGAGGATGAAAGTCAGATCTTCCAGGCACTCAATCAATTAGATAGAGAAAAATATCATGATCAGTTCTGTCATATTGTAAAGAAGCTGATTGGACAGGAAACATTCTTTATAAAAAAAGACATCGCATCTAAGGAAGATGCTATTAACTATTTATGTGATAATCTGATTCAGTTAGGCTATGCCACACAAGAATATAAAGAAGATGTTTTTAAAAGAGAAGAGATGGCAGGAACAGCCTTTGTGCAGGGCTTTGCGGTACCTCATGCCATTACAGTACAACCATTACGTTCTACTATATCCGTCATGGTCTTAAAGAATCCAGTGAAGTGGGGTAAGTATGAAGTACGTCTTATTCTCTTATTGTCTATCAGCGAACAGGATAATCAGATGCTGCATACATTCTTTGATTGGTTATCTAATGTACTTATTGATTACAACCAGCTGATGCAGTTTATCGAAGCAGACAACTATCAACAATTTATGAAGCTAATGACAGCGTGAGGTAACATATGAAAAAACAACAACAGACTATTGCATCATTACCAAGACGTTTTGGTGCATACTTATTAGATTGGTATATTGGTGCTCTTTTTACATCATTTCCTATCGCAATTGTGTCACAGAAGATTTATGGCACAATGAAGAACCAGAATCTACTAAAGTACCCTCATCAGTTAGGACTGATTTGTGGGTTACTCGCATTACTAGGCGCAATGTTTTATTATGTCATTATTCCTTTAGTGATTAATAGGGGACAGACAATCGGTAAAAGAATATGTCATATTAAGATTGTAAAGAGTGATGGCAAAGATGTAGGCCTTAAAGAACTATTACTAAGAGAAGTATTAGGAGCCATTATTATTGAAGGAGTTCTATATTCTGCAAGTACAATATTACATCAGGTATTACAGATCAGTTTAGGTATTAGTTTAGTTAAGCCGATGATGTATGTTGGCTTTGCGATTACAATCGTGAGTGCCATTTTATGTTTAGTGAATAATAAAGAACATCTAGCATTACATGATTTCCTCCATTTCCCCGCGCCTTCGTTGCGCGGACACAAATATATAACCAAACTCAAATCCACCAAAACTAT
>NZ_RCYB01000121.1 GCF_004168205.1 Catenibacterium sp. co_0103 | reverse complement strand
TCGCCGTTATGATGCTTAACTTCCGTGTTCGGGATGGGAACGGGTGTGTCCATCATGCTATCGCCGCCAGATCCTCGAGGGATCCCTCAAAACCAGATACGTCATCTCTACTAATCCTTACTCTTTCCAATCTTGGCCAAGTCCTCGGCCTATTAGTACCGCCCCGCTAAGCACATCGCTGCGCTTGCACTCGCGGCCTATCAACCTCGTCGTCTTCGAGGGGCCTTACTTGTCGCCAATGGGAGGTCTCATCTTGGAGGGGGCTTCACGCTTAGATGCCTTCAGCGCTTATCCCGTCCGGACTTGGCTGCCCAGCTGTGCCACTGGCGTGACAACTGGTGCACCATCGGTCCGTCCACCCCGGTCCTCTCGTACTAGGGGCAGCTCTCCTCAAACCTCCTGCGCCCACGACAGATAGGGACCGAACTGTCTCACGACGTTCTGAACCCAGCTCGCGTACCGCTTTAATGGGCGAACAGCCCAACCCTTGGAACCGACTTCAGCTCCAGGATGCGATGAGCCGACATCGAGGTGCCAAACCTCCCCGTCGATGTGAACTCTTGGGGGAGATCAGCCTGTTATCCCCAGGGTAGCTTTTATCCGTTGAGCGACGGCCCTTCCATTCGGATCCGCCGGATCACTAAGCCCGACTTTCGTCCCTGCTCGACCTGTATGTCTCGCAGTCAGACACCCTTATGCCTTTGCACTCTATGCATGGTTTCCATCCATGCTGAGGGTATCTTTGGGCGCCTCCGTTACTCTTTGGGAGGCGACCGCCCCAGTCAAACTGCCCGACTGACACTGTCCCGTGGCCCGTTGCCTCCGGTTAGGACCTAGATGCATGAAGGGTGGTATCCCAACAGCGGCTCCCCGTACGCTGGCGCGCACGGCTCACAGCCTCCCACCTATCCTGTACATCATGCATCCAAGCCCAATGTCAACCTGCAGTGAAGCTCCATGGGGTCTTTCCGTCTAGTCGCGGGCAACCTGCATCTTCACAGGTACTAAGACTTCACCGAGTCTACAGCTGAGACAGCGCCCAAATCGTTACGCCTTTCGTGCGGGTCGGAACTTGCCCGACAAGGAATTTCGCTACCTTAGGACCGTTATAGTTACGGCCGCCGTTTACTGGGGCTTCGGCTCGCTGCTTCGCTTGCGCTGACAGCTCCCCTTGACCTTCCAGCACCGGGCAGGCGTCACCCCCTATACTTCGGCTTGCGCCTTCGCAGAGAGCTGTGTTTTTGGTAAACAGTCGCTTGGGCCGTTTTACTGCGGCTCCATTTCTGGAGCACCCCTTCTCCCTAAGTTACGGGGTCATTTTGCAGAGTTCCTTAGCTATAGTTCTCTCGCTCACCTCAGGATTCTCTCCTTGCCCATGTGTGTCCATTTTCGGTACGGGCCGATGTATGTTGTGCTAGAAGCTTTTCCTGGAAGCCTGCTCTCAGCTTTTCCGTACTTGCCGAAGCTTTCCGTACGCATCGCGCCTTCCCCTTATGCGCACCGGATTTCCCTGGTGCGCAGGTATCTCGCTTGCCCCAGCTATTCCAGCAGCTGGTTGCCTGAGCCTTCTCCGTCACTCCATCGCCACACATCGGGTACGGGAATATCCACCCGTCGTCCATCGGCTACGCCTTTCGGCCTCGCCTTAGGTCCCGACTATCCCAGAGAGGACGAGCCTTCCTCTGGAGACCTTGGGCCATCGGTGCGTGGGATTCTCACCCACGTGCCGCTACTCACGCCGGCATTCTCTCTTCCATGCGCTCCACATGCCCTCCCGGTCATGCTTCTCCGCTGCATGCAATGCTCCCCTACCACATTCCTGTCCATAGCTTCGGTGTCATGCTTAGCCCCGGTAAATTATCGGCGCAGAGTCATTCGACTAGTGAGCTGTTACGCACTCTTTGAAGGATGGCTGCTTCTGAGCCAACCTCCTAGTTGTCTGCACGTCTCCACTTCCTTTTCCACTTAGCATGCACTTTGGGACCTTAGCTGATGGTCTGGGCTGTTTCCCTCTTGACGACGGACCTTATCACTCGCCGTCTGACTGCCGCAGATGACACCGTGACATTCGGAGTTTGATTATGCTCAGTACCGCGGGATGCGGCCATCGCATATTCAGTGCTCTACCTTCACGGCTCTCTCGCTGCGACGCTAGCCCTAAAGCTATTTCGGGGAGAACCAGCTATCTCCGGGTTCGATTGGAATTTCACCCCTAGCCACAAGTCATCCGCCAACGTTTCAACGGGGGTCGGTTCGGTCCTCCATCGGGTCTTACCCCGACTTCAACCTGCTCATGGCTAGATCACCCGGTTTCGGGTCCACGACCTCAGACTATTTCGCCCTCTTAAGACTCGCTTTCGCTGCGGCTCCGCATCTCCTGCTTAACCTCGCCTGCTGATCGTGACTCGCCGGCTCATTCTACAAAAGGCACGCCATCACCCTTTGACGGGCTCTGACTTCTTGTGGGCATGCGGTTTCAGGTTCTCTTTCACTCCCCTCCCGGGGTTCTTTTCACCTTTCCCTCACGGTACTGGTTCGCTATCGGTCACAGAGTAGTGTTTAGCCTTTCGGGATGGTCCCCGATGATTCCGGCAGGATTCCACGTGCCCCGCCGTACTCAGGTGCCGCCTCGACGCATGTCGAGCCTTCGGATACGGGTCTCTCACCCTCTTCGGATCCCCTTCCCATGGGATTCTCCTGACTCTTCATGTCATCTTTACCGGCGGTCCTACAACCCCGGACTGTGTCCGGTTTGGGCTCCTCCGCTTTCGCTCGCCGCTACTTACGGAATCGACTTCTCTTTCTCTTCCTGCAGGTACTTAGATGTTTCAGTTCCCTGCGTATTGCCCCGTCATGACGGTCGTCATGCGGTCTCCGCTTCTTGAGCGGAGGGGTTTCCCCATTCGGATATCGGCGGGTCATCGCGTGCTTACCGCTCGCCGCCGCATTTCGCTGTTCGCTGCGTCCTTCATCGCCTCTCTGTGCCCAGGCATTCTCCGTACGCCCTTTCTTCCTTGACCTTGTGATTGGTTCTCTTTAGTTCGCTTGAGTATTTCTGTTCTTAGTATTTTTTGCCTTCAGACCAGATGTACTAGACCTTTATCTCTTTGTTTGATTTCTCGATCTCACTTACATCTTATCTTTTGTGTGCAGAAAGTTTAAAAAACTTTCCATTTGATGATCATATCTGATTTTCAAGGATCTCTCTAGAGTGCCAGAGCACTCAAAACTGAACATTACACGTCTGTCTCCCTAGAAAGGAGGTGATCCATCCCCACGTTCCCGTAGGGATACCTTGTTACGACTTCACCCCAATCATCAGCCCCACCTTAGACAGCTCCCTCCCTTGCGGGTTGGGCCGCCGGCTTCGGGTGTTGCCAACTCTCATGGTGTGACGGGCGGTGTGTACAAGGCCCGAGAACGTATTCACCGCGGCATTCTGATCCGCGATTACTAGCGATTCCGGCTTCGTGCAGTCGAGTTGCAGACTGCAGTCCGAACTGGGAACGGGTTTCTGGGGTCCGCTCCGGCTCGCGCCTTCGCTTCCCTCTGTCCCGTCCATTGTAGCACGTGTGTGGCCCAGGTCATAAGGGGCATGATGATTTGACGTCATCCCCGCCTTCCTCCTCCTTGCAGAGGCAGTCTCGCCAGAGTCCCCAACTTAATGATGGTAACTGGCGACAGGGGTTGCGCTCGTTGCGGGACTTAACCCAACATCTCACGACACGAGCTGACGACAACCATGCACCACCTGTCTTCTCTATAGCTATGAGGATGTCTCCATCCCTTTTAGATCGATGTCAAGACCTGGTAAGGTTCTTCGCGTTGCTTCGAATTAAACCACATGCTCCACCGCTTGTGCGGGCCCCCGTCAATTCCTTTGAGTTTCATTCTTGCGAACGTACTACTCAGGCGGGTCACTTATTGCGTTGACTGCAGCACCGGGGTTTGACCCCCGACACTTAGTGACCATCGTTTACGGCGTGGACTACTAGGGTATCTAATCCTATTTGCTCCCCACGCTTTCGGGAATGAGCGTCAGTTGCGGCCCAGACCGTCGCCTTCGCCACTGGTGTTCCTCCATATATCTACGCATTTCACCGCTACACATGGAATTCCACGATCCTCTTCCGCACTCTAGCCGCCCGGTTTCCATGGCTTACCGAAGTTTAGCTTCGGTCTTTCACCACAGACCCTTGCGGCCGCCTGCTCCCTCTTTACGCCCAATGATTCCGGATAACGCTCGCCACCTACGTATTACCGCGGCTGCTGGCACGTAGTTAGCCGTGGCTTTCTGGTAAAGTACCGTCACTCGCATACCATTTCCTGTATGCGCCGTTCTTCCTTTACAACAGAGCTTTACGACCCGAAGGCCTTCTTCGCTCACGCGGCGTTGCTCGGTCAGGGTTTCCCCCATTGCCGAAAATTCCCTACTGCTGCCTCCCGTAGGAGTCTGGGCCGTGTCTCAGTCCCAATGTGGCCGTCCGCCCTCTCAGGCCGGCTACGCATCGTTGCCTTGGTGGGCCGTTGCCCCGCCAACTAGCTAATGCGCCATAGGTCCATCCCTGCGCTATCCCCGAAAGGATATTTGGCATGAGCTCCATGCGGTGCTCATGGCTATGCGGTATTAGCAGGAGTTTCCTCCTGTTATCCCCCGCACAGGGGCAGGTTACCTATGTATTACTCACCCGTTCGCCACTCATCTTCCGAAGAAGATTCGTTCGACTTGCATGTATTAGGCACGCCGCCAGCGTTCATCCTGAGCCAGGATCAAACTCTCCACGAAATATGTGAAGAGCTGATGTTCAGCTCATCAATTAAATGTTTTCAAATAAATCTGACGTGTATCTGTTCAGTTTTCAATGTTCT
>NZ_RCYB01000120.1 GCF_004168205.1 Catenibacterium sp. co_0103 | reverse complement strand
GGAGCCACAGTGTGACCCCCACAGATTTAAAGGTGCTGTTTCCAAGACCCCCAAATATTTAGAGCGAAGGTCTGACCCCCCACAAAAATTAAAGACCCCTTTAATACAGTCGGTTTTTATTTTACCTTGTAAGGAGATTGATTTATTAATAAGAACATAGAATGACGTTAAATTATTCGTAGTTGCTTGATAGTTGATAGTGCAACTAACGATATTAAGCTATATTTGAAGTGAGGAGGGAAATAAAAATGAAAATTTCATTAATGTTATTAATGGCGCTTATACCTGCACTTATTATCTGGAGTGTCATCATCTATGTCGTTTATTTGCTTATTTTCGCCTTAAGAAAATATATTAAGTCAAAGCCTGTACGTAAAGAAAAAGAGGAGTATGTAAAAACACTAGGAGGTGTGATTAAAAAGCAACGCATGGAATGTCAGATGACTCAGGAATTTGTGGCAGAAACACTTGGTGTATCAAGACAGGCAGTCTCTAAATGGGAAAATGGAGTTTCCCAAACAAAAGGATATTAAGGAATAACCTGTGTTTACCTGCTTGCAGAATACTGGTGTATAAGAGAATGGCACTTGAAATATAGTGTCTTTTTCTATATCTAATAAATTTTCATTAGATAACTGAAAAAGAATAACTGTTCATTTCTAGCGTGATATAATTTATATTATAGAGAACGATAAATTAGAATTTGACGGGGAGGTCTCATGAGGACAGAATATAAACACAATCCGCCCATTCCATATAGTCTGCATGATATGCGAGTCAAAAAGATTATAATTCAAGATCAAACAATAGCACTTGAATTTGAGGACGGATATGAAAAACTTACAGAACCTTTTGAACAGGTCGAGGGAAACATCACAATCGAAGGTGTGGATTTTGATTGTACCTGCGTGATGTTGCAGAGCAAATGGGGAAACTATGGAAAATTCAACGGTGAGAAATTAGAACTGGAACACTTTATAAAGAGATACAAAAACTATAGCTTTGAAATTGTAAATGAATTATATGGGTATAATCAAGTATTGTATTCTGGTTATTTATCTATCTTAGAAACAGAAGATTTAGTTCAAATGGACATTTCAATTTACTTTACGGGCAAAATTATTTACGATACAAAAGAGTAACAAATTCCAGCTTGTAGAACTAAAAATGTGAATTTGTTTGATGTTAGTAATACAAGAATTTGAAGTTTCAGAGGTAAAGATAATTTATATCTTCATATAAAGGGAAATGTAATTGTTAAAATAGCAAAATCAAAAGAAGTTAAAATTAATTTAAAAAGGATGGATGAGAAATGATGTATGGTATTATCGCTGTTGCACTGATATTTATACTTGCTAATTTACCTCAATATATTAGAAAACAGCTAACAGAAAAAATCGCTGATGAAAGCAGTAAAGCTAAAGAAAATTTACAAACTTCACAATTAAATTTTTTAACAAAGATAGAATGGCTTAGATTCTTTCCATTGAAAAAAATTTTACTAGGAGTAATTTGGCTTTTTTGCCTATTTTATGCTGTAAGAGGAGTCTTTATGACTATTAACGATCCTCGTGGTATATTTATATTCCTCACAGTTTTATTTTGGCTCATCACTATTTTTACAGCACGCAAGATATGGCGATATATTAAATTATCTTATCACTGCGTACCTGTATTAAATCATATCAAAACAAAAGAGGAATTAAAGGAATCTCTACAAGGTGAATGTTTTGAAAAAGTATTGTTTGAGCACAATATATTACGAAAATATTTCCCTGTCCTTATTAGTGAAAACTGGGTAGTTATGAACGGTCGTCTTTTTCCAAGACACGGAGTTGAAAAAATATATTATTTACACGAAAGCCCTGTTTGGAATTATGAACAAATTAAGTTTATATATTTTAATGGTGAAGAATATCTATCTCCTAGTGACAAACAAACTGCTGATGAACTTCGTCAAACAGAAATATCAAATTTGCTACATAAAATATGCCCAGTAGTTATTGAAAAAGCAGAGCAAAAAACAAATACATCAAATAAAAAAGATAAATCTATTATTTACTGGAATATGAATTATAAAGGTAAATTTAGAAGAACATTATGGATGATACCTTTTGTCATTATCTTATGCATTTTACTGCCACTATGCTTAGGAAGTTCTTGGATTATATACGATATAATTATGGTTGTAATTTTAATATGGCAGCTTTGGTATACCTATAACAAAATGAAGTTTGAAGAAAAAAACTTAAATGAGATAGATGAAAACAATAATAAAAAATATACGATAGCTATGAAAAATGTTCATATGTACGATTATCTTCTTGCAATAAAAGATGAAACGCATATCTACAAAGCCATCATTGAAGCAGTACCTGATGAAAATGATAGCATGATGATTTGGCTAGATGATTTTAATTTTCCACAAGCAGAGATTGAGGACATAAAAAAAGAAATAGAACTATACTTTAAAGCAAGAAATATTACTTGCATATTCAAAGCCGGTAAAAGAGCATAGACGGAGTGATCCAGACACGGCGGTGGGAAAATCTCTTAGATTTTTCCGCCGTTTTTAGTGGCTGGTTCACTTCGGCAGTTGAGCGAGCTTGCGAGCGAACATCAAGCCCCCGTTATCTAACAGGGGGGGTACTATTACAAAAGACAAGAGCAAAAACAAATACAAAACTGCTGATATGCAACGATTTATAAGGTTATAAGAACTTATTTCACTTCACACCCTATTCTTTCTACCCGACAGGTCTAAAACATCATATCAATAGAAAATAAATATAAGATACAAGGTGTATGCTCCTATGAGTATATGCCTTTTTTGATTGGAGGAATAAGCATGAATGATATAAAATTTATTGAAGCATTAAAGCAAAAGAGAAATGCCTGTGATTATTCGCAATCACGACTGGCACAGGAACTACAAAGCAGCAGGCAGAACCTAAATGAAATTGAAAACGGAAAAACAAAAGCTAGTAAAGAAATGAAACATATACTTCTACATTATCTTGATTATTGTAATTGTACACAGCCTTTCACTTTAACGATTGACTATCTGCGTGTTCGTTTTCCTACCACAGACGCATTGGAAATTATAAAAAATGTACTGGCAATGAAAAGCGAATATTTTATACATGAAGATTACGGAATGTTCGGTTATGAAGAACAGTATATCTATGGGGATATTAGTGTAAATGCTTCTAAAGATAGTTCTATGGGTGTTTTATTGGAATTAAGAGGTGTGGGGTGTCGGAACTTGGAATATGTTTTACAGGCAAGAGGGATAGACTGGTATTGCTTTTTAAGCTGTTGTATAGATTATCAAGGCGTTTTTAAACGTATAGATTTAGCAATCAATGATATGGGCGGATTGCTGGATATAGAAATTCTAAGGGAACGCTATTATGCCAACAAGGTATGGAAACGTTCAAGAACCCATGAAGCAGTAGACAGCGGAAAATTATCGGGTACAAATGGAGATACTGCAAAAACTTTTTATATTGGTTCAAAGAGTAATTCTATTTACTTTTGCTTGTATGAAAAAGAAAAGGAACAAAAAAGCAAGGGCATAAAAACAGACATTAAGAACCGCTTTGAAATTCGTTTGAAAAATGGAAAAGCAGAACAAACGATAGAACAACTTGTTTTTTCAAGAAATCCCGAACAGACCATAGCAAGCCTTATCCTCACACAGATAGATTTTCCCGATTATATTTTATGGGATATATTTTTAGATAATGTAACGACCTCACTTCCGTTTATTATGACGCCTGTTGCTGTCAATATGGATAAAACAAAACGCTGGTTAGAAAGACAGGTCATGCCCTCTTTATTGATGATAAAAGAGATTGAAAAGAAAACAGGAGCAAATTATCTGGAAGAAATCGACAGACATACAAGACTAACAGAAAAGCAGGAATTAAAAATTAAACAAATGACAACAGACATAGCAGATATGATTGAGAATGATACCGCTGTTCCACAAGGGAGTGACGGTATTTTTTAATTTCTTCAAAAAATCTGCAACAAAACATCAACTAGCGTACAGATATGGTGCAAGAAAAGGAAATCTAACTTTTTTTCAAAATTACTCATTAAATCGAGGCTTGCTGTCCCTATATGGAGTGGAAGTTGAGAAAATCTAAACTTTTTTTGAGAAACATGACGGAAATTCATGATTAGTGGACAGTGTTATGCGAAAAGAAGAAAATCTTTTCATTCTCAACTTAACATTTGGTAGTTGCCGTTCCCTATATGGAGCAAAGAAAATCTTTCATTCCATAGTTGGCAGAAACGGTATTGTATAGGTAGTTAGGGTGTGAAAAGAAATTTTTTCATCATCAACTTAGCAGAATGACACTTTCTTTCCCTATATGGTGCAGGAAAAGAGAAAAAGTTTTGAAGATTGGTTACGCTTCTGCTCTTTTCCAACGCGGTATATAGGAAAGACGATTTTCTTCTTTCGTGTTCTTTGATAACTGAATAAAGCAATTCAATACCTTAGACAGACAGCGAGCCGTTGAAACAGATACGCCATGACCTTTCCCCTGCAAAAGCGAGCGATAACCTATCTGTGTTCTTGTAAAAGACTTGTCCTCTTTTATCGCCATGACCTGTTCTGTCTGATAATGATACTCCCGTACAGCCACAGCTTGCGCGTTAAGAGCGTCGCACGCAATGGGTACGGCTACATTGGATAATGCAGAGGTGGAAGTCCTGTGGGCTATGACAAAAGCCGTTGAATTGCTTAGAAACTATTTTTACAGAAAGGGGGTATGTGTTATTGATAATGCTGTAAAAACAATTCAAAAGAAAAATAACAAGCGTGGCATTGGAAACAGAGGAAAGACAAAGATTGTTGTAAAAGAGCATTTTTCTGAAAAGGGAAAGACAATGGAAGAACTTCTGACTGATGTTATGCTTGA
>NZ_RCYB01000119.1 GCF_004168205.1 Catenibacterium sp. co_0103 | reverse complement strand
TAGTTTTGGTGGATTTGAGTTTGGTTATATATTTGTGTCCGCGCAACGAAGGCGCGGGGAAATGGAGGAAATCATGACAGACAGCCACAGTGGGATTTTGAGCGAAGAAGCGCAGAGACTCGGAATTAAGGTACTACCGATGCCCTTTTATATCGGAGAGAAAGTGTATCGTGAAGGAGTAGATCTTTCCAGAGATGAATTTTATGATATGCTTCGAAAGGGCGTAGATGTATCTACATCTCAGCCGTCACCAACAGAAGTTATGGATATGTGGAAAGAGATGCTGAAAGAATATGAGGAGATTGTTTATATTCCTCTTAGTAGTGCTTTAAGTGGGTCCTGTATGACAGCAGAAGCCATGGCAAATGAAGATGAATTTGCCGGTAAGGTGTTTGTCGTAGATAACGGTCGTGTGGCAACCCCGATGCATCGTTCTGTTCTTGATGCAGTAGAAATGGCAGAAGAAGGATACAGTGTAGTCGAAATCAAGAAAATTCTTGAAGAAACCAGAGAAAAAATGACAATTTATATCGGACTCAGCACACTGAAATATCTCAAAAAAGGAGGAAGAGTCAGCTCTGTGACAGCTTTGGCAGCAGATGTCCTGAATATCAAACCTGTTATGCATTTCAGCACAGGAAAGCTTGATATCTACCAGAAATGCCGTGGTATGAAGAAATCACGTAAAGTTATGATCGATGCAATGAAGCATGAGCTGGAAACGAATTTCCGAGAAGAATATGCTGCGGGTAAAGTGTACCTGATGGCGGCGTCCAGCAGTACCGATGAAGTGACAGAAGAATGGGTAAACCAGATTAAAGAAAGTTTCCCGGGAATGGAAGTCATGTGTGATAAACTTTCCTTCGGTTTGTCCTGTCATATCGGTCCGGATGGACTGGGAATCGGATGCACCTGTAAGCCAGTGTAAAAAACTGCTCCGGAGAAGATAAAATAAAAGATTAGGGTGTCAAAAGGTTTATAGCCTTTGATATAAATTTGTACCTTGAAAACCTAACACGATATGTAAAAACATTGGATTCTTTGGTAAAATGTAGGTAGCATTTTATGAGGTGATCTATATGTCTTTTGTTAAAAATGATAATCAGCAGCTTACTGTTTTAGACAGTACTTTTAATCTTACAGAACGCGAAAAACGAATGTTAGAAAAATCATGGGCAAATACTTTTGCAGACAAAGTTTTTCCTGCTATTGATGAAAATATTTTTTCTGTTCTTTACAGTAAAAAAGCATCCAGACCTAATACTCCGGTCAATGTGATTGTTGGGGCACTGATTCTTAAAGAAGCTCTTAATGTTACTGACGATGAGATCGTTGAAGCTATGGCATTTGATATCCGCTATCAGTATGCACTGCACACAACCAGTTTTGAAGAGCAGCCAATTAGTGACAGAACCCTCAGCAGGTTTAGAGCAAGAGGAAACAGAGCATGATGTTGATCTTATTCATGAATGTGTTGTAAAAATGGCAAAAGAAATATCTGATTTTATGGATATCACTCCGGATAAACAACGTATGGACAGTTTAATGGTTGCTGCAAATATCAGAAACCTCTCATTGCTTGAATTGTTTTATACTTGTGTTGCTAATCTTTGCAAAATAATGGATGAGCGTGGAACAAAAATTCCGGATGAACAATATCATTATATTAAAAAAGATGATTATAATAAATGCATTTATCACAAGCGGGATATGGATGCAACTGAGAGAAACGTTGTTGTGATGAAAGATGCAGATATCTTGATAAAGATTTGTGATTCAACCGGTGATTTTGATGATACAATTGAATATCAGCTTCTTATTCGCCTATTAAAGGAACGCACAATCATTGATGATGGTGGCTCA
Organism: Catenibacterium sp. co_0103; assembly: GCF_004168205.1. Classification (GTDB taxonomy): domain Bacteria; phylum Bacillota_I; class Bacilli_A; order Erysipelotrichales; family Coprobacillaceae; genus Catenibacterium; species Catenibacterium mitsuoka_A. Next base: position 3,143 of record NZ_RCYB01000119.1, on the reverse strand, counting down.
AGGCGGCTTCGACAAAAAAGAGGAAGTTGAAAACCCTTCAGAAGTATTGCTTAATCCTTCTGATCCAGAAGCCACTTTCCGCTATAAAGCAGGTGGCAGACATCTTGGATACGTTGGAAACGTAGTTGAAGCTGTCGGAGAAAAAAGCAGTCTGGTCATTGTCTACGATTACCAGCAAAATACCTACGCAGATAATCAGTTTATGAAAGATTATCTTAATGAGAAAAAAGATTTTTCTGATGGTTCTTTTATTGTTGCCGATGGGGCATACAGCGGAGAAGAGAACTCACGTTTAGCATCTGAACATAATCTAAAACTTGTTACAACCAATTTCACAGGACGCAAACCAGATGAAATATATGCTGATTTTGTTTTTACTGATGATGGAAAATATCTCATCAAATGTAAGAATAATCGTGTACCTGAAGACTGTATCTATGATCCAGGCAATGAGCGTTCCGTTGCGTATTTTCGGATAAGTGACTGCGAAGGATGTCCTTACAAAGAACGGTGTCAGTCGCGTTTTCTAAAAACACGAGTCCGAAAGGAAGTATCTTGGAAATCCGTTGGTCGTGCAAAACAATTACAGTACATGCAGACGGAAGAATTTTCTGAATATGCAAAATTTAGAAATGGAGTAGAAGCAATTCCCTCTCTTCTTCGTCGAAGATATCATGTGGACAAGATACCTGTGCATGGCAAAAAACGTACCCGGTTATTCTTCGGATTTAAAATAGCAGCATTAGATTTTTAAAAGCTATTAGATTATAAAAAAGCATTATATTTTCCAAAAAGCTGGTCGATAGAATCCAGGAGGCCTGCAAGATCTCCAATTAGTTTCGTGGCTGAAAGAAACAGATTGTGAGATGGCTGCCATGGAAAATACGGGCTCTTATTGGAAACCTGTATATAATATATTTGAAGAAGAACAGATACCGATCATGGTTGTGAATGCGCAGCATATCAAAGTAGTTCCCGGACGTAAGACGGATGTAAAAGATGCAGAGTGGATTGCCAATCTGGTACGCCATGGATTAGTAAAAGCAAGTTACATACCAAATTGGGATATTATATGGTTCCAAATTACACCGATGGTATCAGATCTGTTGATTGGTTTGTGCGCTATAATGATGGTCATATCGGTCGCTCTGTATATTATCCAGAATACCAGGACGCTTAAGGGAGAGACTGTATAAGCAATTTTATATTGCAATGACTAGAAAAATATTTAGGAGAAAATAGATATAAACAGTAAGTCAAACACACAAACTATGGAGTCTTTAGTCGCTTTAATAAAATTTTAGATAGAAAATAAATCATTCAATGTCATTTAGATAAGGTTTTTTAGATTAAAAAGACAGATTGCTTATCTGCCTTATAATGCAGTATAATGGTAACGAGATTTATGCAACCCGATACATGAAATCCCTATTTCTCTTTGGACGGAGGTGGATAGGGTATTTTCGATTGTACTTGACAGGTGTCAGATACTTTTGTATGAGAAGCATGGACTCTGTTTCGTTACCATCGTGTTTGAGATATGCCCTGCATATGTTTACTGCATTTGAAACGGATTTACTCTGCATCTGGAGCATAAACTGAATATACTCGCGGAAAGAAAGTTTGCGGTTCCTGGTAAAATCACTTTCCGGATTACGGCAGAACATGGAGTGAATTTCATCGAGTTCTGTGATGCAGTTGTCGAGTGTGGATTTTAAATTAGATAAGAAAAAATCAGCCATAATGAGCCTCCTTGAAATATGTTTATAATCAAGGCTTACGCAACATATATTGGCTTACTTGTCAACTGTTTTTTGTGATATTTTTAAAGTTTTTAGGGATGCCAGATATGGCTATAAAAAAGGAAAAGATGGAAGGCTGGAAGTAGATCCAGAGGCTGCAAAAGTCGTGAAAATGATTTTTCGGATGGCAGCGGAAGGAACAAGTTTTGCGGATATTACAAGGGAATTGAACGGACAGGCGATTGCCACTTGTGATGAGCAGAAATTATCAAGAGGGGATCAGGTGCAGTTCCAGAGGTTTGACATGATCAAAAAGAAACACTGGAGCCCTACGACAGTAGCGGCAATTGTCCGGGATGAGATTTATATTGGAACCAGAATCTGGGGAAAAACACGTTGCAGTATGCATACCGGTTATAAAGCAGTTCTGAATGATGAAACAGAATGGGTTCGCCTGGAAAATCATCATACGGCAATTATAGACAGGGCATTGTTTGAAAAAGCAAATGAAATGCATCCGAAAAAGAAGAGAAGTGTTGCGGAATCACGTACCAATTTTACTCTGGAAAGACGTAAAAAACAGCCGGCATTGTTGCTATGTGCTAACTGCGGGCATTCTCTGCTAAAAGAAACAGAGCATTTGCTGAAATGTTCAGATGCCCGAACCAATGGAGATCCTGTGTGTCGAAGTCTGGTGATCCGGCGGGAACCGTTGGAGGAGAATATCCTTGGGCTTGTTCATCAGTATGCAGCGTCAATGTTGGAAAAAGAAAAGAAAGTGTCTTCCAACAGGCAATGCGACGACAAAGAGATCAATACCGCAGAATTGCAAAAACAGAGCCGACAGTTGACCTCGGAAAAGATGAAACTCTATGATGATTACAAAGATGGTCGTATAGATCGTGATTCGTATAAGCAGAGAGCAGGAAAGATAAGTGTACAGCTGGAGGAAATAAAACGAAAGATAGAAGATGCGGAGAATAGTAAAAAGCTTCTTGAACAAAATGAACTTTCTGATAAAATAAAACTAAAAGATTTCTTGGGAATTCAGAAGTTCGATACAGAGAAGCTGCGTGAGATTATCAAGGTGATCCGTGTTCATAGTCAGGATGAAATCGAAATCGAATGGAATTTTGACGATATTTTTTCAGAATAGAGGTAACTTGAGCAGGACAAGAATGACTTACCAGAAGATAATAAAGGTGCTGGGACTACCTGATGGAAGCGTCAGATAGTCTTCGGCAGAAAAAAATAAAATTTTTTTTGTCCTATACTTGACACATCCACACATTATGCGACATACGGCTTGTACCAGAATGGCAGATGCAAAAGTCAATATAAAAATGTAGGTTTAGGACAATATAAGAATGTAGGTTTTCCTACATTCTTATATTGTCTTTT
>NZ_RCYB01000118.1 GCF_004168205.1 Catenibacterium sp. co_0103 | reverse complement strand
AGAGTTTTGGGGGATTTGAGTTTGGTTATATATTTGTGTCCGCGCAACGAAGGCGCGGGGAAATGGAGGAAATTATGACGAAAGATGTATTAGACTATTTTAAAACTATTTGTAGTATTCCTCATCCCTCAGGACATGAAGAATTACTAGGTAACTATATAGAAGAATTTGCACAGAATAATGAACTTGATTATGCAAGAAATGAAATAGGGGACATTATTATTTATAAGGAAGCTACGCCTGGCTACGCAGATCATGCACCTATTTTACTACAGGGTCATATGGATATGGTAGCTGAAAAAGATGCAGATAGTAACCATAACTTCCTCACTGATCCTTTAGAAATCTATGAAGAAGATGGTTATTTACATGCAACAAAAACAACTTTAGGAGCAGATGATGGTGTAGCAGTGGCTATCATGCTCGCTTTATTAAGTGATAATAGCTTTAAACATCCTCGTTTAGAATGCTTATTTACTGTTCAGGAAGAAACAACTATGGATGGTATTACTCATGTAGATAAAGATTGGATTCATGCTCGCAAGATGATTTCTTTAGATGGTGATGTAGTAGGAGAAACAAATGTTTCTTCTGCAGGTGGCGTTCAGCTAACTATTAGAAAGAATGCGACATTTGTAGAATCTCATGATCAGGGATATAAGTTCTATGTAAAAGGGTTATTAGGTGGTCATTCTGGTGACGCGATTAAAGAAGGTAGAGGTAATGCGATTAAGATTGCAGGACTTGTTTTTAAAGCATGTTTAGACAATGGTTTTGATATTCGTTTCTCTTCACTTAATGCAGGACAGAAAGCCAATGCAATCTGTAGAGATGGTTTATTTACTTTCCAGTCTGCAAGTAATAAAGAAGAATTGAAGGCTTTTATTCATGAAAGAATGGAAGAACAGAAGGCTCTTTATCCATTAGAACCTTTAGATTATACATTAGAAGAAGAACAGAGTGGTTATGTAATCTTAGATAGTGATGCACTTATTCATTTCCTTGCGTTATGTCCATATGGTGTAGAAAAGTATTCTTATTACTTCAATCATTTTCCTGTTCTTTCTTTGAATTTAGGGATTATGGAAACAACAGAAAAGGTTGTAGAGCTTATTCTATTAATACGTAGTGAGAATGAAATCAATCTTAAACTACTTGTAAATGAAGTAGAAACATTGGCTTCTTTATTTGGTTTGAGTGTGACACCATCAGATGAATATTATGGTTGGAGCTATGCTCCTGATTCTCAGTTACGTAAGTCTTACAAGGAAGCTTATAAAAAAGCATATGATAAAGAACTCAAAGAAGTACCGACTCATGGTGGATTAGAAACAGGTTATATGAGTCGAATATTTCCAGATATGGATATTGTGACTATGGGACCAAACTGTATTGATATTCATACACCACAGGAAAGATTAGAAATCAAAACACTTTATGAAGTCCATGACTTCCTAAAGAACTGGCTAGGAGAATTATAATGAAATGTGATATAGCGAAAAAATGTGGAAGCTGTCAGTTTATTAATCAAGGATATGCTAAATCTTTAGAATATAAGAATGAAGAATGTAAGAAGATTTTTAAGGATTTAAAAGTTAATGTACACCCCGTCTCTGGGATGGAAGATCCTTATTACTATCGTAATAAGACAATCATTGCGTTTGATAAGACATATAACTATGGTTTATATGAAGAGAATTCTCATCGTATTATTCCTTATAAATCTTGTCTCATTCATGATCAGGAGACAGATGCAATTATTAGTAAAATAGCTGTATTATTTAGAAAGTATAGAGTTTCTATCTATGATCCACAAAGAAGAAGAGGGGAAATTAGACATATTCTTATTAGACGTGCAGTCAAGACAAATCAGACATTAGTTGTCATTGTATCTAATGAAGCTATCTTTAAAGGTTCTAAGAACTTCTGTAATCAGCTTGTGAAAGCTTTTCCTTCTATTAAGAGTATTGTCTTAAATACAAATAAAAGACAGACAAGTATTGTATTAGGTGAACAGGAAAAGGTTCTTTTTGGGAAAGGTTTTATTGTAGATGAACTATGTGGAATGACTTTTAAGATTTCTCCACGTTCTTTCTATCAGATCAACCATGATCAGTGTGAAGCATTATATAGTAAAGCTTTATCTCTTATTACAGTCAAAGATCCTAAAATCATGGATACATATTGTGGTATTGGGACAATAGGTCTTATTGCGAGCAAGAATGCGAAACAGGTTATTGGGGTAGAACTCAACAAGGATGCAGTGAAAGATGCGAAACTGAATAAAACTTTTAATAAGGTTGAGAATATCAAGTTTATTCAGGGGGATGCGACTGAATTCATGGTAGAAGCAGCAAAGCAGAAAGTAGATGTAGATGTGATTATTATGGATCCACCAAGAAGTGGTTCTACTGAAACATTTATTAAAGCAGCTGTTTCTTTAAAGCCACAAGAAATAGTTTATGTTTCTTGTGATCCTCATACACAGGTAAGAGATTTAAAGTTATTTAGAAAACTAGGATATGGTTTTAAGGATGTATATCCTTATGATATGTTTCCATTTACGAGTCATATTGAGAGCGTAGTTCTGTTGACTAGAGCACATAAGTAAAAGTATAAAAAGACTTAAAATAAGGGATTTCCGAGATTTTTAGAATTGAAAATCAGACTTTTAAATATGCTTGAAAAAATGAATAATACCCTGGTATTTTTATAGTTGGATAGATAAGAGTATTGAGATTGAGTCAATTATACATAAGTGTTTACTTGTGATTTATAGAAAAATAAACACAGTAGTGTGGAACAAACGGAAGATGGTCTAAAAAGAAAATTAAGTACAGTTCTATATATTGACAAGTATGAATATGTGGGATAGAATAAGTGTAGTTTTACAGGAAGGAGTGGATACTATGAGTTATAAAGAAGATGTTCGTATGATTAAGGCTTTGGCAGATGAAAACAGACTTCGTATTTTGGAATGTTTGCATTATGAAGAAAAATGTGCCTGCGTTATACTAGAAGAGTTATCCATTACTCAATCAACTCTTTCTCATCATATGAAGTTGCTTTGTGACTGTGGACTTGTCGATTCTAGAAAAGATGGGCGATGGATGCACTACTCAATTTCAGAGGAAGGAAAAAAACGTTTTAAGGATATGTTTTCTCATTATCTTGAAGCCACTGATTCAGATGGTGAATGCAGCTGCGATAAGTACGAATAATATATACATTAGGCAATCAGGTAAGATTGCCTTTCTCCTAAACAAAAACATTGATATATGTAAAACTATAAAACTAACAGGAGGCTAGATATGCAATTTTTGACTACGATTTGGATATTCATACAAGATCAAATTTTAGGAATGAGATGGCTTAGTTCATTGATTGGAGAGTTCTTATACTCTATTGGTCTTGATACATCCGGGAAGATTGGAGGCAGTATTCAATTTTTTATCTATGATGTGATAAAAATTGTTTTCTTGCTTTGTGTGCTGATTTTTATCATTAGTTATATTCAGAGTTTCTTTCCACCAGAAAGAACTAAACGAATACTTGGAAGATTTCATGGAATTGGCGCCAACATCTTAGCGGCATTGCTAGGAACGGTTACTCCTTTTTGTTCTTGTTCTTCCATTCCTCTATTTATTGGATTTACAAGTGCCGGATTACCATTAGGAGTTACATTCAGTTTCCTTATTTCATCTCCAATGGTGGACATTGGGTCGCTGGTGCTATTGATGAGTATCTTTGGAATGAAAGTGGCAGTGGTTTATGTGTTGCTCGGTCTTGTGATTGCAGTTTCAGGTGGAACACTTATCGAAAAACTTCACCTTGAAAATCAGGTAGAAGAATTTATAAGAAATGCAAAGCAAATCGATATTCCATTGGAAGAACTAACGGTTAAAGACAGAATGAAATATGCGTGGGAGCAGGTTGTTGAAACATTTAAAAAAGTCTTCCCATATATTCTTATTGGTGTTGGAATAGGAGCCTTTATTCATAACTGGATACCAGAAGATATTATAGTGAGATTTCTTGGTACTGGTAATCCATTTGGTGTCATTATTGCTACAATTGCAGGGGTTCCGATGTATGCAGATATCTTTGGATGTATTCCTATTGCAGAAGCACTGCTTACTAAAGGGGCAAGATTGGGCGTTGTGTTGTCATTTATGATGGGAGTAACCACACTGTCTCTTCCATCCATGATTATGCTGAAAAAGGCAATCAAGCCAAAACTCTTAGGTCTGTTCATTGGAATCTGTACCGTAGGAATTATTATTGTTGGTTATGCATTTAATGCATTTCAAAATTTACTTATTTAACAGGAGAAAAAGATTATGTCATTATTTGGATTAGGAAAGAAAAAAGAAGAAGTTAAGATAGAGCCAGCTTGTGCTTGCAATGGAGAAGTAGCTACTTATGAAGCAGCATCATGTTGCTGTAGCGGTCAACAGGCAGAAAACTGTTGTGGCGAAGATAATAAGCTTACAAGCATTAAGGTGCTTGGTGCCGGCTGTAAAAGCTGTCATAATCAGTATGAAAACGTTAAAGAGGCCATTGAAGAACTAGGGTTAGGAATTGAAGTAGAATATATCACAGATATGGAGAAGGTTATGGCTTACGGCGTTATGAGCATGCCTGCCATTGTTGTGAATGAAACAGTTGTTTCAATGGGTAAAGTATTAAAGAGCTCTGAAGTAATTAAGCTACTTGAAAAGTTGGGATTTTAAGAAATGTTAGATGGAAGAAAAAGGGTAGCATTTATCTGTGTTCACAATTCCTGTAGAAGTCAGATTGCCGAGGCACTTGGAAAACATCTAGCATCTGGTGTGTTTCAAAGTTATTCTGCCGGGACGGAAACAAAGCCACAAATTAACCAGGATGCTGTTCGCATAATGAAAAAACTTTATGGAATTGATATGGAAACAAATGGTCAATACAGCAAGTTAGTTACAGATATCCCAGACGTAGACATCGCAATTTCAATGGGATGTAATGTTGGATGTCCTTTTATCGGCAGAACTTTTGATGATAACTGGGGGCTAGATGACCCTACAGGTAAAGATGATGGGGATTTTATTAAAGTGATTCATGAAATTGAAGAAAGAATTATTAAATTGAAGAATAGTTTATAATCATTAGCGCTTTGCAGCAATTGATATGATGACCTCCCAGTAGACAGTGTAAATAATTAAAAGCACTGTTTGCTGAGGAGGTTTTTCTTATGGGAAGA
>NZ_RCYB01000117.1 GCF_004168205.1 Catenibacterium sp. co_0103 | reverse complement strand
GGCAAAGCAATTCAGTATGCCCTGAATTTAGAGAAAGGACTGCGTGTATATCTGGATGATGGTCTAGTTCCAATGACTAATTCACTAGATGAACGTAATATAAGACCATTCACCGTGAGTCGAAAGAATTGGCTGTTTAGTACGTCTACCAAAGGAGCAGATGCAAGTGCATCAATATTCAGCCTGATTGAGACAGCTAAAGCTAATAGACTTAGTCCTTTTGATTACATAGAATACATACTGGAGATAATGCCTCAGATTGATATCATTCAGCATCCAGAGAAGATTGACTGGTTCATGCCTTGGAGTGATCAAATTAAAGAAGAGTTTGGAATAAAGGACGATTAAATCGAAAAAATGATTTAATCGTCCTTTTTACGTACACTATATAATTTAGCGCTTACGATTCTCCAAGATAAAAACAGGGAATCTGTTTTTATTTTAGGAATGCTGCGAAATAGTAGAGTACTACTCTTTTGTTCAAAAATACTCGCTAAAAAATGTAGTTGACTATTTGTATGAAATAAACGTATAATGACTTTGGTGGACAAAAACATTTTGTTTTATGTGATGCGACGCCTGCGTTGCGTCACTTTTTTTATTTTATTTCATCTCACAGTACATAAACTGTGAGTTTTTTTATTTATACCTCAAACTTGGCATATGGATTGCAGTATATATAAATGAATAAACAATGGAGGTATTCTATGTACGATGTAACAGCAACAGGTGAACTCTTAATAGACTTCACCAGAAATGGTTTAAGTGAACAGTATAACCGTATCTATGAAGCCAATCCAGGAGGTGCACCTTGTAATGTACTTGCTATGCTTGGAAAACTAGGTTATAAAACCGCATTTATTGGAAAAGTAGGGGAAGATGAGTTTGGTAAACTATTAAACAATACAATTACAGAACAGAAGATTGATGCATTTGGACTTATTCTTGATCCAAATGTAAAGACAACACTTGCTTTTGTAGATAATGATGAAACAGGTGATTGCAGCTTCTCTTTCTATAGAAAGTCAGGCGCAGATATGATGCTTAAGAAAGAAGAAGTGAATTATGAATTAATTGATAATTGCCGTATCTTTCACTTTGGTTCTTTGTCTATGACGGATGAGCCAGTAAGATCTGCTACTTATGCGATGATTGATTATGACAAAAAGAAGAATAAGATTATTTCTTTTTACCCTAACTTAAGACCATCTTTATGGGAAAGTGAAGATCTTGCAGCTAAACAGATCTGGTATGGTATTGAACAATGCGATATTTTAAAGATTGCAGATAATGAGATTGAATGGCTCACTGGTACTCATGACTATGATAAGGGAATTGAAATCATTAGAGAAAGAACACATGATAAATTTGCTTCAGAATAATAAGCCACTAGGTTCTTAATGTTATCATCTTACTCTATCTAAGATAACAGTCGTTAGTTACTCTTAGCATCTTTTTGATGATTTTCTATTATACTCATAGTATAATAATGATACGAAATAATAAAAATCATATCATAAAGGAGATAAGAACATGAAGCACACTTATTGTACAAACTGCAGAAAAGAAACAACTTACACATTGAAGAAACAGGAAATCAGAAAAGTTATTAAAGATAAGGAATATACTTTCTTGATTACTGTTGCAGTATGTAATGAATGTGGTGAAGAAATATCTCTACCTGGTTTACTAGATTTAAATATTAAAGAAATAGATTCACAGTATAGAGAAAAGGAAAATCTAATTACTATTGAAAATATCAACAAATTATTAAAGATATATGATATTGGGAAAGGACCTCTCGCATTAGTTCTTGGTTTTGGTGAAGTGACTATTAAAAGATATCTAGATGGGCAGGTGCCTTCTCTTGAGTATTCCAATATCATGAAAAAAGCTTTACTTTCTCCTGATTATTTCTATAAGAAATTAGAGGAAAATAAAAATAAGATTACTCCAGCTTCTTATAAGAAATCACAAGAAGCAGTGAGTAATCTACAAAAATTATTTGTATTATCAGATAAGATGAGACAGGTCATTGCTTATTTGTTTAAAGGATTAAATGAAGTTACACCATTGATGTTGCAAAAACTTCTTTATTTAATTCAGGGAACCTCTTATGCCTTATATGATCATCCTATGTTTATAGAACGTTCACAAGCTTGGGTTCATGGACCTGTCTATCCTGATGTTTATCATTTATTCAAGCAGTTCAGTTTTAATCCTATTGATGATGATCGATTTGTACTCTTTGAAGAATTAGAGAATACATTAAGTGAAGAAGAATGTTATGTGATTGATTTGGTCAGTCATACATATGGTCTCTATAGCGCTAAAGTATTAGAAACAATCACTCATACAAAGGATCCTTGGATATCAGCTAGAAAAGGGTATGAAGGAACTATTCCTTCTCATGAACCAATTATAGAAGAAAATATAAGAATTTATTTCCAGACATTACATAAACAATATGACTTCTCTCATAGAGAAGGAATCAATCGTTTTATTCATGATATCATCATGTAATGACTATGTATCACTTATCTTATTTTTTGTTTTGTGAATAACTAGAAATCCATCATACAGATCTTAATAGACACAGACCAATTATAATAATCATCCTCATAACATGAATACACTCTTGCATGAAGTATTTTACCTGCATCCATTAATCTAGAAAAAACACAATTATCCTTTTTAGGAATATACCCAAGCTTTTCCCTATCTGTAGTCATCACTTTAATCGCATTACTATCATATTTATTATCTGCTTCTCTTTCTAATAGAAGAGGTACATTCTTCTCTAGTCCTTTAAATACATCTTGATTATCTACATAACGTGTTCCTGCAATATCAGTAAAAGATAAGAATATTTCATTCATTAAAGGCATAATCACATTCTCTACGCCATTCATTTCTACTGCTTCTAAAACCATATCTCTCATCTTGCTCATAAGTGTTCCTCCTAACATGCATGCATGATTTTTGTAAAACTATGATATTTTTTATTTAAATCATTTCTATAAGATCTATATTTCAATATTTCCTTTTTCAGACTCTCTTCTTTTTCTTGAGGTGAATAAGATGGTTGGTTGTTATAAAAATCAATTTCTTCTTTTATACTATTTATTCTGATCATGAGGTAGATAATATCTATATTGTGTCTTGTAGAATGTGTCTCATAATCCACCAACGCCTCTATATTCATCAATTCTTTTAAATCATTATATCTATATGACTCAATAGAATGCTCCCACAACGGATGTTCTTTATCTATTCTTTTGACAATTCTCTTGAATATCTTCTTGGCTTGTTTCATTCCATCAGCACTAAGAGATTTCTTTATTCTCTTTTTATGATTCTTTAAATTCTCTAACTGATGCATATAATCTTCTTTCACAACATCTATGTAACTATTTATTTCTTCTTTATATATCTTAATTTGAAGATTATTGCATCTTTGACAATAGGCAATTCTTTTCTTTAAGAAAATGCATTCAATCATGAGGCCATAGTATTCTTTATACAGATCTCTAAACATCTTATAATATTTCTTCTCATTCTGTTCAGCATTATTCTTTAAATCGTCTCGTTTAATAATCAAGCTCCTATATAAATCGATTAAGTATTCTTGAGTAACAGGTGTATGTTCCATAGTCTACCTCCTCTTTAACTATATCATACAACTTTTACTCAAATCATGTATTGAGCAAGGCACTCATAAAGTACATTTATAGGTGTTCAAATATTTTTTTGCGTAATGACGGGACTTTGACAGTTGCAGAGCCTCTGATTTTAAAAAACGTTGATTACAACGTTATTTTTTTGTCAAATTTTCTGCTTTGAATAGTTGTATGGTGTTGTATAATATGACATAATTGTCATAGGAGCTGATTTCTATGAAACTTTACTATGACAGACGTTCTAAAAACCCTACATATTTCATCCAGCAGGGAATAAGGAACGGCAAAAAGACCACGACTAGAAATATAAAGAAAATCGGCAGGCATAATGATCTGCTCAGAATCACTGATGATCCTCTCGAATATGCAAAACAGGAGGTCGCAAAATACAATGAGGAATATAAAGCCGGAAAAGTATCACTTGATGTAAATATTGACTTTTCTAAGAAGCTTGCCTCTTCAGATGATCATGTTGCACATTCAAGTAATCTCAATATCGGCTATTTCTTTATCCAGTCCATCTATAATGACCTGAAAATAAAGAAGTTTCTTGATGAAATCATGGAGAATACAAAAGCAGAATATGACGCGAATCTTATAAACAGATTTCTCACGATATCAAGAATTCTCGATACACGATCAAAGCTGGGCATTTATGATCACCTTCATACATACTATGAACAGCCACATTATCTTTATGAATCATCGCTCAGATTCATGAGCCTTCTCGCAGGACATTTTGATGACTATATCACCCACCTCTATGAGGCAAGCAACAGTATCATCAGAAGAGATACCTCTGTGTGCTACTTTGACTGTACCAACTACTATTTCGAGATAGAAACAGCCGATGATGATTATGTGGATGAGGTCACCGGAGAGGTATCTTCTGCTTTAAGAAAATATGGAATATCAAAGCAGCATCAGCCCAGTCCTATCGTGCAGATGGGATTGTTCATCGATGCTCAGGGAATCCCTCTTTCCATGTGCATCAATCCCGGAAATCAGAACGAGCAGCTATGCGCCACATCCACTGAGAAAAAGATGATAAGATCCTTTAGAGACAAAAGGCTTATATACTGTGCCGATGCCGGTCTTGGATCGATGGACATTAGAAGATTCAACTCCTTTGGAAGCAGAGCCTTCATCGTCACCCAGTCCATAAAGAAGTTGTCAAACCCACTTCAGAAAGCCGTGTTCAATGATGACGGCTATAGATTATTATCAAATAATATGCCGAAGACTCTGAAAGAGATGCGTGAATTTGACAGAATGGATGAATCAAACAGATTGCTTTATGATGATGTAGTATATAAAGTCATTCCTGCCGATAAGGCCATAGATCTTGGATTTACCGAAGAATATGAAACATCCTGCGGAAATACAAAACAGAAGAAGTCCAAAGGAAAGCTGAAGCAGTATGTGATCGTAACATTCTCAAGAAAAGCCATGGAGTATCAGAGATATGTACGAAACAGACAGATAGAGCGTGCAAGAAGACTGATAAGCAGCAACAAGGTTGAGGATCTGAAAAAGAATCCCAACGATCCGAAGAGATTTATAAAAAGAGACAAAAATGATAAGGATAGATACTATATCGATGAGGAGAAGATAAAAAAAGAAGAGATGTTTGATCAATGGTATTAAGTTAAACAAAACTAATACCATCAGGTAATTAAGTTAAGGTGTCAGCTATATAAACGGCAGACACC
>NZ_RCYB01000116.1 GCF_004168205.1 Catenibacterium sp. co_0103 | reverse complement strand
ACGAAATGAAAAAAAGATACCCACAAGGTGGGTATCACAACTGTCAGGTTGTTGTCCTCCTTATGGGTACCATTTTAGAACCTCTTATGCTTTTCTCTTACAAAAGGAGTCCATTATGATTATTCATGAATTTAACTGGTTATGGACATTACTAGGTATTGCGTTACTTTGTGCTTTTATCACATTATTAATATGCAAAATCATATATAAGCAGGCAAGTATGAAAGTATTGATTATTGTTGCAGTCATAGGATTCTTACTAGGAATCATAGGTGTGTTTATTTATGCCAGTCAGGCTATGCCTCTATAGTTAACTTCCTTTGCGATATAGAGGCAGTTGGGCTGTTTAGTGTATTATTAAGTAAAAAGTTTTTAGCTAGAATAGTGACTCGATTTGTGTTATGGTAGTGAGTAAGAAAGAGGTGTATTTTACATGTTAACATTTTTGATGTTTGCTGCTGTTATTGGTTTTGCGGTAGTGATGAGAGAGCGTACTAAACATAAAGATGACTATCGTTACGTTGCAGCACAATACTTGATAATGGGAATTATCTGGGGTCTTATTGCCTTATCTGATTATCTAGATTATGGTGTACGTATGCCATATTTTGGTCTATATATCGTAATTTTTGTATTTTCACTATTCATGTGTATTAGATCCATATTGAATCATAATTAGAGTACTTCGGTACTCTTTTTATTTTTGAAAGTAAGATAATTATCAGCCTCTAGAAACTGTCTATTTCATCTATCTCTGAAAACAGAAGTTGTACTAAATAAAAAACAAGTAGCAAAAAAAGAAAAAGATAAAACACCTGCTAAAACAGGAGATAATACACAGTTAGCTGTATTTGCAATATTTTTCTTATTATATGGAATTTATCTCTTAAGAAGAATGAAAAAGAGTTAATATAAGACAGAATCTCAATTATGAGGTTCTATTTTTAAGTTCTTTATTTTTTTATTCCTTTATTTTTTTAGTGTGATATAATGTTGATTGTTCTAAAAATAAGACAAAAGGAAGAGGGATTTTATGAAAAACAATGAAAAGAGAAGTACTTTCTCAGGAAAACTAGGATTAGTCCTCTCTGCTGCAGGAGCCTCTGTAGGCTTAGGAAATATTTGGCGTTTCCCATATCTTGCAGCTAAATATGGAGGAGGAATCTTCTTATTAATCTATATTATTCTTGCGCTCACATTTGGTTATACAATGATTATTGCAGAAACCACAATTGGAAGAATGACTAGAAAGAGTCCGGTAGGCGCTTTTAGAAAATTTGGAAACTCTATCTCGCATAAGTTTGGTGGATGGATCAATGCGATTATCCCTATATTAATCGTACCTTACTACTCTGTTATTGGTGGATGGGTCATTAAATACCTTGTTGAATATGTTAAGGGGAACGGTCATGCTTTATCATCTGATGGTTATTTCTCTACATTTATTTCTAATGGTGTTTCAACAGAATTGTGCTTTATTGCCTTTGCATTATTAACTTTATTTATTGTATTTGCAGGTGTTAAAAACGGTATTGAACGTGTCTCTAAGATCATGATGCCAATTCTAGTTGTATTATCATGTGTTATTACTGTTTATTCAGTTACTCGTCCAGGTGCACTTGAAGGTGTAAAGTACTTCCTTGTACCTAACTTTAAGAACTTCTCATGGATGACAGTAGTTACTGCAATGGGACAGATGTTCTATTCTTTATCTATCGCAATGGGGATCTTAATTACATTTGGTTCATATACAGAAAAAGAAGTCTCTATTGAAAATTCTACAGAAAACGTAGAAGTATTTGATACAGCTATTGCGATTATGGCTGGATTAATGATTATTCCAGCTGTATTTGCCTTCTCTAATGGAAATATGGAAAATTTGAATGCAGGACCATCTTTAATGTTTATTACTATTCCTAAAGTATTTGATAGTATGGGACTAGGAACACTTATTGGTATCCTATTCTTCATATTAGTATTATTTGCAGCACTTACTAGTTCAATTGCCCTGACAGAATGCGCTGTTTCTACATTCCAGGATGAACTTGGATGGAGTAGACATAAATCAGTTATTATTCTTGGATTCATCATGCTTGTATTAGGATCATTATCATCACTTGGATATGGACCACTTGCATCTATTCAGATTATTGGCATGCAGTTCTTAGACTTCTTTGATTTCTTAACTAATTCAGTGATGATGCCAATTTCTGCAACATGTGTATGTTTATTAGTATCCAAAGTTATTGGTGTAGATCAGATTGCTAAGGAAGTTAAATCTCACAACAATCCATTTAAACGTGAGAAAATCTTCAATTTCATGATTAAATATATTTGCCCAATCTTTGCAGCTATTATCTTGTTAAGCTCTGTTGCGAATGCATTTGGAATTATTAAGATGTAAAACAGGTTTAGGCCTGTTTTTTATTTGCATCTAATACGCAATTTGTGGTGATGAGTGTATTGAAAACTAAATAGGTATGACACGCTGTACACACTTTCTTGTAAAATAATTGTGAGATAACTAAACTATGAATTAGAAGATAAGACAAACAGTCATTAAAGGAAAAATAGATACAGGAATAAAAGATATTGATATTATTCAAACACTTTCAATTGACACACTTCTTTCTCATGTACAATCACTATGCAATGTCTAAGGGCATTAATACAAAGATTATCTATTAAGGAGACATGGATGAAGACTCAGACGATCAAATAGAACTCAATGGAATTATGAGTGAACTCGTAATAAAAGCTGATTAACTATAATCAGTTTTTTATTAGAAAAGAAACAAATACATTGGTGTTTGTATAATAACTTAATTTTCTTTTTTTCTTTTCTAAAAAAATCACTAGTTTTCATGAAATGTAAATGAAAATGGTTTAAAATAATCTAAGGTAAAGAAATAAGAGGAAGGAGAGTAAATATAATGAGATTCGCGTATAGTCAAGTTGAAAATTTGAATGAAGCAGAAATGTGTGTATAATTATGTAGTGAAAAACCTAAAGCATATATTAAATCTAAGTGTTCGTGAGTTAGCGGATGAGGTACATGTTTCAACAGCTACTGTTATGCGTTTTTGTAAGAAAATGGGATATTCTGGTTTTTCAGAATTGAAGTATAAGATTAAAGAATTTTATGAACAGCAGGATCAGGAAGATAATTATGAAATAAACGATATTGAAGGTTTTGTGGAGCATATAAAATCTAATGATTATTTAGACAAACTTAAAAAAGCAGCTGATCTGATTAAAGGTGCTGATTCATTTCAAATGCTTGGTTTAGGTGTATGTAGGGATATTGCGAAATATACCGCCCGACGATTTTGTCGAGCAGGGGTTTATTGTTATGGCATCGATGATGTCAACTATCCCATATTAGAAGTACCAGAAGGAACTCATTCCGTTATTTTGATCATTTACAATGATTTTTATCAGAAAGTGAGATTTGATCAAATCAATAGATATAAGAGTAAAAATTATACTATTATTATGATTTCATTAGCGCATGTAGGTAAATTTAGTCAATTATGTGATTTGACTATTTATGCTTCTAATGGAATTATGAAGGTTGGACAGGTTGAATCTGGAGTGCCAATGCTTTATACACTAGAAAAATTAACGGATGAAGTGATAAAATAATATCATAATATATTAAAAGACACTAGGAATGCATTTCCTAGTGTCTGTTTTTAATTCTGTTCAAAGAATACTTCTTCATCAATCATTGGGTAACATGTCAAATCTTTATTATCTAGATTTGTTTTATGCATATCCACAGCTTTAATTGTATGACCATGATAAGTTGAATAATAGTAAATACCCTTATTTAAATTACAACAAGAAGTGTAAATAGTATATTCATATTTACCTTCGGCTACTTCACATAGTCCTTTTTGTTGTTCTACTGAACCAAGAATATGGAAGAACTGACTGACATTTTCTTGTTCATTTAATCCTTTAGTTACATTCATATTAGTGAAGGCAACACGTACAAAACGAGATGCTGATGATAAATCACCAGGTAACCCTAAAGCACCCATACCTCTACTATAAGTAGATAAGTTTACATCTTTTGAGAATGTATTCTCAGGCTGTTTAGTAGAGAGATACATATAATTATTTAATGCTCCTCTTTTGCAAATGGGTGGTGATTATTCGCTTATCTACTATGTTTAGAGCTCATTGCATCTCGATATCGCACTCTTTTTGGCGACAAAACTGCCATTTCTATAAATTTCAATACCTTATCATACTTATCTTTTGGGTCATTCATAATGAACCAAAATAGATTCAGCCAGTCTTGGAGGTGTTCTCTGTCGTAAGCTCCGTGATTTCTTATGAATTGTTTCAATAATAAATGAAGATTATTAACTGGATATAAAGGGTTGTCTTTATCTGATAGACCTTTTGTTTCTCTTGTTGAGTATACTTCGCTTTCCAGTTCTAATTCTTCAATCAATATACTGTGAGAATGCTCATCATCATGCACTAATATAGAGCTTCTTGCAATATGCTTACTATATGTTTCTTTTGATGATTTTCTTGAGGGTTTTGATGTTCCTGTAATTATAAAAATTGATTTTGTCTCGTTACAGGCAACACCAACACCTATTTTATTTCTAGCAATTTCTCTTAGTTTCTTTCCATTTTTTGTCGTTAGTTTACTTTTTACTTTTGTAAAATAGGTTTCATCTAAATACACTGTACCATCTAGTACAACATTGTCTTGTATTCCTTTTAAGACTTCAAATGTTTTGATCATCCAATATTTACCTGTAGTTGGTGAATTTCTATTATCGTAGGCTGTTGAATTTATAGAATGAAATTCAAAAAAATGCAGTAAATACTCAATTCATTCTGAAATAGGAATCTTTTTTGAATCAAAGATTGTATTTGTCAACGCTGTAAAACGTTTACCACATCCTTTACAAATATATCTTTGTGTTCCGTCTTTCTTATGCCCATACCTTGTAAAATCATGAAATCCACAGAAAGGACATTGTTTTATGTCTAAAGAATTTATAAATTCTATTTCTGAAACAGATGATGTTGCATGTTTAGCGTTGTACCATTCTTGAACAGTATTTTCAACAAGCAATTGTCCTTCAGATTTCTCTAGATTTTCAGACCGAGTAAACGAGCGTAAAGATGGATATTTTCTACGTTCTTTTTTATTCATTTGTGTTTGGCGGTTCGGAGTTTCACGAGATGAATAACCAGAACCGCCAAGTTCCTCTTGATGGTTATTCACCTCATGAAGCTCTTCAAGAGCTTGCCTTTCTACAAGCATTCTAATTATATCAGTGCCTGTAACAAATTGCTACTTACCACCCATTTGCAAAAGAGGAGCTTTATTTAAATTAAACATCTGTTTATCAAAAGGTGGATTATTAGTCAATACACCTACAGGATTATCATAGATATGTACTCTATCTTTCATGATTTCCTCCATTTCCCCGCGCCTTCGTTGCGCGGACACAAATATATAACCAAACTCAAATCCACCA
>NZ_RCYB01000115.1 GCF_004168205.1 Catenibacterium sp. co_0103 | reverse complement strand
GTAGCAGAGTAAACTCTGCTGCAAAGGGTGCTGTCAACCACCCTATGATGTAACGCCACTTTAGATAGCAATATCTACTGGGGTTAAAGGTCGGAGGTGTAAATCGTTAGTACGACTGGGCAGTTACAAGCCCATGACCTTTAGGTCGTGAGTAGTTGACCATGTGTGATGAATAATATACTAAGATATGAAGGACAGGCATCACTTGCAATGATTGGACTCACATCTGGTTCTATTATTAATATCTTTGGTGATTATATTTTTATGCGCATATTTCATTATGTCGTCAGGGATTAAATAGTATCAGTGTTATGACTCTTAACTTTGCGGCAGGAATTTATGGAGATGAAGCAATTGCGGCAATGAGTGTTGTGAGTCGTATATCTAATCTCATCTTCTCAGTAGGAGTAGGAATAGGTCAGGGTTTCCAGCCAGTATCTGCATTTAGCTATGGTGCTAAACGATATGACCGTTTGAAACAGGTATTTATCTTCACAGTGACTCTTTCTACTATTCTATTAAGTATTATTAGTGTCATCTGTTTATGCTTCACAAAACCGCTTCTCTTACTCTTTACACAGGATAGTCAAGTACTCTCTATTGCGCAGCTTGCGATGAAATTTGAATGTATTGCGATATTCTTCATGGCTATTAGTATCGGCGCAAATATGTTATTCCAAAGTATTGGTAGAAGTGTCATAGCGACATTCCTAGCTGCTTTAAGAAGTGGTTTGGCTTTTATCTCACTTGTTATCCTATTGCCTCACATATGGGGTATTACAGGTTTAGCCTTATCTCAGCCTATAGCTGATTTATGTGCAAGTATTATTCCTATTCCCTTTATTTTTAGTTTATTCAAGGAATTATCCTAAAACTATGGTATAATCGTTTCGGTGATTAAAATGAAAAATATGAAACAAACAGTATTAGAATATGTAAAAGTAATTCTTGTGACAGTAGTTCTTACATATGGTTTCTTATTCTTTGTCCAGATTTCTCATGTAGAAGGACAATCTATGGAACCTAATTATCATGAAGGGAACATTGTCTTAGTTAATAAGCAGTTCTATCATTATGATGATGTAAAATATGGTGATGTTGTCATTGCAAAATGTAATATATTAGGACAGCAGAGACAGATCATTAAAAGAGTCATTGGCAAGCAGGGGGATACAATAGAATGTATTGATCATGAACTCTACCGTAATGGTAAGAAAGTCAATGAAACATATATAAACGAACAAATGACAGACACCAACTGGACTTATACAGTTCCTAAAGGTGATGTCTTTATTATGGGGGATAATAGAAACCATTCTACTGATTCTCGTTATATAGGTGCTGTTTCTTTTAAGAAAGAAATAGTCGGTAAAGTATTCTTTAAGGCCTTCTAGTAAAGGTCTTTTTTATATTACAGATTAGATTTAACTAACTTAGCAAGCAAAATATGGGAATTTACTAAATTCCATAAATAATAACGCTTACATATGATAATTACAAAATTAGGCTTTGCATATTGTAAATATCTCTGTTATTATGGGGTAAAATAGATAGGAGCTAACATAATCTATTTAGAAAGGATGAAAAAATGGCTAAGAAATTCGAAATTACTAGAGGTAATGCAATCTTAAACTTCTCTGAAGAATTCTGTCAGAGTAGATGTGAATTAGTGGAAAGTGAATCTTTCTCTAAAGTATTGGAGAAATTCATTAGGAATCAGCGCAGATTAGAAACACAGTTATATATTTATTTACATGAACGCAATGCGGATGATTTCTTCTTATTAGGAGATTTAAGAAGCATTTTCAAGTTATTACTTGTACTTGATGCAGAACAGGTTTGTGCATTAAGACCAGAATATGCAGTGTATTTTGAAGATCGTGATATGTTCGTAAAGTTAATTGAAGACATTTATTTATACTGGAGAAAACTTCAGAGATATGCAATTGTTTTCAATGACTCAAAGAAATCAGGTTACCAGAGTGTACAGTTCGCTGATGCTCAGGAAGAGTTTGAAAAACTTGTATTAGAAGTATATCGTTCAATGCAGAGAGCTGTAGGTAAGAACGATAAGGTATTAAGACAGATTACAGCAGGTGTGAATGCTGGTTTAACTGTTACTCACTTAACTACAGGTTTACCTGATGATTATGAATGTTTAAAGGATGTTCCATTCATTGAACAGGTTGTTATTCATCCACCATTTATCACTTATTCTAAGAGAAATAAAAGAGATGGTGTATTCCCAGAAAGTAGAACAAATCCAGTTACTGATTTAACATTTAATCCTGATCAGTGGTTATGTTACCCTGCAAAGGTTGGTAAGTTATTATGTTTCGTTTACTTCAATACTAAGTTTATGGCACAGGGCGTTACTTTATGTAACTTATTTGAACTTGCTGATGAATCAGAATATAGACATAATAAACCAGATCTAGTATATGTATATGGTTATGAAGATGGTAAGAAGGATCAGTCATTCTTCCAGGATGACAAGAACGATATGATGGTTGCTAAACTATCAGCAAGTGATGAATTCGATTACTTCGGATATATGAAGAAGATGTGTTTAACACTTCACAACGTATCTAACATCAACCACCATAAACTACCTATCCATGGTGCTATGATCCAGATGAAGTTACATGATGGTTCTGAAAAGAATATCGTTGTAATGGGTGACTCTGGTGCTGGTAAATCAGAAACTATTGAACAGATTAAGGCTTATGGTGAAGCTTATATCGAAGATATCAAGACTATCTATGATGATATGGGTTGCTTATCATTAGTTGATGGTAAAGTAAAGACTTCAGGTACAGAAGTTGGTGCCTTCGTTCGTCTTGATGACTTAGATGCTGGTTACAGCTTTAAGGAATTAGATAGATCTGTATTCATGAACCCAGATAAGGTCAATGCACGTATCGTAATTCCTATTACTGATTATAAAGATGTTATCGCTGATCATGATGTAGATATCTTCTTATATGCTAATAACTATGAAGCTGAAGGTGAAGCCTTAGAATTCTTTGATAATGAAGAAGATGCATTAAAGGTATTCAGAGCTGGTAACCGTATGGCTAAGGGTACTACTACTGAATATGGTTTAGTTGGCTCTTATTTCGCAAACCCATTTGGTCCAGTTCAGAGAAAAGAACAGACAGAACCATTATTACAAGAATTCTTCCATAAGATGTTTGAACAGGGTGTACAGGTTGGTGTACTTCGTACAAGACTTGGTATTAAGGGTCAGGAATATGATGGTCCTAGAACTGCTGCAAAGACTATCTTACACTATGTAACTGGTGATAATGATCTTAAGGAATTACCAGAAGAACAGTAATATTCCAAACACTTCAAGATTATTCTTGAGGTGTTTTTTTATACAAAAATAGATGAATTTGATTATTCACTCTATGAATACGCTTACAGTTATGTTACTATTTTAACAAGGAGGCTTAAATATGGGTAAATTAGATAATAAAGTCGCTATCGTTACAGGCGGTAACGCAGGTGTTGGTAAAGCTATTGCAAAATTATTTGCAAGTGAAGGTGCAAAGGTTGTTATTTCAGCAAGAAGAAAAGAAGTATTAGAAGAAGTAGGTAAAGAAATTGAAGAAGCAGGAGGTACTGTATTATGTGTACCTACTGATATTTCTAAGATTGATGATGTAAAGAACCTAGTTTCTAAAACTGTAGAAGCATTTGGTAAAGTAGATGTATTAGTGAATAATGCAGGAGTACTTGATAAAGGATTAAATGCGATTGATCGTATTGATTACGATGACTTAAATAGAGTTATTGATATTAACCAGAAGGGTACAATGTATTGTATGTCTGAAGCATTAAAGGTTATGACAAGTGGTGCTTCTATTGTGAATATTGCAAGTGTTGCAGGTCAGTTTGGTGCTGGAGGAGCTGTTTACGTTTCTACAAAAGCAGCTATTATTGGTGTTACTAAACATACTGCAATGCGTTTTGCGAAAGAAAATATTCGTTGTAATGTGATTTGTCCTGGTAGTATTACTACAGATATGGCAGCAGGTTTAACAGCTGATACAATGGATATGAAGATGATGGGTGCTATGAGTGCTCATAGTGATTTATCCCTTAAACCATGTAGTCCAGAAGATGTTGCAAGAGTCACTCTTTTCTTAGCAAGTGATGATGCAGCGCCTATTACAGGACAGGTTGTAGTCACTGATTATGGTGTAGACTTATAATAGAGTGCAGCTTAGGCTGCACTTTTTCAATGTCTTTTATGCTAGAATTTATGTCTCTTGTGCAGAAAAGATGGTCAATAAGTTGTATCTTGGGTATGATTTAAATGTCATCTAGATGTATATTAGTTAAGGAGGAATAACCATGAAATTATTAAAAATATTGTTAAGTATATCATTGATTTCTTTAAACATAAGTGCTGTTGCTGCTAATTGCAAGGTAAAAAATCAAAATATGAATTTAAATGAGTTGATTAATGCTAATAAAGTTGATGTTGAAGCTGAATTAAAAAAAACAATGGAAGAATATAGAAATGATTGCTTAAAAAGCAATGATAAAAATCAGATTGATAAATTGAATAGTTTGATTGAAGCTTGTGAAAAATTATTAAATGACTATTCAAGTGAAGAGTCAGTCAGCACATGTGCTAATCAACCTAATGCTGCTGTTAGTATGGTAGTGGCATATTTTTCTAATAAGAATTATTATTTGTCTAGGGAATTATTATTACATGCAACGATGAATACAAATAAGAAATCCACCTATGTACCAAATTATGGATATGTGTTAAAGTCAACTAATACAATTAAAAAAATTGCAAATGGTGCTTCTACCAAAGGGTCTTCAGTTTTTAATAGTACATCTACAACAGCTGAAGGAGATGCAAAATATTCTATTCATAAATTTGATTTCACCAAAACTAAGGCGAGTAGTAAAACTGTAAAAGTAAGTGATTATTATGATTATGGTTCCGGAGATTATGATGGATTAGCAGGCATTGCTGTTGATGCAATGAAGAATGCGCAAAAAAATGGATCAATAGTGCCATTTAAAGTATCTATTACAGTTTCTGTTTAACAGGTAGTAAGCACTATGAAATCTAAAAAAATATTTATCGTACTTATGACACTTATCGTTGTTGTGATTGTCTCTACGTTTCTTCATTATAAGAACATGAATTATATATCTGAAAACTGGAATATCGACTTCCCTTCAGAAAATACCATTGTCTATCAAGTAAAACCTTCTCCTTCATTTACTAATGATGGAATATATTATGAGGTACAGGAAGTTAAAAACAAAAGTCTTCCCATTACATTGAATAATAAGAAGAATAATGAAATAGAAGAAGAATTCAATAAATATATCAAAGAAGCAAAAGTATCACAAAAGCAGTTGCCAGACTTCACTCAGGATTATAAGTATTATAAGAAAAGTGATGTAGGAAGATCACTGATTGTAGTATCTCAGGATCAATTGCTGTATATTGTATCTTATAATCTATAAAACGCCTCGTTAATGATATGATGACCTCCCAGTAGACAGTGTAAATAATTAAAAGCACTGTTTGCTGAGGAGGTTTTTCTTATGGGAAGA
>NZ_RCYB01000114.1 GCF_004168205.1 Catenibacterium sp. co_0103 | reverse complement strand
ATTATGCTGCAAAACAAAAGCACCGTTGTGGTGCTAATGTTTGATTATTTTTGAGACATTATCAATTTCGGTTGACATAAGGTTTTGTAAAAAAATGAAGGATCAGTGACGATCCTTCTTGTTCTTATCATATATGATCTTTAGACCTTTAAATGTAAGTTCCTGATCATAAATATCTATTAATTCAGTTTCTTTCGCAATAAGCTTGCCTAAACCACCAGTAGATACTACTTTTAGGTTCTGTCCATATTCTTCTTTAATCTTCTTGATAATATATTCAGTCTTACCAATATAACCATAAACAACCCCAGCCTGCATTGCAGAGACTGTGTTTTTCGCAATAATATGCTGTGGTTTGACTAATTCAATTTCTGGAAGCTGAGCTGCCATAGAAGAAAGAACACCGGCTTCTATACCAATGCCTGGTGCAATTACACCACCAATAAAAACACCTTTCTCTGTAATAACATCATAAGTAGTCGCTGTACCAAAATCAATAACTAAGCATGGACCACCATAAGTATAGTATGCCCCTGCTGCATCTACCAAACGGTCTGACCCAAGAGTAGAAGTATGATCAATTTGAATATTGATGCCTGTTTTCACACCTGGACCAACAAATAGTGGTCTAATATGAAAGTATTTAATAATGGAACTTGAGAAGGAATAGTTAATCTTTGGTACAACAGAACTAATAATAACATCTTTCACATCTTCTACATTCAAGTGAGATGCTTGAAGGTATGAATGAAGCATTAAGCCATATTCATCTGATGTACGTTCCATACGTGTTGTCATACGAAAACGCCCTACTAAATGATCTTCTTTGTAAACACCAATAGTAATATTTGTATTACCGATATCTATAACCAATAGCATTCTTATTTCTTAGCTCCTATTTTCATACATTCTTTTAAGATAATATAGCTTAGATCTGATTTAGACATCTTATCGATATCTTTCATAGAATCCTGAGTAATAATAGTAACAACATTTGTATCACCCTGAAATCCTGCACCCTCTGTTTTAAGATGGTTCGCAATAATCAGATCACATTGTTTTTTATTTAATTTCTTTGATGCATTTTCAATTAAATCTTGTGTTTCCATCGCAAATCCACATATCACTTGATGTTCAACTTGATGATGTCCTATATAATCAAGAATATCTGGATTCTTTTTAAGTTTAAGAATAAGTTCATTGTCATTTTTCTTAATCTTTTCTGTAGATGTTTTTACAGGTGTATAGTCAGCTACTGCAGCTGACATAATAATATAGTCATAATGTGTATGATGTCTTTTTACACATTCAAATAAATCCTGGGCACTTGTAATAGATTGATTGATAATATAAGGTACTGGCTTTAATGATGTAGGTCCATGAATTAATCTTACTTTGGCGCCAAGTATACATGCTGCACGGGCAATTGAGTATCCCATTTTACCTGATGAATGATTTGTAAGAAAACGTACAGGATCTAAAGATTCCTGAGTTGGTCCTGCAGTAACTAATACCTTTTTACCTTGTAATGGATGATCGCTAAGTGCATATTCCATCATTAAATGAAGATGATCATAGTCTGCAAGTTTACCTTTACCCGTATCACCACAGGCAAGAAGTCCTACAACTGGTTCTACAAATAAGACACCATCATCCTTTAGAGTCTGGATATTACGCTGAGTGGCTTTATTTTCATACATATGAACATTCATTGCAGGCGCAATGAGTTTAGGACATGTGGCTGCTAGAAAAGCAGCTGTTAACATATTGTCCGCAATACCATTTGCACATTTCGCAATTGTAGTTGCACTTGCTGGTACAATCATAAATAGATCAGCATCCTTGACAATGTCTACATGTGTAATACATCCAGGATCATCATCAAAGACATCAATATATGTTTTCTTCTTTGTGAGAGCAGAAATAGAAGTTGGTGTGACAAACTTAGCTGCACTTGTAGTGAGCATGACTTCAATTTCATATTTTTCTTTCACTAGATCACTAATGAACTGTACAGTCTTAAATGCCGCAATAGAACCAGTAATTCCTATAATCAATTTTTTCATCTATTAATACCCTCTTTTCATTTATAAGTTATCTACGCTTCATTAAAGCGAAGAGAGGTTTTGTGACAATCACCACAATCACTACACCTACAAAAGCTTCAAGTAGGCTCTGTGTGCTTGATACAGCTAAGAAGTAACTTCCAAGCTTACTTGCATCCTGTCCAATCGCTTTTGCATAAGATGTACCAAATAATGCCCAGATACCACCTAATACAAGTACAGTATTAGTTAAAGCACCTAAGAATGCAGCCACTGCAGTCGCAATAGTCTGCTGTTTATCCTTAAGTAATTGATAAATAGAACCTGATACAAACCCAATCATAACTCTTGGGACAATCGCAATAACTGCACTAAGTACTGATCCACTAATAAATGGTGAGAAGACGAAAGATGTAACAGTTGGCTGCATTGTGTTCATTAATAATGAAGATAAACCAAATACAAGACCAATCAAACATCCCTGCTTAGTACCTAATACAATAGCTGCAATAATAACTGGAACATGAAGCAATGTAGCTCTTAAAGGTCCAATAGGGATAAATCCTAAAAATGGTACCATGACCATAACTGCTTCAATCGCAATAAATAATGCAAGCAATGTGAGATTCTTTGTTTTTTTGTTATTCATTTGTTTCCTCCACTGTCATTTGCATACGCAATATGACGTAAATATAGTTTTGCCAGCAGAATATTAAGTTAGCTCCTAAATAGGTAGCCACAGGGCATATCCTACACAGCAAAACCATTATATACTCATTTTTGGGAAATGAAAAGCATTACATTTTCCTATACTAGATGTCATTTACTGGAGAACGAGCCGGATGTCTTGCATCCTTTGTCTTATCATAATTAACTTTTTTCTCTAAGTTTCTATTATAATCACGTTGGAATATACATGAGAAAATAAGGTTTAAAATATATTCCATAGAAAGATTTGAGGCAAAAGGTGCTATTTTAGTAAAGATTTTCTCTCTTGAACCAACCCTTAATATCACATCACCATAATGTGATAGCTGATTATCGCCAAGAGAAGTAATCACAATCATCTTTGTCCCCTTCTCTTTTAAGGTCTGGGCAATACGGATGATTTCAGCTGTTTCTCCTGAATAAGAGAGAATCATCGCAAGATGTGATGAAGAAGAGTTATAAGCTAAAAAGATCTGTTCTCCTTCTAATGTACGAATATTTACGTTACGTCCGATACGTGTCATCTTATGCTGGAAGCTTAAAGCTTCTAACATTGAATTACCATTTCCATATATATCTATAGACTCATATTGATTCATAAGTTCTATCGCTTTACGCAAATCATCAAAATCTATCAGCTTAATTGTATCTTCAATAACTTCTCTGCTCATCGTACCAAGTTTATAGGCAATTTGTGGATAGGTGTCTTCTGGACCAAAGGGGAAGTTAACATCGATTCTTTTGGTTTTAGTAAGTGTATATTGTAGTTCTGCTGAATACTTAATCTTAAAGTCATTATAACCCTCTAAACCAAGCTTACGACATAGTCTCACTATTGTGGCGGGAGATGTATATGTTCTTTTTGAAAGTTCCTTAATAGATAGATTCAATACATCTTCACCATGATTTAATATGTAATGGGCGATTTCCACTTCAGCATGTGTGAAATCTAATGCGAATTCTAATTGTGTCATTATACTCATTGTTTATCACCTGATCCAATTATATCATGAAACGTATTTTCAATAAACTTGATTTTTAACACTCTTTTTTGAAACAAAATTAAAACTCTATCCGTACATATTTACTTCTCTAAGTGGTTATGTGAAAATATTATTGTACCATTAAGGAGGACGAATAAATGGAAAAGAAATTACCAAAAGATTTTTTCTGGGGTGGTTCAGTATCATCATTCCAGACTGAAGGTGCCTGGGATGAAGGCGGAAAAGGTTTATCAATTTATGATGTAAGACCTACACCAGAAGGACATGCTGACTGGAAAGTGGCAATTGATGAATATCATCGTTATAAAGAGGATATTCAGTTAATGAAAGAAATGGGATTCAACTTCTACCGTTTCTCTATTTGCTGGAGCCGTATTATTCCTAATGGAGATGATGAAGTCAATGAAGAAGGCGTACAGTTCTATAATAATTTGATTGATGAATTGATTGCGAATGGTATTACTCCAATGATTACATTAGTTCATTTTGATATGCCTTATCATCTAGTAAAGGAATACAACGGTTTTGCATCACGTAAGGTTGTTGATTTATTTGAACGTTATGCAAGAGTTTGTATGGAGCGTTTTGGTGATAGAGTTAAACACTGGATGTCATTTAATGAACAGAACCTACATTCATGTAACTTGATCTATTCAAATGCGGAAATTATACCTGAAGGAAAATCTAAGGCTGAACATCTTTATCAGGTGGCACATAATGTTATGATTGCACATTGTAAGGCTGTTAAGGCTTTAAGAGAATTAGTACCAGATGCTAAGTTTGGTGGTATGACAACTATTACTAACTTCTATCCTGCAACTGATACACCAAAGAATAACTTATTCTGTCAGAAAGCTTATGATTTAGTCAATGACTGGGTATGTTATGTACAGGCTAATGGTAAATACCCAAGATACTATACAGCATACTTAAAGAACAGAGGTTGGTTCCCTGTATTTGAAGAAGGCGATGAAGAGTTATTAAAGTATACATGTGATTATTTATGCTTCTCTTACTATCGTTCTAATACACTTACTGAAGGTGAATTTGATATGACTACACCTTTCAATGATATTGTAGAAAAGCATGTAGTAAAGAACTCTCACCTTGAAGCGACTGAATGGGGCTGGGAAAAGGATGCCATTGGATTTAGATGGGTTATGAATACTTTAAGTGAAAGATATGATCTTCCTTGCTTCGTATTAGAAAACGGTATGGGTGCGAGAGAATCATTAAATGAAAATGATACTGTAGATGATGATTATAGAATTGAATATCATCGTAATCATATCCAGGAAATGAAGAATGCGATTCTAGAAGATGGTGTTGATTGCTTAGGTTATATTACTTGGGGTCCTATTGATATTCCTTCTTCTAGCTGCCAGATTGCAAAGAGATATGGTTTTGTATATGTTAATAGAACTGATGAAGAACTATTAGACTTAAGAAGAGTACCTAAGAAATCATTCTATTGGATCTCTAAAGCATTTAAATCAAATGGTGAAGATTTAGACTAATAACCTGAAGCCTCATTCGTGAGGCTTTTTTCTTTTCCTTAGTATTACTTAGTAAAATGCTAATATCTTAAGAATTTCTTAATAAAATTGAGTAGATTAACTGTAATAGTTTGATTTTCGAATATAAATAGTGTATTATGGCGTTGGTAAAAATGATTGAATACTTTTACTAGAGGTAAAAGTGGAGGTATCTAATGAAAACAAGTTTAGTTATTATGGCTGCTGGTATTGGTTCACGTTTTGGCGGAGGAATCAAGCAGTTAGAACCAGTTGGACCTAATGGTGAAATCATTATGGATTATTCAATCCATGATGCAATTGCTGCTGGTTTCAACAAAATTATCTTTATTATCCGCAAGGATATTGAAGAGGACTTCAGAGAAGTTATTGGGAATCGTATTGAAGAAGTCGCTAAAAAGTATGATGTAGAAATTGCTTATGCATTCCAGGATTTAAAGGCATTACCAGAAGGTATTGAATGTCCTGAAGGACGTACTAAGCCTTGGGGTACTGGACAGGCAGTTCTTGCTTGTGATGGTTTAATTAATGAACCATTCGCAGTTATTAATGCAGATGACTATTATGGTAAGGAAGCATTTGTACAGATTCATGATTTCTTATTA
>NZ_RCYB01000113.1 GCF_004168205.1 Catenibacterium sp. co_0103 | reverse complement strand
ATCCTTTTTTTCTTTCTATAGATTTATTGACCTTAAGAACATGATAAATGATTTATGAAATAAACAAAACAGATAGCAGAAAACTGCCCCTAAAAAGTTGACAGCATAAAAGCAAAGCCAGGAGTTCATACCCCTGACTTTTTCAAAGCTTGAGTAAACCCCAAGTCTATTTAGTTACTCACATTTAGTAAGGTTTTTTAATTATGTTGACAGATAGTCTAATTTTGATAAAATGAAAACTCAAGGGGGCAAACATGATAGAAGAACTTATTGAAGAAGGCCAGTATCAAGTCGCATTAAGTCGTTTGACAGATATGGATGACGAGATGACTAGATATTATCGTCTTGTATGCTTGAATGCATTAGAAGATTATCAAAGATGTATGCAGGAAGGGGCCGTTGCTAAAATGCAGGCCAATAACACTTATTATGAAGTGACTGCTTTATATTTAAATGCTTTAAAAGAACTTGAAGAATATGAACAGGCAATTAATATTCTTATTGAAGAATTATCTATGCCTTATATCCCTCAGCAGTATGAAAACTTATTCAATGCAGTTTATGATGAAATTATTCTTATGAAGCAGGAAAAGAATTACCAGCTAGAAAACAAGAGTACCATTATGTCTGCACAGGAAATTGGACGTTTACTTGATAGAGATGAAGTGAATGATGATTTAATTTATATGGCACTTGATCAATTACAGCAGTTAAATATCCGTATGATCATGCCTGAAGTAGGAAGATTCTTAGAAAATCCTCATAAGTCATCTTTTGCGAAGACACTTATTATGGAAATTCTGATTGATCAGCAGGTGGATGAAGAATTCACTGTAGTAAAGGGTGATGAAACATATTACTTTAATGGCTCTTATAGTCCTTTGGTATTAGAAAGAGAATGTTATACATTGATTGGTAAATCTCTTTCAAGAGTATTAGAAGATGATAATCCTACGCTTCTCTCACAATGTCTCGATTATCTGGAATATTATCTTTATACTATTTATCCTAAGGATATTATGCCAGAAGACTGTGATCTAGTAGCAGCAACGCTACACTATTACGTTGCAACATTACAGAATATGCCAGTCGATCCATCTGATATAGAAATTGACTACAATTGCGATTTATCAGACGTAGAAAAAGAAATATTAGCACTCAAACAATTAGAGTGTTAAAATGTTGCATTGCATGAATCTTTCATGTATAATAGCAATTGCAAATAGTAAAGGAGATTAAGAAATGAATACAGAAGTTAAAAAACTTGAGAAATCAATGGTTGAAATCAAAGCCGTTTTCGATACAGAAGAATGGGCAGCAGCTCAGGAAAAGGCTTTAAATAAGTTAGCTGGTTCAGTTAAGTTAGATGGTTTCAGAAAGGGACATGCTCCAAAGAATTTAATCAAAGCTAAGATTGGTGCTAAGGCATTAAGAGAACAGGCTGTTGAAGAAATCTTAAGCGAAAACTATGCTAAGATCTTCGTTGACAACAATGTAACTCCAGTTGCTCAGCCAACTGCAAACATTGTTAAGTCTACTGAAACTGAATTAGAAGTAACTTTCACTTGTCCAGTTAAACCTGAATTCGAATTAGGTGAATACAAAGGATTAGAAGTTAAGAAGGCTCAGGTAAGAGTAACTAAGAAAGATGTTGAAGAAAGATTAAATGACTACCAGAAGCAGTTCGCTGAATTAGTAGTTAAAGAAGAAGGAACAGTTGAAGAAGGCGATACAGCTGTTATCGATTATGAAGGTTTCAAAGATGGTGTTGCTTTTGAAGGCGGAAAAGCAGAAAACTATTCACTTGAAATCGGTTCTCACTCATTTATCCCTGGATTTGAAGAAGGTCTAGTTGGTATGGCTGCTGGTGAAGAAAAAGAAATCAACTTAACTTTCCCTAAAGAATATCATGCAGCTGATTTAGCAGGTGCTGAAGTAGTATTCAAGGTTAAGGTTCATGAAATCAAAGCAAAGGTTTTACCTGAAATTGATGATGAATTAGCTAAGGATGTTAATATCGAAGGTGTTGAAACATTAGAACAGTTACAGGAAAAGATCAAAGATCAGATCAGAACTATGAAGAAGGCTGAAGCTGAAAACAAGTTCAATGAAGAAGTAATTAAGGCTGTTGTTGCTAACAATACAATCGATGTACCAGATGCAATGGTTGATAGCGAAGTTATGAACATCATTAACGAAATCAATCAGAACTTATCTCAGCAGGGATTAAACATTGAATTATACACTCAGATGACTGGTAAGACAATGGATGATATCAAAGCTGATGTAAGAGATCAGGCTGAAGAAAGAGTTAAGTTAAACTTAATCCTTGATGAAATCGTTAAGGCAGAAAACATTGAAGTGACTGATGCAGAAATGGAAGATGAAATGAAAGAAATCGCTACATACTACAACATGCCACTTGAAGAAGTTAAGAAGGTTCTTGGTGGTCAGGAATATGTAGTAAAGAGTGATTTAACTCACAGAAAGGCTCTTCAGTTAATTAAAGATAATGTGAAATAAGACGCCTACGCGTCTTATTTTTTCTAAGAAAGGAGAAATAGATTATGGAAAATTTAAATGTAACAGTTGATCTTCCTGTTATTTGTACGCGTGGTATGCTTGTATTTCCAGGACATGAATTGTCTTTGGACGTAGGACGTACATTTTCCTTAAATGCAATGGATTTAGCTGTAAGTCAGCATGATTCTAATATTGTATTAGTCTCACAGATCCATCCTTTAGAAGAAGAAATCAATTTTGACATGGTATATCACCATGCCACACTTTGTAAGATTACAAAACGTATTAAGAAAGATAACCATGGAACAATCAAACTTACTGTAGTAGGTGAAAAGCGTGTTGAATTAGAATCACTTTATACTGAAGGTGAATGCTATTATGCAAAGGTGCGCTATTTAGAAGATATTCATGGTGATCCTAATGAAGAAACTGCGCTAGTACGTAAGTTGACTGAACAGATGCAGTCAATGAATGGTGCGAGTCAGTTATTACCTAGAGAATTAATTTCAAATATTACTCATGGTTTATCAGCAAGTGAACTTGCTGATACTATTGGTCATTATATTAATTCTGATTTAGTGGAAAGAGAAAAGATTTTAGCTGAACCAGATATTAATAAACGTCTTTTGTTAGTTCTTGCATCTATGCAGAAGGAAAAGGCTATTAATGAAATTGAAAATTCTATAAATAATCGTGTTAAGAAGAGTATTGATGAAAACCAGAAAGAATTCTATTTACGAGAAAAGCTTAAGGCAATTAAAGAAGAATTAGGTGATGCACCTAATGGTGAGGATGAAGTTGAAAGATTCCGTTCTATGATTAAGGATAATCCTTATCCACAGAATGTAAAAGACAAGTTAACTGAAGAGTTAGCACGATATGAAATGATGCCTTCTACTTCACCAGAAGCCAATGTCGTACGTACTTATCTTGACTGGATGACTAAGCTTCCTTGGTTTGAAATGACTGAAGATAATCAGGATATTACTAAGGTAGAAGAAATTCTTGATGAAGACCATTTTGGTTTAAAGAAACCTAAAGAAAGAATTGTAGAACAGCTTGCTGTTAAACAGATGACTCAGTCTTTAAAGGCACCTATTATCTGTTTAGTAGGTCCACCAGGTGTTGGTAAGACTTCTATTTCTAAGTCTATTGCACGTGCTTTAGATCGTAAGTTTGTGAAAATTTCTCTAGGTGGTGTGACTGATGAATCAGAAATCAGAGGTCATCGTAGAACATATTTAGGTTCTATGCCAGGTCGTATCATTCAGGGTATGAAAAAAGCAGGTGTTATGAATCCTGTCTTCTTATTAGATGAAATTGATAAGATGGCAAGTGATTATAAGGGTGATCCTACAAGTGCTATGCTTGAAGTATTAGATCCTGAACAGAATTCTATGTTCTCAGATAACTATATTGAAGAACCATATGATTTATCACAGGTTTTATTTATCGCAACAGCAAATGATCTAGGTGGTATTCCTGAACCATTACGTGATAGATTAGAAATCATTGAACTATCTTCATATACAGAACAAGAAAAATTAATGATTGCGAAAGATCATTTAATTAAGAAAGAACTTAAGAATCATGGTTTGACTGATGAACAGTTAACTATTACTGATGATGCGTTAATGTATATTATTAGACACTATACACGTGAAGCAGGTGTACGTCAGTTAGAAAGATTGATTGCAGCAATCTGTAGAAAATCAGTATTGAAGATTCTTAAGAAAACAACTGATCATGTTGCTGTGGAAGTAAACGACTTAGAAGAATTATTAGGTAAAGCACCTTTTGACCATACAAAGAAACAGCCTAAACCTCAGGTGGGTGTAGTCACTGGTTTAGCATGGACTCAGTTTGGTGGAGATATTCTTCCGATTGAAGTCAACCACTTTAAAGGTAGTGGTAAATTCATCGTCACTGGTCAGCTTGGTGATGTCATGAAAGAATCTGCTTCAATTGCGTTAGACTATCTTAAGGCACATGCTGATAAGTATAGCTTAAAGGATATTGATTTTGATAAGCAGGATATTCATATTCATGTACCTGAAGGTGCAGTAAAGAAGGACGGTCCTAGTGCTGGTGTCACTTTAACAACTGCTATCTATTCAGCTTTCACACAAAAGCCTGTACGTGATGATGTCGCAATGACAGGTGAAGTGACATTAACAGGTAATGTATTACCAATTGGTGGCTTAAAAGAAAAGTCTATTTCTGCACATCGTTCTGGTATTCATACAATCATTATTCCTAAGGATAATGCGAAAGATATTGATGATATTCCAGAATCTGTAAGAAACGATTTAACTATCATCACAGCAGATCATATTGATACTGTTTTAGAAAATGCGTTGGAAAAGTAATATGTATACAATTAAAAAAGCCGAATTCATGTTATGTGCAGCCTGGCCTAGTCAGTGGCCAGATGAATCATTACCTGAAGTAGTGATGGCTGGACGCTCAAATGTAGGTAAATCAAGCTTTATCAATACAGTAACCAATGTGCAGGGACTTGCAAAGGTTAGTTCAACTCCTGGTAAAACACGTACTCTTAATTTCTTTAATATCAATGATGAAGTAAGACTTGTTGATGTACCAGGATATGGCTATGCAAAGGTACCAAAGAAGATGTTAGAGCAGTTCTCAGAAATGATTGACAATTACTTACGTAATAGAAAGAATCTAAAAGCGATGATTCTTATTGTGGATTATCGTCATAAACCTAAAGATGATGATGTGACAATGTATGATTACGCCAAGCATTTTGGTATTCCTGTTATTGTTGTCGCAACTAAAGAAGATAAGCTAAAACGTAATGAACTTGTTAAAAATGAGAAGCTGATTAAAGAAACATTGAATTTCGATCCAAGTGACCACTTTGTCCGTTTTTCTAGCTTAAAGAAAAAAGGTGTCAGAGAAGTCTGGGATTGTATCTTAGAATTATGCGAAGAGAGATCATAACATCTCTCTTTTTTTCTTTCTTCACAAACGTCTTATTTTAGTATATAATGTGTCGCAAGAAGGGAGTTTTTGGATGATTAAGATTTTATTATGCTGTGCATCAGGGATGAGTACAAGCTTACTTGTAGAAAAGATGAAAAGAGCAGCGACTAAACAGAATGTCGAAGCTGAAATTTGGGCAGTGAATGCTGAAAATACTGATTTAAAGGATGTAGAAGCTGATATTATTTTCCTTGGACCACAGGTTCGTTATGCAAAGGAAGAAATTCAGAAAACTGTTGGTTCTATTCCAGTATATATGATTGGTATGAAGGACTATGGTATGATGAATGGTGATTCAGTTCTTGCTCAGGCTTTAGAATATCTAGGTAAATAAGTTCATGTCAACCGAAATTGATAATGTCTCAAAAATAATCAAACATTAGCACCACAACGGTGCTTTTGTTTTGCAGCATAAT
>NZ_RCYB01000112.1 GCF_004168205.1 Catenibacterium sp. co_0103 | reverse complement strand
ATTTTTTCTAAATTATTCAAACTTGTTTTTAAGTTTGTCTTTTTTTATACGTTTTGATTGATTTTTGTTTCACACTTACATCCTTTCTAGATAATCATATAAGTCATCATATGACTCCATCATATAATCTGGATGTTCATCAAGAAGCCCCTCTGTGCCTTTTAAAGACCAAGTGACTCCTATAGTCTTAATACCAGCATTCTTACCTGCTTGAATATCAGTCACATTATCGCCAATCATATAACCTTTATTCACATTCATTTTCTTCATTGCAGTCAATACTGCTTCTGGATGAGGTTTCCCATGTGTGACTTCATCACTTCCAATGACTATTTCAAAATACTGATCCAAGTGTGCACACTTTAATCCATATACAGCCGCATCCTTGAATTTTGTAGTCAC
The DNA here is from genome assembly GCF_004168205.1 of Catenibacterium sp. co_0103. Lineage (GTDB taxonomy): Bacteria > Bacillota_I > Bacilli_A > Erysipelotrichales > Coprobacillaceae > Catenibacterium > Catenibacterium mitsuoka_A. The sequence goes on along the minus strand of NZ_RCYB01000112.1, from coordinate 5,607 downwards.
AACAGCCATTCTTATTCCTTTCTCATGAAGTTTTTTTAATACTTCTGTTTCATGAGGGTATAGAGTAACATAATCATTATGCTTCTCATGATTATAAGCACGATAGATTTGTACTGCTTCATCTACCTGATCACCTGAAAAGAAACGTGCAAATGAATCTCTTAAAGGTGGTCCTAAGAATGAGAGAAGCTCTTCTTCTGATAATGTGTAATCAGGAAGAAGCTTTTTAAAAGTATATCTGAATGACTGGAAGATCAATTCATCGGTATTAAGTACTGTTCCATCTAGATCAAATAGAAGTACGTTATCTGTATTTATCATATCATTAATTGTTTCCTTATGTGTTTAAAATGCTTGAATAATTTCTCTGACAGCTTCTAGGAATGCATCCATTTCTTCATCGTTTCCAATAGTGACACGTAAGTATTGATTAATACGTGGGGCATTGAAATATCTTACAATAATATGTTTCTTTCTTAATTCTTTAAAAATATGTTCTGCATCATAATCATCATGATGAATAAAGATGAAATTAGAATAACTGTCAGTCATAGTAAAGCCCATTTCTTTAAGGGCTTTTTTAGTACGTTCACGTGTTGCGATAATCTTTTTCGCATGTTCTTTAATCACTTCACTGTCTTGAATAGAAGCTTCGCCAATCACCTGAGCGAGTGCATCAATTGGATATGAGTTGAATGAATTCTTTACATCATATAAATGTGATACAAGCTCTTTATTACCTAAAGCTACACCAAGTCTACTACCTGCAAGTGAACGGAATTTAGAGAATGTATGAATCACAAGTAAGTTATCATATTTCTTTAAGAGTGGTATGACTGTTTCTCCACCAAAATCAATATAGGCTTCATCAATCACAACAACACTCTCAGGATTATGTTTGATAATATCTTCGATATCATCTACAGACATAAGTTCACCTGTTGGCGCATTTGGATTAGGGAAGATAATTCCACCATTCTTATTAAAATAATCTTCTTTCTTAATCTTAAATGCATCATCAAGTGCCACTGTCTTATAATCAATATTAAACAGTTCACAATAAACAGGATAGAAAGAATAAGTAATATCTGGGAAAAGAATAGGATTCTGTCCGTTAAAGCATGTTAAGAATGTTAAGGCGAGAACTTCATCACTTCCGTTACCTAAAAAGACCTGATCATCTTCTAATCCATGATACTCTGCAATTAAATGTTTAAGCTTTGATGCATCTGCATCAGGATAGAGTCTTAGTTTAAATGGATCAAAAGATTGAATCGCTTCTTTGACTTTTTCTCCTGGTTCATATGGATTTTCATTTGTGTTTAGTTTGATAAGATTAGACATCTTAGGCTGTTCACCAGCCACATAAGGTTCTACATCTCTTAAATTATTTCTCCAGCTCACTATATTTTACCCCCTAGTATATCATCGATCATTTCATAGACATAACTATAAATATGATCTGCTTTTTCTTGAATATCATCATGTGCATAATTAAATGTACAGCCATGATCTCCTGCTTCAATCATTGAAAGGTCATTCCATGAATCACCTATTGTATAGGTTATCGCATTTGTTTTGTCCTTGAGATAAGTGACACCACTCCCTTTAGAACAGTTGTTAGGAACAATATCTAGGAAATAAAGATTAGGATGACATTCAACATCATCACCATATTTGTCTTCAATTCTTTTCTTAATGATATTAATTCTATCAGTCTGATTATCTTCCTGATTTAAGCTAATGATTTGAAATGAAGGACTTTTCTTCATTAATGTCATATAGTCGTCAGGAATAGGTATATTTCCCATATCACTATGTGCAAAAGATTGATGATTAAAACAACCATAACTATTCTTTCCATCACACATATGCACAAACATATTGGCATCTACTCCCCATTGTAGAATGTCAAGTCCAATTGATTGTTCTATATGTTTCTCATAGAGAGTTTCTTTATTGGAATCAAGGATTGCCCCACCATTGTTTAAAACAAGATAATCAAAAGGATAACCATCCTGCTCAAGGATTTTATTCATTTCTAATATATGACGTCCTGTACAATAAACAACTTGACCGCCTGCATCACGAAAACGTGTTAAGGCTTCTTTGTTTAAAGGTGAGATCTGTTCATTTTCACGATAAAGAGTTCCATCTATATCACAAAATACCATTTTCATAGTTCCACCCTCCTTAATTTCCCATTATATAGGAAGGTCTCAATAAAAAAAAGTCATATTAATAGAAAAAGACTGGAGAGAGATTTCTCCAGTCCTAAATATTAGCTTTCTTTCTTAATAAGAATGAAAATAATAGAAATCATTGAGACTAAACCTAAACCAATTATCATTAATAGATTTGTTGGATCACCTGTTTGAATGATTTCTATTGGTGTATTCTCATAATCAAATGTATATGTATCGCCCTTCACATTTTCATCAATGACGACCTTCTTGACTTCTGTAGATAAGTGGTAGCCAAATGGTGCTTTTGTTTCTTTGATATAGTATGTACCATATCTTAAATCTTTAAATGTTGCGCTACCATCTTTTGATGAGGCAGCAACCATACTATAAATACAATCAGGGTCTTTGTAAAGTGTGAATTCAAAGTCTTTATCTTTGATTAATTGTTTTGTCTTGGCATCCACCTTATTCACCTGGATATTCACTAATATCGGCTTTTCTTTGATTTCTAAAAATAAATCTTCTTCTCCAGAAACAGTGAATGCAGTATCTGTTACTGTTTGATATCCTCTAGGTGTCTTTGTTTCCTTAAGAATATATTCTTTACCTGCTTCTAGATGACTCACTGCATGAGCTTTACCATCAGTAATCCACTGATCAATGAGATTTCCTTCCATATCAAATACAGAGAACTGGGCATCTAATACAGGTTCTTCTGTTTCTTCATCTACCTTATTAATAATAATTTCAGCATCCTTCATGACTACTGTTTTGTTCTCATTAGACACTGTAAATGTGATAGATTCTGCTTTCGCATAACCATCAGGTGCTGTTGTTTCAATAAGTGTATAAGTTTGACCTTCTTTTAGTCCACTGACATAATGAGGAACATGAGTAGAAGTCCATGAATCTACTACATTATTTGATTCATCTCTTACTTCCAGTTGTGCGCCTTCTAATTCTTCTTTACCTGTAATTGTAGTTTTTGAAACTGTGATTTGTCCATCCTTCATTACATATGCTTCATTCTTCTTCTCATTAGATACAGTGAATGTGATAGATTCAGCCTTAATATAACCATCTGGGGCTGTTGTTTCAATAAGTGTATATTTCTTTCCTTCTTCAAGTCCACTTACATAATGTGCTTCTTCACTAGAAGTCCATGAATCTACAACTTTATTCAATTCATCTCTTACTTCTAGATGAGCACCTACTACTTCCTTCTCACCAGTTAAATCTGTCTTAGAAATCTTAACCTGTTTATCTTTCATTACAACTGCTTGATTCTTCTTTTCTTTAGATACAGTAAACTTAATAGATTCAGCTTTCACAAAGCCATTAGGTGCTGTGATTTCAGTTAAGATATAGTCATGTCCTTCAGTTAATCCTTTGATTGAATGAGGTTTATTAGTAGAAGTCCATGTATCAATAATCTTTCCATTCATATCTGTGACCTGCATCTTTGCACCTTTGATTTCATCTGTACCTGCAATATCTCTCTTAGATGCAGTAACAGTTGTATCTACAAAAGTCATAGAGAACAGCTTATCGCCAGTGATCTTAACATATTGTGTTTCATCAGATAAGACAAAGTTTTCTTTATTACCATCTTCTTGATCTGGTGCAGATAATTCTTTTACATAATATGAACCATATGGTAAATTACCAGATTTTGCGATACCTTTGTCATTTGTCTTAATAGACATCACAAGCTGACCTTTCTTATAAAGGGTATGACCGATATACATATCATTATTCGCATAAATACCAAATTCTCCACCCTTTAATGGATGATTATTTGTATCAGTCTTTAGTATTTCAATCTGTCCTACTTTTACTTTATCTTGAGATTCGACATGATTCCATACAATAGAAGTTGTCTGATCCTTGTAAGTAAGTTCTACTGTATAAGTTTGAGGATCTAAGTTATAACCTACAGGTGCTTTTGTTTCTTTTACTGTATAAATACCTAATACAAGATTATTTAATTGACCACGACCTGTCTTATCAGTCATGATTTTACCTACTTCTTTATTTTCTGAGTTATATACTGTATATTCAGCACCTTCTAATGACGCTTCACCTTGTACAAGTCCATCTGCATCAGATTTCTTTATAAGAATTTGTCCTGTAGGGGCTTCATCAGTAATAGTGACTTCTGATGTTTCTCCTGGATTAACTGTTGTGCTAAATGTTGCTGTATTCACTAAATATCCATGAGGGGCATTCTTTTCAGTAATGGTATATTCACCTACTAATAAGTTATCAAGTACTATTTCACCATTAGTGACTGTCACATCCTGATCAAAGTTATTACCAGTCACATGGAATATGGCACCATCTAATAGTTTTCCACCTACATCTGTCTTTCTAAGCTTTAATCTTCCAATCACTGCCTGGAACTGTGCATTCGCAAATGTAGTGACTTCTGGAGGAAGTGTATACCAAGTACTAATATGCTGGTATTTATTATTGCCATTATGAATAATTAATGGCGCAAAAGTGAAACCTCCTGACTTATAACCAGAATAGACTGGTCCTGTATAAGTCGCATCTGCTTCATAATGCATTGTATCTCCACCATAGATATCTACTGTTTCACCAGACTGGTTTCTTGTTTCATTGACTACCTTTGCTTTATTTGTACCAGTACTAATTGTGATATGATATCCATTAGGACCATTGAGTCTGACTGATTCTGATTTCTGTACTCTCGCATTTTGATCATAGTAAGTACTTAACTCATTCTTACTAAATAAAAGATTATTCTGATTCAAAGGATCAGGTTTAGAAGTTGCATAATTATAGAAATCAGCAATCTTACCTTTTTTAAGTGTTGTATTAGAATAAGCATGAGAGAGTGCCATGGACATAATGACATTCTTTTCATCATCATTTAATCCATTCATACCATCCCATGTCTGATAACCAAACCATCCATAATACATAATCTTACGTATGTTCGCATATTTAGGTTCTGTGCTTGTATAAAAATCACCGGACATTGTTTGATTCGATGGAGTTGTCTTCTTATGTTCAATACACCAGGCTCTTCTTCCATCGATTGTGAAATTACCTACAGTACTGCCATATGCAGTAGATTTACCATGCCATTCCATTTTATAGGATGCTGCACTGACACTTTGTGTAGTGATCCCTACTATCATAAGTAATGATAATAGAACAGCACCTATTCTTCTTACAATATTCATCTTGTTTCCCTTTCCACTAAATAAAAAAAGACATATATATGTCATGAGAGAATCTATATAAAACAGTACAATGACTGTAATTGGAGTTAAAAAAAGGGAAGCATGCATTATGGGGTCTTTAATTTTTGTGGGGGTCAGACCTTCGCTCTAAATATTTGGGGGTCTTGGAAACAGCACCTTTAAATCTGTGGGGGTCACACTGTGGCTCC
>NZ_RCYB01000111.1 GCF_004168205.1 Catenibacterium sp. co_0103 | reverse complement strand
GACAAATAGTCTATATCCTGAATATTTCTGCTCCACACTTCTCTTAAATCGTTACCTGTAGATTATGGGTATTCAAAATTCTTTTTCATTTTCAAAATAGGGCTTAGATTTATTGATGATTTCAGAATAGTTTCTATATGTTCCTATAACCGCTTGTCCCATCATTAGATAACCAGTTAAAGCACCATAAGAATATAAAGGCATAATTGCTTCACTGAGTCCAAAATGACATTGATAGACATAAAGTTCGCCAGTCTCTTTTACATGATTCATCGCATTTATATCACATATAAAACAATGATCAGAAGCTTTGCTCTTCTCTATCTCATGGCAGAATTTGGATTTCTTATGAGGATAAGAAGCCAGTATTTTTTGATTAATGTCAAAGATGGACATATTCAATCCTGAGACAAGATAGAGCTGTTTGAGTATTTTTTCTAAGTCTTCCATATTAAATCACCTCACAACCATTATATCTCAACAAAAGTAAAAAAATACAACATTATACTATTTTACCCTATATTATACTCTATTCCATTTCTATTTGTTTTCATATTTTTATAATTATATTTGGAGGATAATATATATGGAAATGAACAATGAATGGGTCAAAGACCCAAAGGTATTTAATATCAATCGTGAAAAGGCACATGCCTCAATACATCGCTATGCCTCTCTAGAGGAGATGCATACAAATAAGAGTAGCTATATCTATTCTTTAAATGGTAAATGGAAATTTCATTATGCTAATGGGTTTAATCAATTGATTAAAGATTTTTCTAACAAGGATTACAACAGTGATAACTGGGATGAAATCAATGTTCCTGGACATATTCAGTTACAGGGTTATGGAACACCTATGTATGTCAATCAGATCTACCCTTGGTCTGCTACAGAACAAATCATACCAGGAGAGATTCCAGAACATAATCCAATTGGCAGCTATATTACATATTTTGATAGTTCAGTTATTAAAGATAACACGGATGTTTATATTAATTTTAAGGGTGTAGAATCCGCAATGGCTTTATGGGTTAATGGAACTTTTGTAGGCTATAGTGAAGATACTTTTACACCATCACGTTTTAATATCACTTCTTTGATAGAAGAAGGAAAAAATAAGATTGCAGTGAATGTGTATCGCTTTAGTAGCGGAAGCTGGCTAGAAGACCAGGACTTCTGGCGTTTCTCAGGAATATTTAGAGATGTAGAACTAGAAATGGTGCCTCATACACACTTGGAAGATATAAAGGTACTTACACATTTGAATGACACCTATGATCATGCTGTCGTAGAAGTGAATCCAACTGTTATTCACCCTACAAAGGTTATTTATACTTTAAAATATAATGATGAAATTATTGCGAGTCAAATAAAAGAGGATAGTACATCACTTCAATTTGAATTAGATTATCCTCATTTATGGTCTGCAGAAAAACCACACCTTTATACATTGATTATTGAAGTAATGGATGAAGAAGGCTTAGTAGAATGCATCAGCCAGCAGGTTGGTATCAGAGAGTTTGAAATCATAAACGGTATTATGTGTATCAATGGTCAGAGAATCATCTTCCACGGTGTTAATAGACATGAATTTTCTGCTTATACAGGTAGACATGTATCTTATGAAGAAACAAAACAGGATATCTTAAATATGAAGGCACATAATATCAATGCATTGCGTACATCACACTATCCTAATCAATCTTTCGTCTATGATCTATGTGATGAATATGGACTTTATGTCATTGATGAAGTGAACCTAGAAACACATGGTACATGGAGTGAGTACTTTGACAAGGAACATATTATTCCTGATAATAAGCCTGAATGGTTAGATATTGTTCTAGATCGTGCAAATTCAATGTATGAAAGAGACAAGAATCATCCTTCTATTATTATATGGTCTTTAGGTAATGAATCTCACGGAGGTAAGAATCTCTATGAAATGTCTCAATTCTTAAGAAACAAAGACCAATCACGTGTCATTCATTATGAAGGTATCTTCCATGATCGTTCTTACAATGAGACAAGTGATATCGAAAGCCAGATGTATACATATGGGAAAGATATAGAAAAGTACTTAACTACACATCAGGACAAACCGTTCATTCTATGTGAATATGCGCACTCAATGGGTAATAGTAATGGTGCTTTATTTAAGTATATTGATTTAGAAAAGAAATATCCTCTTTATCAGGGAGGTTTTATCTGGGATTATATCGATCAGGCATTATATCATGATGGAAAACTCTGTTATGGAGGAGATTTTAAAGAAAGACCAAGTGATTATGATTTCTGTGGCGATGGATTAGTCTTTGCGAATCGTAAGAATACTCCTAAGATGCAGGAAGTAAAGTATTGTTATCAATATGTAGATTTCACAATCAATGAACAGGAAATTAAATTAGATAATAGATACTTATTTACTGATTTGAAAGAATACACTTTACAGATTGATTTGTTATGTGACGGCTATGTCATTAAGTCTCAGAATGTTATTATTGCATGTGCACCACAAAACACAACTACAATCAAGAATCCTTTTGTGGTTGAAGATAACAAAGAATATGCATTGAATATTTATCTAAAGAAAGATGATCAAGTGTATGCATATGAACAGTACATTTATAACTATGAACCTCAAACAGTAAAGAATTCTTCTTTACCAGTTAAGGTGGTAGAAGACTATTTAAATGTTGGTGTAGTAGGGAAGGACTTCAATGTCATTTTCTCAAAACAGAAAGGATTAGTGTCTTATCGTTATCATCAAGAAGAATACATTCGTGTGCCTGTAAAACCAAACTTCTTTAGAGCTTCTACAAATAATGATGTGGAAAATAAATATGGCTATCGCTATGGTGAATGGCTAACTGCAAGTTTATATGCTAAATGTCAATTTGTGAGAGTAGTTAAAGAAGAAACATCATGCGAGATTGAATATACATATGATTTACCTCGTTTAGGAGATGAACTACTTTATCTTACGTATACTGTATATGGAGATGGAAAAGTAGAAGTAGATATGTCTTATCAGCCTCTTGCATCCAATATTGAAATGCCTGCATTCGGCCTATTATTCCAATTATATAAGGATATGGAGCATGTCTCATATTATGGATTTGGTCCAGAAGAAAACTATATAGATAGAAATAAAGGGGCAATGCTTGGAAGATATGATTATAATGTCACAGACAACTGTACAGCTTATCTTTACCCACAGGAATGTGGCAATAGAACACATGTTAAGGAAGTGTTGATTCATGGTGAAAATAAGGTATTATTATTAGAGGGCGATGATTTTGAAATGTCAGCTTTACATTACACACCTTATGAATTAGAAAATGCACGTCATCATGATGAATTACCTGAAGCATATCAGACAGTATTATGTATTAATGAGAAACAGATGGGTGTTGCAGGAGATGATACATGGGGTGCTAAGACACATGAAGAATTCTTATTAGATAAGAATAAGCATCATCTACACTTTGTATTTAAAGGAGAATAATCAATGAAGTTTCTATTTGTAAGACATGGTAAAACACACTTTAATGAAATCAATTTAACACAGGGATGGTGTGATTCACCTTTATCAAAATTAGGCGTTAAACAGGTAGAAAACATGTCTTTACAATTAAAGGACTATAGTATAAACAAGGCTTATACATCACCACTTGGAAGAGCAGTAGAGACATCAGAGATTATACTTCAAGGTCATAATATTGCACCTATTTATGACAAACGTTTAAAAGAAGTGAATTTTGGAATCTTAGAAGGAATCAATACACAACTTGTAAGAAAGCTACATGTAGAAAGTACTGACTGGATGGATACTCTAGAAATGGATTATCGACCATATGAGGGAGAAAATCTCCATGATGTGATTAACAAACATATAGAATCCATTAATGACATCATTGCATCAAGTAAAGAAGATGATACAGTACTTATTGTTGGACATGGCTGCTCACTTTATGGATTAGTAAAAACACTTGTGCCTCATGATGCACGCTTAAGCTTTCCAGATAATGCGACAACAATCATAGTGGATTATAAAGAAGGACATTATTCACTTGATACTATTCTGAATGCAGTCTATTAAGTAACATTTCAAGTCATCCTATTATAATAATAAGGAGACAATGTCATGAAGTACGATTTTACAACAATCATTGATAGAAAAGGAAAAGATGCCATGGCCTTGGATGCAGTAGGATCTCAAAAAGGTCATGTCAAGAAGCCTACTTTCCCTAAAGAAGGTTTTAGTATTATTCCAATGTGGGTGGCTGATATGAATTTTGCGACAGCACCAAGTGTAATGGATGCTCTCAATAAACGTATCGCACATCCACTATTTGGTTATTTTTATCCATCTGATGATTATTATGAAGCCATCATGTATTGGCAGAAGACAAGAAACAACATTCATGATTTAAAGAAAGAGTATATTGGTTATGAGAATGGTGTTTTAGGATGTTTAGCAAGTGTTATTCATGCCTTTACAAAGCCAGGAGACAAGATTCTCTTCCATAGTCCTACTTATGTAGGGTTTTCCACTGTATTAAATGATACAGACCGGGTGGCTGAATTAAGTCCTCTCGTAAAGGATGAAGAGGGCGTGTGGCGCATGGATTATCGGGACATGGACAAACGTATCAAAAACAATAACATTCGCTTAGCAGTTCTCTGTTCTCCTCATAATCCATATGGACGTGTATGGGAAAAAGAAGAACTTGAACAGGCAATGAATGTTTTCAAAGAAAATGATGTCATTGTCGTATCAGATGAAATATGGTCAGACATTGTATTTACAGGATATAAGCATATTCCTACTTATAGTGTAAGTGAAGATGCTAAAAGACGCACAATCTCTATTTATGCACCAAGTAAGACATTTAACTTAGCAGGACTTATTGGCAGCTATCATATTATTTGTGATGACTATTTAAGAGAACAGCTCAACAAAGTAGCCACTTCAACACATTACAATAGTATGAACGTTTTATCTATGCATGCTTTAATAGGTGCCTATCGTGAAAAATCTATTGAATGGGTGGATGAGTTAAATCGGGTACTTGAACAGAATATGAAATATACCTATGACTTTATTAAAAACAATGTAGAAGGTATTGAAGTATCTCAAACGCAGGGTACTTATATGGTGTTCCTACATTGTGAAGACTACTGCCTAAAGAATCATCTGACTATTGATGAACTTATTCAAAAAGGATGGGATGTAGGTGTAGATTGGCAAAGTGGTGTTCAGTTCCATGATCCATGGGGTATAAGACTTAACATTGCATTGCCACATGCATTATTGCAGGAAGCCATGCAAAGATTAAAAGAATACGTATTCTAACGTGAAAAGGGGCTGTAACGGGTAAATAACTCATTATAGTTTCATAAAAAAGCAAAATGTGGACCGTGACCCTCAAAAAAGTGAGACAATTCAGCTATTGAGGAGTAATTTGAAAAAATCATGATGCATTCAAAGAGAGTACGAGCAGGAAGCTTTCGACAACAAGTGAAGTTGGAAACAGGGTCATTGCAGTAGCACTTCAGACTATCAAGAGCCACATCCATAGAGCGTCCAAGAATAGTCTTAACCTTTGTGGTGAGTAGAGAATGTTGTGTTTGCTTTGTTTCATAATAGTTTAACTACTAAAAAGGGCTAGAAATGAATATTCATTCATTTCTAGCCACACGATTTTTATCATTTGTAAACAGTTTGACTAAAAAATAAAAGAACCTCCTCAATTTTACATTGAGGAGGTTCTTCGGTATTTAGATGCCCTACGTAATTCTATTCTTCAAAAAATATTGGATTGATATAATTGGTGGAGCCTAGGAGGATCGAACTCCTGACCTCCTGCGTGCAAAGCAGGCGCTCTCCCAGCTGAGCTAAGGCCCCGGAAAAATTTTAAATAAACATGGTGGGCCTGAATGGATTTGAACCATCGACCTCACCCTTATCAGGGGTGCGCTCTAACCAACTGAGCTACAGGCC
>NZ_RCYB01000110.1 GCF_004168205.1 Catenibacterium sp. co_0103 | reverse complement strand
CCCTTGATGATAAAACTTAATAGAAATATTATGAAAGTTGATTTATGTCTTGACAACGGTCATTTCATAACAGTAATTTGAGAAGACGGAATACTTATATTCTGGTTCTTAAACAATATATGATTCTTAAAAGATAGATTGATATTCTTCATCTCAATCATAAATCCACCTTCTTTACAAACCATTGACTATAACATATATATAAGAAACAAATAACTAGAGTCACACCTATTTGAATAATCATAAATAGTAATAAACTCATAGTCATTGACTGACGATTAATCACAAAGAAACCAATTTTTCTTGCGATAAAGAAACCAGGAATACTTAGTAATAGAGATAAGATGGACTGTACAATCATATTATCATTCATTAAAGAACAAATTGTTTGATTCTTTAAACCATAAACCTTCAACAATTTAATTTCATTCTTTCTATCATCCAATGCATTCATTTGTACAAGAACATAAAGGAATATTGCGATTAATATCACTACAGCCATAAAAATGTATCTTCCTTTTCTTTCTTCCTTATAGACATCAACCATATCTGTCACTGAATTATATTGATCATAAGTAATGAAATTATTAGAAATCTGAGATATTTCTTTTTCAACACTTTTTAAGTTCTTAATACGGTCTACTTCTACAACATAATTCTTACTTTGATAAGGAGTAATAGCTGCATTGTATTCTTTGTCATCTAGTAAACTATCAGGAGTCTGGTTATTGTATTGATTTAAAATAGTATAGAATGATTTGTCATTCATAAGTACAACATATCCAGCACTAAGAAATTCATTATAATAATCATCTGTTGAAATAATATGATTGATTTCTATTTCAAGATTTACTTTCTTAGTAAGAACCTGAGATAAAGTGCCCAATGTTTTAGAATCATCAATTTCACATTGATAAGTATATTCTTGGACAGGAACATATACATCTATAGATATTTTAAAGTTCTTTTCTTTTTCATCTATACCTAGCTTTCTTGCGAATGATTGACTGATTGCATTTCCTTTAAGTTCTTTTCCATCTACTTTAATATTCTGGAAAGAGTAATAGGGAACGACCATTGGACTCCCTTCCTGAAAATAATCAAACTGTGTTTTACTTCCTTGATAATAAACAGTACCTTTACTCACATCTTCCATTTGATTGATTGTATCAAATACATCAAATGGATAAACACTCTTTACATGTTTGATTGATTTAATATGATTCAATTCCTCAGTACTTATATCAAGATTTACCTCTGCATCACCGATATAATAACTATCTACACCATTCGCAATATAAGAATCATTCATCTTACCTGTATATAATTCTGCTTTATTGGCTTGTTTTATACCACTTGATAACTTATTTTCCTGTAATAGACTATCACTTACGTTAGTAGAAATAGAGATAGTCATAATAAAACCTAGAAGTAATACAAGGATAAACTGAAACCATTGTCTTTTATTCTTATAGAAGAAGTACTTATGATAGCTGCTGATGTTCGATTTTTTGAGTTGAATAGATTGATTTATTTTATCTATTTTTTGATCACATACAAGAATTCTATTTTCTATTCTATAAGTAATGTCTAGATGATTTATTAGATATTCATCATGAGTTGTAATGATAATATATTTGTTTTCTGATTTTAGTTTTTCGAGTAATTGAAGTACGATTTCTTTATTTTCTTGATCTAAAGAAGCAGTTGGTTCATCAATAATAATGATGGATGCATCTTTATACATGGATAACGCTATTAAGAATCTTTTTCTCTGCCCAATAGATAAAGAAGAAGGATAGCAGGATGGATCTATAAGATCCAATCCTACTAGATGAAGCATATTGTTCATTTTGGTTTGATCATATTGGCTTTCTTGTAGGTGATTAATAAATTCAAAATGTTCATATACTTTCATGTTATCAAAGAATGTCCCAAATTGATCAATATAAGACACCTTGTTTAATAGATAGTCTTCTTTATTAGAATTATTGATAGCTACATTATCTACATAAAGAAGATTATCTTTGTACTGGTATAATAATGATTTTAGGAATGTTGTTTTACCACATCCACTTTTACCAATAATACCAGTGATTTGACCAGGACATGTCTTAAAATGAGCATCATTGAATATGACTTGATCACCAAAATTTATATTTACATGTTTCATCTCAATCATAGTAAAGCACCTCCTATTTCAATCATACAACCTTTAAAAAAATAAATAATATCTTGAGGACGTTTGACCGATTTATGAGGATAATAAACAAAAAATACCTGTTATGAAACAGGTATAAGAGTAGAGATATAGAGTGATGCACCAGCATGCTGTACTTGTAAGCTTCCATGATATTTATGCAGTATTAATACAAGAGTATCATATTTCATTTGATTGATTCTTTCTTTTGCATCATTCATATACAATGTGATTTCAAAGGCACATTGGTCTTCCGTTATTTTTACTTCTAATTCATTATTCTCCATGCAATCTATTGCGATATCAAACAGATAATTTATAAGGATATTCAAATGTTCATCCTCTATAAATGATATATCCTGAACAGATACAATAATAGCAGGTTTAATGTTGTTGAGTTTAAGCTGTTCTAATTTCATATTGATAAATGAATCAAATAGCTTATTACCAGATATGATCAGCATGTTATGATCATTGAGAGAATCTATTCTTTTGTTTATCATCTCATTCACATTTTCAAATTCTTTTCTTTTTACATATTCCTTCATCTGAAGGTAATCATATTTTAAGTCATGTCTTAGTTTATAGAGTTCATTGTTTTTCTTTTCAATGAAGGCATAGTTTTGTTGGTCATTCTTAAAATGGTCAATGGCCTGGTTAAGAAGCTGTTGTTCATGATTAAGTTTGGTATATCTAAGGAATAAGTAATAGGAAATGATGATAGTAATCAAAAGGGTTATAAGAATAATGAGATTACAGTTTATGCCTAATATATTAAGAAAGTCATTATAGAGAATATGATAAATACATAGAGTACTTAAGGATATAGCCATAAGTAATCCCCAATAGAGATTCTTATTATCGATAGGGTAAAGTTTTTGAATAATAGCGAATGTAGAGATAATAAGAATATAGATGATCAATGAAACAATAGGGGATATTGGTATTAGAACAACTAAATTCTTTATAACAGTTAAAAATGAAAGATAGAAGATAATTTCTGATAACAGCCTATCTGAATAATAATAGAATAAGAAGCATAAAGATTCTATTAACAAGAGATCCTGTAATAGTGGATGACTTGTAAATACACTAAGAAGACAATTGATCAATAAAGAGGCAATAATAATAGCTGTTTTATTTGTTCTAAGGAGATATGTCAGTAATGCTTCTATACAACAAAAATATAAGAAACTCATCATTGTATGTACCTCCTGTAGGCATGGTATTTTTCAATAATATCTTTTGATTTTCTAGAGACATTAAATGTTTGGTTGTTTATAAGAGTAACACTTTGATTATTGATTTTAGTAACATACTTAAAATTAATAATGGTGTATGAGTTGATCTTATAGAATGCTACATTAGAACATAACTCTTCAGAACATTTCTTTAATGTTGTGTATTGAACATATTCATTATCTTCCGTGTAAAAGGTACATGTATTTCTATGGGATTGAACATAGATAATATCCTTGAGATTAATGTATTGATTGTTTTTCTTATCAACGAGATATTGTTTATGGTTTTCAGCCTGATCTTTATCTATCTTGATAAATAATCTTTCTAAATCATCTTCATAAGATGTTTTTCTTATAAAGAAGTAAAGCGCAATATCAAAACAATCATAAACAAGTGTTTCATTACTAGACATGAATATGATGCGTGTATTCTTATTATCTATACTTTTCGCAATAGTGATACCATTATCCTGCATTAATAGAATATCTATAAACAAATAATCATAATCTTTTAATTGAAGTGATTTGAAATCATTATTAAATACATCAATACTACTTTTACTAAAGCATGTGTTTTCTTCTATCTTATTCTTTATGACTTGGCTGAAATGAGTATCATCATCTATTATTCCTATTTTCATCTTATGTAGCTCCCAATCGAATATGTACATTATTAATTGATGTTTCTATTGTATCACGATATGGGGTTATAAGAAAAAACTACAATACTAAATTATGTAAAATTTAAACCTAGGTGTAGAAGTATGTAATGCACCCCTGAAGGTAATGTATGTAAGACTTCCTGACTTATTAGCTGAATTAGATCTTGCAACGGTTCAGGAAAATTACAGAAAGAGAATAAATCAATACATAAAGTGTAATCTTTTAATACTGGACGAGAGGCTGTTGATAGGGACTAATAATGCCGAACAGCAGGATATTCTTGAAATACTGGAAAAGAGATATCGTATTCATTCAACAGTATTCTGCTCTCAGTTTGATGTTACAGGATGGCACAGTAAGCTTGGTGGAGGCGCCTTAGCTGATGCAATAATGGATAGAATAATATCAAAATCACAGACAATAAAAATCTTTGGTGATAAGTCAATGAGAAGCAGATAAACAAAAAATAATCCTGACTGTACTTTATTTACAGTCAGGATTTTAGGTGGTCAGGTTCATCGGAATACTTGGTCAACCCAATCGGAATGAGTGATCAACTAGAGTGGAATAATCAATATTACAGAAATTTCTGAAAAAAGTAGAAAAAGAACATGTAAAAACATTTGATATACACTACTATTCTAATAATTCTAAAACTCTTATTTGAATAATTTCTTCCAAATATTTGAGTCTTTTTCTAGGTAATCGATATTTATAATGACTTTCAAACTTGAAACCTATTAATTTTCTTAGTTTTTCCTTTTGTCTTTTTGTCATACGTGGTTTTACAAAAGCAATAAAATCTTGATATGTTGCAGGAAGTCTTGTTTGGATGTATTGATTAATATTTTTAAAATCATCATCCATAGCATAACAAAGAAGTGATAATCCATTATCAAAAATAGGCGCACATCCCACAATTTTATTTGATTTATTATCAATTAAAAAACCAAAGTTACCAAAATAACGATCTTCATTTAAAATCACTGCATCAAAAACAAGCATATCTAATAATTCTTGATAATAGCTTTCACCTAGCTTTTTATAATAATCAATAACTGACTCTATTCCACCTGTTTTAATAATTCTTCCAACTGGAATATAAGATACATTTTCATTTGTGAAAAGTAAACATGTTGAACAAAGCTTCCCTTTCCATTTAGAAAGTCCATAATCTACATAATGTAAATCCATTGTCTTGGCAATTTGTGAAGCATAATATTCACTATAAGGTTCTAAGCCACTATTCGCAAATCCTTCTGTTCCTGATTTATAAAGAAGAATATTATTTTTTATTCTTCTCCATGATTTAGCAAGCATCCCATTTGTTGTAAATTCAGGCGATAAACAGTATTTAGTTCATTTATAACTTCCATATCCTGTAAAAGCAATGGAAGCAATATTTGTATTAAAAGAATTATGATAAAGATTTTTATTTTTAAATAAGTCTTTACAATCTTCTTGCACAACCCAATAACTATCATTCAATGATAAGCCTTGACATATATCAATAATACCTTTTGTATCTTTTTCATTTAATCCTAATCGAGATAAAAAATTAGAAACATAGGGTCTATTTCTAGGAATCGTCCTTTTTTGAAGCCATTTTTTTAATCCTTCATTGCTTAATTCTAAGTCTAATGGTAAAAGATATTGTAAATTTTGATTAACAGTATTAATTAAAACTTCTAATCCATCATTTGTATTTTTGTATTAAAAATACAATAAATCATTATCATACTGTTTTAAAATATAATTCATGAAAAACACATCCTTTCAAAAAATAATTATCTAATTTGAATACCCACAAACCACAGGTTAGTGAAAATTAAATTTCATAAGCACCGATTAAACGGCGTTCATGAAGCTGAACCGGACACATGAATTTCCCATCTGTTCTATAATTAGATTAGAAATTAGATGGAGGTATAATCATATGTCAAACAAAGTATTAAAGCCTAAGAAAGCTTCTCTTTATCAGTTCACTCAGAAATATTCCAACAATA
>NZ_RCYB01000109.1 GCF_004168205.1 Catenibacterium sp. co_0103 | reverse complement strand
AAGAAATAAGGGGTGAGATTCACCCCTTACTGCGTGATAATTAAAATTTAGGAAACCCCTAGTTATTTTAAATTACCGATAATCAAAGACATCTTCTCTATTTAATAACTGTGACCATCTTGCTGATAACAGTTTTGCATATTTATAGTCTTCTAATCCATATGCCCCTAAAGAATAGGCATCATTACATTCTATTAATAAGGTTCTTCCATCTTTAGTAACACCTATATCAATAGAACATGCCATAGGTCTTTCATCCCATTGTGTAAATTGATTCATGATCTGGTCAAGTACATCAGGATTATAGTTATAATGCCAATCACCTTTATAAGGACGCACATCTATAATTTCATCATAATATACAAAGCACCGCCACTCACGCATGAACTCAACAGCTTCACTACAGAGAACTTCAAGATTATCATTATAAGCCCCACAGCCTATTAAATCCTTAATACTTGATATCACTTTACCAGTAAATACTTTACTATCAACTGGTTTCACAAACCAGCCTGCTGACCATTTCCTTTCGTCTGAAGAAATAGAATTCATTGTATCTTTCCATATTTTTCTTCCTAGAAATTCTTTTAGATACTCTGGATAATCATCTACATGAGGATGTGTGATTCCAAACTTCTTAAATACATTTTCACATTGTACAATATAGTCTACTACGATATCTTCTCTTGTAATTTGATCATAGACATCATCTAATGAATAATAAGGCACAACTTCGCATCCTAATTCATTGAATCCAGAGATAGCTTTCTGCATATTTTGACTATGCCCTACTATAAGTCCAGAATTACGATCCTTTTTTACTTTAATATAAGCTTTCATTGTCTTATCCTCAATATAAAAGGGCTATAAAAATACATTATAGCCCTCTTGCTTAAACTTTCTTTCTACCCTCAAATGATTTTAATAATGTGAGTTCGTCTGCATAGTCAAGAGAACTTCCAATTGGTAAACCATGCGCAATACGTGTTGTGTTAATACCTTTTTTATCTAATAGCTTTGCAAGGAAGAGTGCAGTTGTTTCCCCTTCTCTTGTCGCATTTGTCGCAATAATTACTTCTTTTGTATCAGGAGTAATACGATCAAATAAACTCATGATGTTCAAATCATCCATAGTCTTGCCATCCATAATAGAAATTGTACCACCTAACACATGATATAAGCCATGGTACTCTTTCATCTTTTCCATCGCAAAGACATCCTTAGGAGATTCTACAACACATATTGTAGATTGATCTCTTTCGTGATCGGCACATATCTCACACTTATCACCTTCACTTAAATTTCCACATATAGGACAAGTATGAACATTTTCTTTAAATGAACTCAGTGCCTGTGAGAATCTTTTTACATCTTCTTCTGACATATCATAAATCGCATAAGCCATTCTTTCAGCACCTTTGTTTCCAATGCCTGGCAACATTTTAAAACATGTCATTAACTCTTCAAAACTCTTTGGATATTCCATATTACATAAAAGAAGATAAATCTAATCCACCAGTGAGGGATTTCATATTGTCTTCTTTCTCCTTTTCTACCTGACTGATTCCCTGATTAATCGCAATCATCATCAAGTCTTCTAACATATCTTTATCATCCATCAAATCCTGACTGATATGTAATTCAGTAATCTGATACTTACCATTGATTTTACCTGTTATCAAATTATTCTGACAAGAAAAACTAAAACTCTTGTTTTCTAATTCTTTTTGTTGATTTGAGGCTGTTTCACCCATTTTCTTTGCGGTTTCTAAAAGCGAATTGAAATCCATTTTTAATCCTCCTTAAATTCTACAATATCTTCACCAAACATATCTAAAGCATACTTCTGTGCGTCATTCAAATCTACTCTTTTTAAATCATATCCATCAATATGTTTTAATGTGATTGGTCTCGCCTGAGGAAGCTGTTTGCTTCTTGCAAGCTGAATATAATGTTGTCTCATCTCTAACCATGCATCATGCTGCATACCAATGAATTTATATTCATGTCCTAATACATCCTTAATTAAAGATGATAACTGTTTATAATTCTTATAATAGTTAGCTGCATTCACATCAGGCATTAAATCAAACTCAATAATTAAACCATCTCGACTTGCTGCAGCTGGACGACCCTGAGATAACATACTTGCTGCTTTAGCTGTATTCATATTAGCCATATAACGTCTAATCACTGGCCACTTCTCCTGAACTTCATTTAAGATCTTACGATCAGCCTGCACAAGAATATTTAATATATCACTTTGATCTACTTCGATATTATCATCTGATGCATATGTTTCTGGTTCTTCTTGCTTTTCATAATTGAATTGAGGTACTGGTTGTTCAACCTTCTTTTCAATAGCTGGTTCAACTATCTCTTCTTCAATTGATTCAAAGACAGGTTCTTCCATGATTTCTTCGACTGGTTCTTCTTTAACTTCAACCTTCTTTACTTCTACAGGTTTTACAGGTTCTTCTTTAATAGGTGTATATTCTATCTTCTGACTTGCTGCATGTTCTTGATTACATAATCTTAATAATGCAAGTTCAAAATAAATATGTGGATCAGTCGCTCTGATGTACTTCTCACTTGCATCCATCAATATATCAATAAAGTTAAAACATTCATCACTTGAAATATAAGGCACAATGTTTTCTAAGTCTTTTTGTGTCATGACTGACATAATAGAAGTATCTTTTGTATTCCTATAAATAACTATGTCTTTTAATATATCAATTAAATCAAATGTTAATCTCTTAATATCGATACCACTCTTATCCATCTTATCTAATATCTTTAAAGATTCAGACATATTCTTAGATAATAAAACCTTCAATAAGTTTGTCTTATCATCCATGGATACAATACCATAAATAGTATGAATATCGTTAATGCTTAAATGATCATCATTATAGGCAAGACATTGTTCAAGGATAGATAATGCATCTCTCATCCCACCATTCGCAAGTCTAGCAATTAATTCTAAGGATCCATCATCATATGTCTTACCTTCCTCTTTTAAGACATACTGCATTCTTTGTACCATTTCCTGGTCAGTGAGTCGTGTAAAATCAAATCTCTGACATCTAGAAATAATAGTAGGTAAGATCTTATGTGGTTCTGTTGTCGCAAGAATAAAGATGACATGTGCTGGTGGTTCTTCTAATGTCTTTAATAATGCATTAAAAGCGCCAGGTGACATCATATGTACTTCATCGATGATATAGACTTTATATTGTCCCTGTGTCGGTGCATATTTCACCTTATCAATCAGACTTCTTACTTCTTCTACCCCATTATTGCTGGCAGCATCTATTTCAATAACATCTGGATGTGTTCCATTTTCAATCTGTTTACAATTCTCACATTCACCACATGGTTTAGGATCACCAGTACAATTAACTGCCTTAGCTAATAGCTTTGCGACAGTTGTCTTTCCTGTTCCACGTGGACCACAAAATAAATATGCATGCGCAATCTTCTTTTCATCTATTGCATGCTTTAATGTAGTAATAATTGCTTCCTGTCCAGCTACATCTTTAAATGTCTGTGGACGGTATGTTCTATATAATGATTTATATGCCATAGTCATCAACTCCTTTCCTTATTATACATAAAAAAAGGTGCCTTAGCACCTTAATTATTATCACTTACTAACATCAATATATCAATAAAAATGTTGATGAAATCCATATAGAGCTGTAATGCACAAAGCAATGCCACACCTTTTAATGCTTCCTGTGGTGCAACTTCATAAGCATATTCGATATGCTTAAAATCATAAAGAGTAAGTCCAGTAAAGACTGCAAGATCAAGGAATACGACTAGATAATAAAGACCTGGCGCCGAAATAAAGATCAATAAGATATACGCAATCATAAGAACTGGTAAAGCCATTAAACAGACTTTTCCTATACCAATGAAATTATTATTAGTATGCTGTGTCACTGTATAGAGTAAACCAAAATAAACAGCTGTCACCGCAAAAGCAAGTACTGCTACACCTGGTACAACATAATTCAACCACATAGAAAGCACAATCCCATTAATTACTGAATAAGCAACATAATATGTCTTAGCCTTCTCTATAGCCATATCTTTGACTGTTTTACTTAGCATTATTACTAATCCTATTTCTATAACCGAACATACAATCATAAAGATGAAATAAGACGCACCCAATATCAGTTCAAGATGTAAGAATGAGAATAGAAATGAAGTGATTGTAGTGATTCCTAAAGCCATAGCCATCCATTTCATAACTGAACCAAAGAACTCACCATAACTCATCTTATTACTATAATAAGAATCCATAATTTACTTCCTCCTTTTACGTTTAAAGAACTCTGATACTATTGTAGCACACTGTTCCTTTAAAATCCCCTGTTGTACATCAGGATGATGATTTACAGGGTTATTCTCTATTAACTCTATAAAACCTGGCCATCTACTGACATTCGTACCAATCACTAAACGACTGATACGACTTTGTATAATAGCCCCTGTACACATCATACATGGTTCTAATGTTACATACATTGTACAGCCATCTAAATGCCATAAATCAAGATACTCACTTGCTTGATTAATAGCTAATATTTCAGCATGTCCTGTAGCCTTCTTTAAGGTTTCCTTTTGATTATGTGTACGTGCAATGATTTGTCCTTCATAGACAATAATACATCCAATAGGTACTTCATCTTCACTCATTGCGATTTCTGCTTCTTTTAATGCTTCAGCCATATATTCTTCATCATTCATCCTATGACTCCTTTTTATATAAAAAAAGTGCCATTACACACAAACAGAGGCCCTTAATGCTGCTACCTTCCGGTCCTGACATGGTTCAGACATGTTTATTGTAATGGCAAAATTGATTATAACATAATTATTATAAAATGCAAGAAAAAGGAGATTTTACATCTGAGTAATTCGTCGTAAAGAGGGAGTTATTCTTGTTTTATTATGATTCTTTAAAGAATCATTTTATTGATTGCCTTATATACGTTTAAATTTTAAATATTCTATTATCAAACTAAGGATAATATTTCCAATAAAAACCAAATGCCAAAAAATATCGAAAAACTCATTGAATGTTTGATAGAATATCTATATTGGTTATCTACATTATATCGTTTAAAAATCAAAGTAAATATAGAAAATATAATCACAATGAATAAATCACACCATGGTGGTAATACGAAAATATATTTTAATATGCAATATACTGCAAAAAGAATAAAAGTTAGTAAATCCAAACAATTTTCTGGTAAAGCAAAAAATACTACAAATGGATAATTTCTTTTTCTTAGATATTTTTTCAACATAAATATCCCCTTATTTATAACATACAGAATGATTTTGATTCAAAATAGTGGCACTTCCACATTTCACTAAAACATTAGTCCAATATTTGTATTTCCCTTTATGAGATCCTGATTTGTACCTAGAACCAGAACGATAGTCGGTAATGATGATTTTAATAGATTTTCCCCATAAACTACCAGAAATAAAGGCACTTACTACAGCCGCAGCAAATGGAAAGTTACTAATGGCTGCTAAACCAGCTATCAAGGCAGCAGCTGTAGATGTTGCACTGCCAGGAATAGTATACGTTTTTCTTTTTAGCACTTTATTACTAGCTCTTGAAAAACTTGTTATAGAATTTTTATATTCTTCTATTTGAATTTCATTTCCGTTGATAGTTAGTTTATTTGTTTCTTTATCAAAGATAGCCATAGTGGTTGTACCTTTTTCATCAGTTACTGATGAAATTGTATTGATACCTTTATGATCAACAGAAACACTATAATGTGAACCATTAACATACACAACTTGATTATCTAAATTTGATGGATTATTTTTGGATATAGCATCTACATTTGACAAAGAATTAACCCCAAAAATAAATACGATAAAAGCGATGATAAATGATTTGAAATATAATTTTTGCATTTACAGACTCCTTATTATATATGATTTTGCTTGAACATCAGATAGTCTCAAGAATCTTGTGTAAATTCTTATTTCCTGTAAATTAAGTTTTCAGTAGATAAGGTTAGTTGTTATCTATTAATTTGGAAACCATTGATCACGACCAACTAAACCAAAACCTTTGTGAATTCTATTCATAA
>NZ_RCYB01000108.1 GCF_004168205.1 Catenibacterium sp. co_0103 | reverse complement strand
AAGAATGATGCTTGTCAGTATATACCATATGATTCTTACTGGAGAGACATTTAATCCTTCAGATTATGAATCATTTAAAAATCCTAAGCCACCTATAAAGCAACAAGTTTTAACAGAAGAATCAGCGATAGAGTTTCTTAAGAAATCAGGTTTTGACGTTTCTAAATTAACTAAACCATAATATTCAATTATTCTATTTTTTCTAAATTATTCAAACTTATTTTTAAGTTTGTCTTTTTTATACGTTTTGATTGATTTTTATTTCACACTTCTACAGTAATAGTCTTATTTGAGTCACTGATCATATAATGAAGTGAAGCAGGTGGGAATAATGCACTAAAAGGTGTATCACATAAATTCATTTCATTAATAAGATGAATGGCTTCCTCAACAGTTTCACATTGACATAAGATCCAAGGAATAAACTCAAAAGAACAAACATTTGTCTTATTCTTAACTACAGGATTAAAATAGGCATTTCCTACAAAGTTGAGTCCAGCCATACCTAATCCTTTTTCATTCATTGCATCATAATATAATGGATATCCATCGCTGACATGAGCCATTCCAATGATGGCATATTTGTAAGATGGTTCATCTGTATATCTAAAACCATACTCAAAATTTCTAGGTGTTACAACAATCTGTTCACCATAAGAAAACGCATAATCTAGATTTTTTCCAAAATAACAATCCTTATCTTTAAAACATGCAGCAGTACACATAATCACTGCCCCCTTTAATCTGAATCCTAACACAAACATATAGGCATGTTAAGTCCATGGTTTGACATAATTCACACATACTTTCTAAAGAGTATTCTATGTCTATTATATGTGACTAATGTGAACTGTTTGACAAAATATTATATCAACATATAATAAAATCAAGAGGTGAACTTATGGTACAAGTAGATTTAATTACAGGTTTTTTAGGATCAGGTAAAACAACATTTATTAAGAAATATGCGAAGTATTTAATTGATCAAGGACTGCATATCGCAATATTGGAAAATGATTTTGGTGCGATTAATGTAGATATGATGGTATTAGAAGAAGAATTAGGTGACCAATGTGAACTAGAAATGGTTGTTGGTGGAGGAGATTTAGACTGTCATAGACGCCGTTTTAAGACAAAACTCATTTCTATGGGTATGAGAGGTTTTGATAGGATACTAGTAGAACCATCAGGTATTTATGATGTCGATGAGTTCTTTGATGTACTTCATGAAGAACCATTAGATAAATGGTATGAGATTGGTAATGTGATTGCTTTAGTGAATTCTAAGCTAGAAAATAACCTTTCTAAGCAATCAGATTACTTACTAGGCTGTCAGGTTGCAGATGCTGGTAAAATCATTCTCAGTCGCTCTAGTGAAGCCACAGAAGAAGAAATCAATAACACAATCACACACTTAAATAACACAATGTCTCTAATTAAATGTAAAAGAAGATTTAATAAAGAAGACTGCCTTGATTTAGAAACACTCAATAATGATGACTTTAATTCTATTCTTCATTCTGGTTATGAATTAGAAGGCTTTATTAAGATGTTCTTTAAGAAAGAAGAAGCTTTCTCTACTATGTTTTTTATGAATCAAGCAATTACTAAAGAAGAGTTGATTCATGCAACTCAATCTATTTTTAATGATTCTGAGTGTGGCAAAGTATTTAGAATCAAAGGCTTTATACCAGAAAATGATCAATGGATAGAACTTAATGCGTCAAAAGATCAGATTACTACTGAAACAATTGCGAAAGGTCAGGAAATCATTATTGTCATTGGTGAATCATTAAATAAAGAAAAGATAGAAGAATATATAAAAAAACCAGCATAGCTGGTAATTGATGAAGCGGATATATGTAGAATATGGTGGGGATCACATATCTTCATCACTTGTATTATATTGATATAAGGTAATGAATAAACCAATTTTATGTAAATAATAAATAAAAAGGTCAGCTAAGAAGGGAATGGTTGCTGACCTCGAAGGGTAGAAAAGAGTGGGAAATCTCTTTCCGACATTATTATATGATTTTTTTAAAAGAAATTCATTATACAAATTGTCGTATTTGCTTAGAAAAGGAGTAATATGCATTATAAAAAGGTTAAAGGTATATTATCTTCCAGCAATGGAATGAACCTCTATAGAGGATGTCTGCATGGATGCATCTATTGTGATTCTAGAAGTGACTGCTATCATATGGATCACTTGTTTGAAGATATAGAAGTTAAAGAGAATGCATTAGAACTCTTAGGTGCTTCTTTGAAAAAGAAACGAAAACCCTGTATGATTGGCATGGGGGCTATGACGGACCCTTATATTCCCTTAGAAGATCAATTGTTGTATACAAGAGGCGCATTAGAAATCATTGATAGAAATGGTTTTGGAGTTACGCTCATTACTAAATCATCACGTGTATTAAGAAACTTGGATATACTGAAATCCATTCAGACACATTCTAAATGTGTCATTCAGATGACTCTCACTACTTATAATGAAAAACTATGTAAAAAGCTAGAACCTAATGTTTCAACAACTAAAGAACGTTTTGAAACATTACTCACTCTTCAAAAAGAAGGTATACCTACTATTGTTTGGTTGACACCTATTCTTCCGTTTATCAATGATAATGAAGAAAACTTAAGAGGGATACTTGATTACTGTATTAAGGCTTATGTGAAAGGAATTATATGCTTTGGTATGGGTGTTACCTTAAGAGAAGGCAATAGAGAATTTTTCTATTCTAAGCTAGATCAACACTTTCCAGGACTGAAAGAAAAGTATATCCATAAGTATGGAAATAGCTATATTCTCTCTAGTCCACAAAATAAGCAGTTGATGCGTATATTCCATCAAGTGTGTGAAGAAAATGGTATCATGCATGAACATGAAGAAATATTTAACTATCTTCGTACATATGAAGATCATAGATTAGATTTATTAGATTTCATCTAAAAACTGGACCGCAGTCCAGTTTTTACTGTATTGTATTAACTTTCTTTAAGATACGCTCTGCATCCTGTCCAGTGGCAATAATAGGCTGATAGTTATTACGATACTTTACAGAAGAAATCATACATGGAATAATCTTATGTTCCATACTCGTGATCTTTTTATTAGTAAAGTGGAATGTCTGCTGGTAAATCATAGAATCTTTATCACTTGGATTTCTATTACCACCAAAACAGAAGTTACTTAAACTATAAACAATAGGGGAATCCTTATATGTTTCAATCCCTTCTAATACATGAGGATGACTACCTACGACCATATTCGCCCCTGCATCAATAGTTGCATGTGCTAAATCTCTCTGCCCCTGAGTAGGACTATAGTTTCTTTCAATACCCCAATGATAATAAACAATCACAAAATCAGTCTTTTTCTTTAATTCAGTAATCGTATTCTTCATATCATCTGATACAGCATTAGGAAATGCATAACCAAGAAAACCAAACTTAATACCCTTTACTTCCTTAATATAGCTTTTTGAATATCCAAAATAGCCTACACCATACTCATCTAGAGTTGCTTTAGTATCATCCATTCCTTTTTGATAACGGTCCATAGAATGGTTATTTGCGACTGTCACAGCTTCAACACTACTATTAGTTAAAATCTTTGCATATTCCTTTTTACCTTTAAAAGGGAATGACTTAATAACATGACTCTCTTCATCGGTTAAAGGACCTTCTAGATTCGCAATAGTTAAATCGTCCTGTTCAAAAACACTCTTGACATTCTTTAAGAAATAATCAGGATTATTACCCTGTTTCGCATATTCCTGATCAAAAGACCCATCATATGCCTGGCCTGCATAATTACCTAAAGTCATATCACCTACAAAAGACATAGTAATATCAGTATGAGTCACCTGCGCTGTTTCTTCTGTCTTTTTCTTAGTCTTCTTTGGTGTTTCTTTCTTCTCTTCTTTAGCACATCCAGTACTTAATACAAGAAGTGCACATACAAAACCTTTTAAAAACTTATTCATTTTCATTTCTCCCTTGTACAAATACAAAACAATGATCATTAGACAGCTTTTCATCAAATACAAAATCTAAATCATTAAACTTCTTTAAGTCCTTTATATTTTCTATCTTTTCTTTAGCCATATAAGAGATCATCGCTCCTCTAGCCATCTTCGCATATGTTGCCTGCTGCTTGAGTACTCCTTTAATATTTCTTAGAAACTGTATTTCTATACATTGATCATCTTTCTTTAAATAATCAGTAATACATTTAGAATATTCCTTAGATGCAAGATTAATAATCACATGATCATCAAGTGATTCATAAATCTTACTGCCCCAAAAATCATACAAATTAAGCGATTTAACGCCCATTTCTAAACGATAGGGTACAATTCCATCAGTAGGAGTCAAAACCCCATACAACCCCGATAAAATACGTAAATGCTTGTTTAAATAATCTCTTTCACTATCACTCATAGAAAAAGGATGAAGATATTTAAACGCAATCCCATCATAGGCATGAATTGCACATGTCAGTGGTTTGAACTGACGCTCCTGTAACTCTTCAAAACATTGATGTGTTAATGATTCATTAGTTTTCCACAATCTTCTTAACTCATCATAGGGCATACTCTTAAGCTTTTCTTCTAATATACAAGACTCATTAAGAAAACAAGGTGTAGTAGGAGTGATAGATGCATCCTCGTCGCTTCTCATCTTCTTAGCAGGACTCATAATAATCTTCATGATAAAGCCTCAAGCATCTCTTGAGGATTATCTGTAGTCTTTACCTTTTCCTTGGCTTTAATGATGATTCCTTCTTCATTAATTAAGTAAGTTGTTCTTACAACACCCATACTTACCTTTCCATAATTCTTCTTTTCTTTCCATACATCATAATCCATAATTGTCTTCTTTTCTGTGTCAGACAGTAAAGTAAAAGGCAATTCATATTTCTCTTTAAACTTCTTATGACTTGCTACAGAATCCTTGCTGATTCCTATTACCACTGCATCCTTTTCTAAGAATTCAGGATACAAGTCTCTAAATCCACATGCCTGTTTAGAACATCCAGGTGTATTATCTCTAGGATAGAAATAGAGAATCACACGATGACCTCTATATTCTTCTAAAGTATGCATATTGCCTTCTTCATCTGGTAGATTAAAAGAAGGTGCTTTTGTATTAATCTCTAACATAATATAACCTCCTTTATGCATTATACCAAAAATAAAAATAATGTGCTACCTATGCATAAAAAACGATTGTAAGCATTAACATTTTAGAAACATGTTGACACATTGAAATACAGGTTTTATAATCCATTTGTCATTAAACACAATTAAATATTAAATAGGGGGACAATTATGACATTTTCATTAACTACTCGTCTCATTGCTGAGTTCCTTGGTACTGCAATCATGGTTATGATTGGTAACGGCTCAGTAGCAAACGTGGAATTAAAGGGAACAAAGGGAAGCCACAGTGGATGGATCGTCATTGCAATCGGTTATGGTATGGCCGTTATGATTCCAGCTCTTATGATTGGTAAAATTTCTGGTAACCATATTAACCCAGCATTCACTATTGGTCTTGCTGTTGTAGGTGATGTACCATTAGCTGAAGTATTACCTTACATCTTAGTACAGTTTGCTGGTGCTATCGTAGGTCAGTTCATTGTTTATCTTTGCTTCAAGCCTCATTATGATTCAACAGAAAATCCTGAAGCAATCTTAGGTACATTCTCAACTACTGATGCAACAAACAATAAGCTCAATGGTTTCTTAAACGAATTCTTCGGATCATTTATCTTATTCTTCTGTGCATTATCTATTACTCATTCACCAATTTTCGAACATGGTAATCAGGGTGCTGGTTTCATCGGTGTTGGTTTATTAGTTATGGCATTAGTTGCTTCATTTGGTGGTCCTACTGGTCCAGCTTTAAACCCAGCTCGTGACTTAGGCCCAAGAATCTTACATGCAATCTTACCAATCAAGAACAAGGGAACTTCTCAGTGGGATTATGCATGGGTACCAGTACTTGCTCCAATTTGTGCAAGTATCTGTGCTTGTCTATTATATTTCAACATTTTCTAAGAAGGGGCTGTAACGAATAGGTAGTATTTACTACTACCTTGAGCGTTACAGCTCTTTTTCGTATATCCAAACCCAAAA
>NZ_RCYB01000107.1 GCF_004168205.1 Catenibacterium sp. co_0103 | reverse complement strand
AGAGTTTTGGGGGATTTGAGTTTGGTTATATATTTGTGTCCGCGCAACGAAGGCGCGGGGAAATGGAGGAAATTATGAAAGAACGTGAACAATTTAAATCAAGGATAGGCTTCCTGCTTCTTTCTGCAGGATGTGCTATTGGTATTGGAAATGTATGGAGATTCCCTTATGTTGTAGGACAAAATGGTGGAGGAATCTTTGTCTTCTTCTATTTGATTTTCTTGCTTCTTATTGGTGTTCCAATTCTAAGCATGGAATTCTCTGTGGGACGTGCAAGTGCAAAAAGTCCAGTTAAAGCTTATCAGTCTTTAGAAAAATCAGGACAGAAATGGCATTTGCATGGTTATGTCGGATTATTAGGTAACTTCTGTTTAATGATCTACTATACTACAGTATCAGGATGGATGTTGAATTATTTCTATAAGTTCTTGACTGGTGGATTTACAGGAGTCAAAACATCTCAGATTGCATCAGTTTTCCAGAATGTATTATCTAGTCCATCTCAGAATATATTCTGGATGATAGTAGTTGTTGTTATTGGTATGTTAATATGTTCAATGGGATTACAGAACGGTGTAGAAAGAATTACAAAAGTTATGATGATTGGCTTACTTGGACTCATTGTAGTTCTTGCAGTACATGGGTTAACACTTGATAATGCGATGGCAGGTGTTAAATTCTATTTATATCCAGACTTTAATAAAATCAAACATATTGGCTTATTAAATGTGATCGTAGCGGCAATGAACCAGTCTTTCTTTACTTTAAGTATCGGTATTGGTTCAATGGCGATATTCGGTAGCTATTTAAAGAAAGATAAAACTCTTTTAGGGGAAGCAGTGAATGTTGCAGGGTTAGATACATTTGTCGCTATTGTGGCAGGTCTTATCATCTTTCCAGCATGTTTCTCATTTGGAGTAAATCCTGACAGTGGTCCAAGTCTCATCTTTATTACTTTACCTAATGTCTTTTTATCAATGACAGGCGGTAGAATTTGGGGTGCTCTATTCTTCCTATTTATGGCTTTCGCATCATTATCTACAGTCATTGCAGTATTTGAAAATATTATTGCCTGCACAATGGAATTATGTAACTTCACAAGAAAGAAATCAGTAATCATTAATTTGATTCTTAT
This sequence comes from Catenibacterium sp. co_0103, assembly GCF_004168205.1. GTDB lineage: Bacteria > Bacillota_I > Bacilli_A > Erysipelotrichales > Coprobacillaceae > Catenibacterium > Catenibacterium mitsuoka_A. Next base: position 5,025 of record NZ_RCYB01000107.1, on the reverse strand, counting down.
TACTGTATTCTCATTACCTTGTGCTTTAGGATTTAATGTCCTTAACTTCTTGCAGCCTCTTGGCAGTGGTTCAACAATACTAGATCTAGAAGACTTTATCGTAAGTAATCTTCTCTTACCACTTGGGTCTTTTGTTTATTTATTATTCTGTACATCTCGCTTAGGATGGGGATTCAAGAATTATCAAACAGAAGCCAATATGGGTGATGGTCCTAAAATCCAGAACTGGATGCAGGGTTATCTTACAATTATATTACCTATTGCAGTCATATTCGTATTTATCAGCAGTTTGGTTTAAACAGTGGATATTCCACTGTTTTTTTGTGATTTCTCCTAAATTATATGGAATATATTATATAGAGGAGGATCACTCAATGAAAAAAAGCCGTATAGAACATGTGAAGAAATATAGTATGCTTTCTCTTGTAGAAGATTTAGGCTTTACTCTTGTTTATGAGAGTTTTAATTACTATCATCTTGAGGAACATGATTCATTAAAAATCAGAGTAAATATCAATAGATTCTATTGGTATTCAAAAGGATTTGGGGGAGACACGATTACATTATGCCAGACATTGGGTTTAGAAAAGAATTCTGAATTTCATTCTTTTATCTATACGATTCTTTATCTGGAAATGAGAATGTATAAGAATCCTCATCATGAATTTAAAAAGATTAAAAGACAAGAGAGAAAACTCTATTTACCACGTAAAGACATTAATAATAAGAAGGTCTATTACTATTTATATGAAAGAGGCATTAATCTCAATATTATTGATTATTTTATTGATTATGAATATCTCTACCAGGAAGCAGTGCACCATAATCTTGTCTTTGTATCTTATAAAGGAAGTCACCCAGTATTCATAAGTAAAAGGGGAAGTGTGATAAATAATCGTTATATGCGTGAGCAGGCAGGAAATGATTATAACCATTGTTTTTATATATCGCATAACTCATCACTGCTTATTGTGACTGAATCTATTATTGATATGATGTCTCTAATGACTCTTACAAATAACTTTAAGAAATATGATTATTTATCACTTAATTCTGTCTCTCATTATCGTGCATTATTCTATCATTTAGAATATCAACCAATAGAAAGAGTCCTATTAAGATTAGACAATGATCAAGCAGGAAGATGGGCAGTTCATACAATCGTTGATATTTTAAATAAGAACTATCCCTATATCAAAATAGATGTAGCCTATCCTTATAGGCATAAAGATTGGAATGATTATCTTGTTTATGGTATTAAGCAAAAAGAAAATGATATAATTATATTCTAGAGAGGATGAGATACATGAAACTTATATTAAAACAAAAGATCTTTAGTTTGATGGATAGTTATGACATCTATGATGAATATGATCAGGTTGTCTATACAGTAAGCAGTCGTCTTTCATGGGGTCATAAATTAGACGTATATGACCCATCAGGTCATTGTCTAGCAACCATTAAAGAAGAAATATTGACATTCATGCCAAGATTTAGTATCTACATAGATGATCATTATATCGGTTCATTCCAAAAGAAAATCAGCTTATTTCCTAAATATGTCTTAGAATTTAATGACTGGTCTATTAATGGAGATTTCATGAACTGGAATTATACTATAAGTGATTCTTATCATGAAATTGCGACTATATCAAAAGAATTATTTCATTTTACAGATGTCTATGTCATTGATGTTCATAATAGCCAGGATGCGCTTTATGCATTACTTGTTGTACTAGCAATAGATGCTGAAAAGTGTTCAGCCTCAAATAACTAAAAAAAGAAGCCGAGGCTTCTTTTCTTATGCATCAGAACGGGCAAATTTATTCTTCATAGTAAAACTTAATTCATCTAAGACAAGATGTAATGTTTTTGAAGTTTCCTTCTTCAACATATCAGCTGCTTTTTGATTGGCTTCATGTCTTAATTCTGTTTTTCTTGCTTCATCAGTTTCATTTTCAATTAGTTCATCATATGTATGGATAATATGATGTGAATGAGATTGTACCACTCTTTGATAACGTTCAATATGGATGGCTGACTGTTTATCACATGCATCAGCCATAGCTCCTATAAGTCTATTGGCCCAATAGAAGTTATCAGTAGATACTTCACCTGTTGTATTACTGTAATATTCAGGTACAGTATCAATATGAATATATAATGGAACAAGTGTATTAAATACATTTGAACCAAATGTGAACCATTCAATAGGTTCCTGTCCCTGTCTTACCTGTAATACAGATAAGAAGTCATTTCTATTGATTCCTACAGGACGTAATGCACCTTTATTAGATAAATCTCCACGTGTAATATATGGATCATAAGGCGTATTCTGGAAATGAGTTGATAATGCATATTTTACATCTTCAACAGTAATCTTTCTTTCAGGTACCATAATCCAAGGAATATCATCAGAAAATGGTGTAAAGTCTGCATTTTCTCCATCCCATTTATAAGTATGTGGATTTAAATAACGTCTAATAAACCAATCACGTGGTGTGTTGTAAACATGATCTGAATCATCATGTGAACCAAATGCATAACGTGCATTAAATGAATCATCTAGATTTAAACATAAATGATTCTTTTCAATAAATTCCTTTAAATCATCACTACATAAATGATTTTCTTTAGTAGTAAAAGCATCCTTTAAATCAAATGTATCAATACCTAACTGGTTAGGCATTACAACATAAGCATCATCAGGAACTCTTCTTGCAATCCAATGGTGACCACCAATAGTTTCTAACCACCAGATTTCATCATGATCAGAGAAGGCAATTCCGTTCATTTCATATGTTCCATACTTTTCTAGTAATGAACCAAGTCTTAATACACCTTCTCTTGCACTATGAATATAAGGTAATACAAGATAGACAATATCTTCTTCACCAATACCACCTGGTGTATTTGTTTCTTCATCATATTCTACAAGTGGATCAGCCCCTAATACACGAGGATTAGAAGTAATTGTTTCTGTCGCTGTCATTGCGACTTCTGCTTCATTAATTCCACTTGCTGCCCAGATACCTTCACCTTTTAAGGCATTTGGCATCGCAGTATATCTCATTGGATTATCAGGTAATTGAATCTTTAAATGAGATAACACTGTTTCATAAACTCTATTTTGTTGTTCTGGATGAATCACTGCAAGTTTCTTTGGTGTAAATCTTGTAGATTGTGAATCATCATTTCTTGCGATTAAGGTAGAACCATCATAAGATGCATTCTTACCTACTAGTAATGTTGTACATGGCATACATTCTCTCCTCCTTGTAGACTTTATTATAGACCTTAAAGTAAAATATTTCAGCACATATGTGCAACCAAATGGAGGGAATCATCGTATTAATAGTGAAGGGAGGGAAATATCATGACAATAGAAGATGTAATTGATACCTATGGGGATATGGTGACTCGCATTTGTATCATGAATTTGAGAAATAGTGATGATGCGAAAGACTGTTTTCAAGAAGTTTTCATTAAACTCTATAAGCATGGCATGATAGAAGACCATGATTATCTAAAACACTGGCTGATTCGTGTCATAATCAATACATGTAAGGATTATCGTCGTGTTTTCTATAAGAAGACAATTAATATAGAAGATGTGCTTATTCAAGATGAGAAGAAGGATTATGTATTACTTCCTGTGATATTAGATATGTCAACGCGTTATAAGAATGTACTTTATTTATACTATTATGAAGGATATAAAACAGATGAAATTTCAGAAATATTAAAGATGAATATCAATACAGTGAAATCAAGATTAAAAAGAGGAAGGGAGATACTAAAGAAGAAAGTGGGTGAGGATGATGAATAAATGGAAGGAATTTGATGATATTCATACGCCAGAAGATTGGAAGAAAATCACATATACACAAAAGAAAAAACATTATTCATTTTCTATGGTTTTAACAGCTGTTATTGTATGTATTTCTTTGATAACTGTCAGTGCATTTCATTCTGATATGTCAGAATGGCTGACAAATCACTTTTCTAAAGAGGATATTCATCCTGTTGAGAATGTGGATTTTAAGGATATCAGCTGGGGGTGAGGCTCCTTTTGGATATACATATACTGATATACATATACTAAGGATGATAAAATAAAAAATATCTACCTTATGCATCATAATCAAATCAAACAACAAAAACCACGTACATATAAGGGTGTTTATAAGAAACCATTCTCTTTTAAATATGTGCAATATCATCATGATATTTTCATGTATGATTTTTCAGGTTATGTAGAGTATGGTGTTAATCGTACATTCAATAATACTGTCTATTTATGTACAAAAGAGAATGATATCATTGCCTTGAATATGAAGACAGGAAACATTGAAGCAATAACCACTGATCATCGCTCTGTAAATCCATACTTATCACCTCATGGACGTCATCTACTTATTAATAAGCAGGATGAGTATTGGACAATCTATGATACAGTCAATAAGACAGAAAAGATTGTACCTGATATGTGTGGGTATGCTTTATCAAATGAACATTCATTTTATGGTGATGATTATATTATTACTTATGGTGATGATTATACGATTGTGATTGATTGTGCAACGCAGAAGGTGATTGAAAAATGGAATGGTATTACTGAATTTGCGTCTGCGTTTGAATTGGTAGATAATACAATCATTAATCATATCACTAGAAAGAGTTGTGAAATAAAGGAAGAAAATTATCGTATAAAAATTGCAAGTTCTACAAGTCAATATCTTCTTATTACAAATGAAAATGAAGATTCTTTCTATGATAAGCATGTCAATTATTTTCTCTATGATATTCAAAAGAATAGCTATGTTCCATTATCTTTGCCATTTAAAAATGGTGTTGATATTTCACTCTATGAATATGAAGGAGAAAACAAAATGATTATCTATGATGATAAACAAAGCTATTTAGTCGGGTCTTTAATTTTTGTGGGGGTCAGACCTTCGCTCTAAATATTTGGGGGTCTTGGAAACAGCACCTTTAAATCTGTGGGGGTCACACTGTGGCTCC
>NZ_RCYB01000106.1 GCF_004168205.1 Catenibacterium sp. co_0103 | reverse complement strand
AAATAGATTTACACTTGTAACTCCAAAGTCTGAAAATGATGTACGATTACAAGCTACACTTGGCAATCAGAACCCCAAAGGCTTGCCCGTGGGAGTAGTCAGATGATTGTACAGACTTTATTATTGTGGACACATTGTAAGCTCATTATTAGTGAAGATACACACTTTGATTTAAAGAAGATTTTATTGAACATCAACATGATTGCGATTGCAGCAGGTATCATTATGTTCTTCTTACAGATTAAATTACTTACGATGTTTCAGAGTGCTGTATCTGGTATGGGCAGCTTAATGGGACCATTAATTATGTTTGTAGTAGGAATGTTACTTGCTGGTATGAATATGAAGGAAGTCTTTACCAATGTCCGTGCTTATGTCGTATGTTTCCTTCGTTTAGTTGTATTCCCAGCAATTATTTTATTAGTTTTTATTTTTACAGGCGTGACAAAACTATTCCCAAGTGCATCACAGGTATTAATGATTTCATTACTTGCAGCCAGTGGTCCTGCAGCTTCTACTGTGACTCAGTTTGCGCAATTATATGATAATCATGCTTTTGAAAGTTCAGTTATTAACGCATTATCTGTTCTTTTATGTATTATTACTATGCCAATCATCAATATCATCTATACGTTTTTGTTGTAAAATATAAAAACAACGTGCATAATAGTGAATATAAGGAGGGCCATAATGTCACAAACTACGAAACGCGCTATTGAAGCGTCATTGAAACATTTATTATTAAAGAAGCCTCTTGATAAGATCACTATTAATGATATTGCAGAAGACTGTGGTATCAGCCGTATGACTTTCTATTATCATTTCCAGGATATTTATGATCTCGTAGAATGGTCATGTATTCAGGATGCTGAAGAAGTATTACAGGGCCATAAAACATCTAATACATGGGAAGAAGGTCTCTATGCACTCTTTGGTGCTATTTTAGACAACAAACCATTTGTCACTAATGTTTATCGTTCTGTTAGTCGTGAACATGTAGAAACATATCTTTATAGAATTGTATATAAGTTATTAAAGGATGTTGTAGATGAACAGGCTGTAGGAATGAATGTCAGAGAAGATGACAAAGAGTTCCTTGCGAATTTCTATAAGTATTCTTTTGTAGGTCTTACATTAGAGTGGATCAATAATGATATGCGACAGGACCCAGAACTTATTATCCGTAAACTAGATAAAGCAATCAAAGGAAACATCAAAGCAGCCTTAAAACGCTATGAAACCTTTTAAACAAAAACACTATAATGTATAAAAAATAAACATCTTGTATGGGATGTTTATTTTTTTATATTTTATTTTTTCTATACTATGAGGATAGGGGGGATTGCCATGGATTTATTTGTGAAGCCAAGAAAAAGAGAAAACATTGATGCGCATAATGCATATATATTAGGAAGTGACTTTACTAGCTTAGTGACTGCCTGTTATTTATTGAGAGATGGTTCATTAAAGGGTGAACATATTCATATTATAGATTCAGTAGATTCATTTCACCATTATGAGTCTTATCTTTCCTTTGTAGATAATCGTAGTCTTTATTTATGGGATATATTACGTTCTATACCTTCTATAGAAACAGAGGGACTCACTGTTTTAGATGAAATGACTTATTTAAACCATGATGCACCTATGAAGACTATTCATAATATACAATTAAGTGATCAATTAATATCAGAACTTGTTCATTTCTTCTTTACTTCAGATGAACAATTAGAAGGTAAACAGGTTAAAGATGTATTCAGTCAGGACTTTATGGAATCTGATTTCTACTATTGTTGGCATGCTTTATTTCCAGTCAATGATGCTTATTCTTTTAAAGTAACATTACATCGCTATATGCATATATTGACCTCGCACAGCATGATTTCTCCTAAGTACTGCATGTATGAATCAGTGATTGTACCTATTATAGAATATCTAGAAGCACATCATATAGTCTTCCATTTCAATACTGAAGTGACTCATATAGAAATAGAAGACGATAAAGCCACTGCTTTTACAATTAAGAGTGAAGGTATGGAAGAAACTATAGATCTGACAAATCAGGATCTTCTATTTATTCATACAAGTCAAAGTAAAGATTCTATAGCCCATGCAGTCATTACAACTCATGATGAGAAAATCATCCATTACCTAAGAAATATACTTCAAATAGATCCACTTTCTGGTGAAGATATTACAGGTGGTGTGATTCCAATTAATGAATCAGCCTGGGAACTCAACTGGACAATACCAAGACAGCCTTACTATAAGAACCAGAAAGAGAATGAATGTGTCATTCTACTTCATGGATTACATCCAGAGAAAACAGGTGATTATGTAGAAAAGTCTATGCTAGAAAGTAAAGGCTATGAGATATGTGCAGAATGGCTTTATCACTTGGGTATTCCACAGAATAAAATCAATGAACTCTCATTGATGTCTGCTTCTACCGTTCCTTACACTCATACTAGTACTCATTGTGGAGCACACGTCAATGGATTAAATTATGCTTATATAGGTGAAGGAGTTTCATTACCTTATGAATATCCAGGAAGCTTAGATTATCTTGTGCATACCGCAATGAATGCAGTGTATAGTTTATTACATATCACTAGAAGTATTCCATCTTATCGTTATTCTATTGAAGACTATTTAAGTGTCTTCTCATCTTTATATGGTGATGAGACATTCATGGAAACTCAGTCATTCACAAAACGTCTTGTCTTAAAAGAGTTATTAAAAAGAATAGAGGGATCTGATCTAGAAGCCCTATTAAAGGAATATAAGTTCTTCTAGATAATATGAAAGTACTTTCTTATAAGAATCTCATTATGAGGTTCTTTTTTTTGTGCGACAGGCAGTCGCTTATATGTTATGTCAACAGGGACATGACATTTTCTACTTGTGAACTACCTCAACTTAATACTCCGTATTCTTATTGCGTGTCCATTTCGTCTCTACTGTATAGACAATATTTGCATCCACAATGCTACTTTTACGCAGGATATTTAATGTACCATTTACATCTGCGTTCAGAACTTGTCCACTAGCTGTTCTATACTGTCCTCGATTTATTCTCTTTCCACTGAAATGGTATTTTTCAGTATCATCACTCTTATAGACTGGTATGACATCCTTATCCCAAAAGTTTGCCTATGTTCTAATCCTTCTGAAATGTTTCATTATAGCCCACAACAAGAGTTCCAATATCATGATCGATACAGTAATCAATCACCCTGCGTGCAGTCTTATTCATGTAGTCATTTCTGCCGTTTTCATTTAGATAAAAGAATGGAAAACCAATTATTAGTAGAATTCTTCTAATAATATTACTTTGAATAATTCTTAATAAATATGTATAATAATGATGTAAGGAGTGATTTTTATGCCAGTCATTAAACCTATTTCAGATTTAAGAAATTATAATCAAGTGCTAGAAAAAGTATCTGTTGGTTCACCTGTTTATTTAACAAAAAATGGTCATGGTTGTTATACCATTATGGATATCAATGAACAGGAGGAAATGTATGAAAAAGCAATGAAGTACGATAAACTTGTTGCTGAGATGAAACTTATGAGCATGTTAAATGAAAGTGTTGTTTCTGCTAATGAAGAAGGGTGGATTGATGAAGATGAAATGCTAAAACATTTTGAAAAGAGATTCAATAATGATTAAAATATTTTACTCACCAAAATCAAGAAAAGATTTGGATAGAATTTATGATTATATCTATGATGATTTGAATAATCCGATTGCAGCAGAAAAAACAGTAAAAGGAATTCTCGATAAAATTAGTGAACTTAAGGAATATCCCCAACTTGGACCAGTATGGTATTTAGAAAATAATATTGATAGTGGATTTCGATTTTTAACATGTGATAATTACATTATATTTTATCAGATTACTAAAGAAACTATTTTGATTGTACGAATACTACATCGCCTGCAAAATTATGTTAAACAATTATTTTAAGAAAAGATATCAATTTTTACATGGTAAATATATATAAAAATTTAATTCCAGTTTTATTTTACAATTGAGGGTGACCAATTGATATCAGAATTTGTTCATTTCTTCTTTACTTCAGATGAACAATTAGAAGATAAACAGGTTAAAGATGTATTCAGTCAGGACTTTATGGAATCTGATTTCTACTGTTATTGGCATGCTTTATTTCAAGTCAATGATGCTCATTCTTTTAAAGTGACATTACATCGTTATATGCATATATTGACAACACAATGTATGATTTCTCCTAAGTATTGCGTGTATGAATCAGTGATTGTACCTATTATAGAATATCTAGAAGCACATACCAATGGAACAAACTATGCCTATATAGGAGGAGGTGTCTCATTACCTTATAATATCCAGTAAGCTTAGATTATCTCGTACATACCGCAATGAATGCAGTGTATAGTTTATTACATATTACTAGAAGTATTCCAGCTTATCGTTATTCTATTGAAGACTATTTAAGTGTCTTCTCATCTTTATATGGTGATGAGACTTTCATGGAAAGTCAGTCATTCACAAAACGTCTTGTCTTAAAAGAGTTGTTAAAAAGAATAGAGGGCTCTGATCTAGAAGCCCTATTAAAGGAATATAAGTTCTTCTAGATGATATGAAAGCGCTTTCTTATAAGAATCTCGTTATGAGGTTCTTTTTTTATTTGTTTGAAAGTAGATTCCAAACCCGCAAGATTCATTGAAGTGATGAGGAAGTCTGATTATGATTGGTAATGAAAGGAGAACATAGAATGGTTGGGGAAATAAAAAAACATTTAATAGTTTCCTGTCAGGCTTTGGAAGATGAACCGCTTCATTCTTCTTTGATTATGTCACGCATGGCTGTTGCTGCAATGCAGGGTGGCGCAAAAGGAATTCGTGCGAATTCTGTTAAAGATATTGAAGCAATCAAGAAGGCAGTTCCATTACCTGTTATTGGGATTATTAAAAGAGACTATAAAGACAGTGATGTTTATATTACACCAACTTATGAAGATGTAGATCATCTTGTTCAGGTGGGATGTGACATCATTGCGATGGATGGAACAATAAGCACGCGTCCAGGGTGTATATCTTTAGATGCTTTCTTCAAGAAAGTAAAAGAAAATCATCCTAAACAATTATTCATGGCAGATTGCAGTACTGTAGAAGAGGCAGTACATGCTGATGAATTAGGATTTGATTTCATTGGAACGACATTAGTTGGTTACACCAACCAAAGCAAGGGGAATCAGATCAATGCGGATGATTTTAAAATCATAAGAGACATCTTAAAAAAGGTTAAACATCCAGTTATTGCAGAGGGAAATATCGATACTCCTCAAAAAGCAAAACGTGTATTAGAACTAGGATGTTATAGCGTAGTGGTAGGTTCTATTATTACAAGACCACAAGTCATTACAAAGAGATTTACAGATGTAATAGAAGGAGAAAAATAAAATGAACGCTTTAATGGATAAGATTGCAGATAAGATTCTGCCATTTGCGGAAGTGTTATCAAAGAATAAATACTTAGCCGCTATTAGAAATGCTTTTGTAACTATTATGCCAATTATCATTGGCTGCTCATTATGTACACTATTGAATAGTGTATTCTTAGGAAAAGGAAACTATTTTGATAAATGGTTTGGGTTCCAGGGATTAGATATTGTGAATGTTCTTGGTGCTATTGGTAGCGCTGGTATGAATATTATGGCTTTATTAATTGTTTATCTATTAGCTAAGAACTTGGCTAAAGAGTATAAGATTGATGAAGACGCTGTTTCAGTCACTGCAGTTGTATGTTTCTTGATTATTACTACTTTTGGAACAGATGCAAAAGCAGGAGAATATATAAGAACATATTATTTAGGTGCTGCTGGTTTATTTACTGCATTTATTGCTGCATTTGCGACAGTAGAAGTGTGAAACAAAAATCAATCAAAACGTATAAAAAAAGACAAACTTAAAAATAAGTTTGAATAATTTAGAAAAAATAGAATAATTGAATATTATGGTTTAGTTAATTTAGAAACGTCAAAACCTGATTTCTTAAGAAACTCTATCGCTGATTCTTCTGTTAAAACTTGTTGCTTTATAGGTGGCTTAGGATTTCTAAATGATTCATAATCTGAAGGATTAAATGTCTCTCCAGTAAGAATCATATGGTATATACTGACAAG